>JBKJJE010000202.1:0-28066 GCA_046598075.1 Stagnimonas sp.
ACGGCACCGATGTCGGTGGCCTCGTCGATGAAGGCCACCCGCGGCTGATCCTTGTAGAAGATGCGCGCCAGCATTTCAGCGACGATGCCGGTGGTGAGAAACTGCACGGAGAACATCAGGAACAGGATCGATACCAGCAGCATTGGCCGGCCGCCGATGGATTCGCCGAGGGCGAACTTCACAAACAGCAGCCAGCTCATCATCGAACCGCCGATGAAGCCCAGCGCCAGCCCGATGGAGCCGAAGAAGTGCCCCGGGCGCGCCTGAAAGCGCAGGAAGAAGAACACCGTCAGCAGGTCGAGAATGACCCGGAAGGTGCGCGAGATGCCGTACTTGCTGGCCCCGAACTGCCGCGCGTAGTGCGCGACCGGCATTTCGGCGATGCGTTGCGGCGAGGTGACCATCGCCGCCCACACCGGAATGAAGCGGTGCATCTCGCCGTAGAGCCGCACTTTCTTGATGATGCGGGCGCGATAGACCTTCAGCGAGCAGCCGTAGTCGGTGAGGTTGACGCCAGTGACCTTGGCGATTAGCCGGTTGGCGATCTTGCTCGGCAGCTTGCGGCTGACCAGGTCGTCCTGCCGATTCGCACGCTTGCCGGCGAGTAGATCGAGATCGCGCTTAAGCATCTCGTCGACCATGTGCGGAATGTCGGCAGGGTCGTTCTGCAGATCGCCGTCGAGGGTGGCGATGACCTCGCCACGGGCGGCGTCGATGCCGGCCTGCATGGCGGCAGTCTGGCCGTGGTTGCGCGCGAAGCGCAGTACCCGCACATGCGGGCCGTACTTGGCGGCTTCGCTCACCAGTCGCGGGCCGGTGTCGTCGGTGGAGCCGTCATCGACGACGATCAGCTCCCACTCGCCCATGTAACCGGCAAGGCCCTTGTGGACGCCTTCGAGCATCGGGATGACGTTGTCCTGCTCCTTGTACATCGGGATGACGACGGAGAGGCGTGGTGCAGTGAGCATGTTGTTCATGGGCTTAAGTTTCTCACACGCGGCTGTGTCAGCCACGCCAGCGCACCGGCAGCGAGTGCGATGCCGAGCACCAGGATGTGCAGGTTGACGGCGGCGGCCAGCAATGCCGGCGTCGGCGGGGCAAGCGGCGAGGCAAAGGCGATCACCCCCGCTTCGTAGGTGCCGAAGCCGCCGGGCGTGTGCAGCGGCAGCACGGTGGACAGATCACCGCCAATCGCTCCCAGCAGGGCGGCGACCGGCGGCAGCTGCGCCAGGCTGGCGAATACCGCCGCCAGTGCGGCGAGCTTGATGGCCCAGGCAGACCAGGTCAGCGCCAGATCCACCAGCACCTGCGGCAATCGTCGCGGCATGCCTGCCAGTACCTTGCGGGTCAGTTGCGCAGCCTTGCTGTCCCGACGCATCAGGGCCTGCGACAGCCGGTGATGAAGCGGTGGTGCCAGCAGCGGCAGCAATGCCGCAGCCAGCGCCAGCAGCGGCCACAGGGCGGCGGGCGAAGGCAGCAGCGCCGGCGCGAAAGTGAGCAGGGCCAGCACGCCCAGCACGTTCAGGTCCAGCAGCCTCAGCCACAGCAGGGTGCCCGCGCCCTCTGCCACCGGCACGCCGAACCAGCGTTGCATCAGGATCGGAAAACTCGCCTCGCCGGTGCGTGCCGGCAGCAGCAGGTTGAGGGCATTGTTGAGCAGGATCAGTTGCAGGCAGCGTGCCCAGGCACCGCGCGGGATGCGCGGTTCGGCCAGATAGATGCGCAGGGCGCGCAGCGAGTAGCTGGCGAGCTGTGCCGCCACCACCATCGCAACCAGAGCCAGTGGCACCTGCGCCCAGGGTGCGAGCAGCCGCGCGAATCCCCACCAGTGTTCGATGGCAACTGCAAAGCCAACGACCACCAACACTTGCAGGGCGATCAGCAGCGCGCGTTTGATTGGGGGAGTCATCCCCACATCTTCTGTCATTCCCGCGAAGGCGGGAATCCATGGTGCGGCGGCAGTGCGCAGATTCAGAGATGGATTCCCGCCTTCGCGGGAATGACGATGGCCTACTAAACTAAGCGCCATGAGCTATCTCGCCCTCGCCCGCAAATACCGACCTCGTCGTTTTGAAGATGTGATGGGCCAGGGCCATGTCACCAAGGCCCTGTGCCATGCGCTGGATCAGGACCGCCTGCACCCGGCCATCCTGCTCACCGGCACCCGTGGCGTGGGCAAGACCACGCTGGCGCGCATCATCGCCAAGGGCCTCAACTGTGAAACCGGCGTGACCTCCCAGCCCTGCGGCGTCTGCGGCTCGTGCAAGGAAGTCGATCAGGGCCGGTTCGTGGACCTGCTGGAAATCGATGCCGCCAGCAATACCGGTGTCGATGACGTGCGGGTGGTGATCGACAACGCCCAGTACGCGCCGGTACGCGGCCGCTACAAGGTGTATCTGATCGACGAAGTGCACATGCTCTCGAAGAGTGCGTTCAACGCGCTGCTGAAGACGCTGGAAGAGCCACCGCCGCGGGTGAAGTTCATCCTCGCCACCACCGATCCGCAGAAGCTGCTGGCCACCATTCTGAGCCGCTGCCTGCAATTCAACCTGAAGCGCCTGCCGATCAGCGTGATCCGCGAACAGATCATCAAGGTGCTCACCGAAGAAGGTCAGGCTTTCGAGCCCGGTGCAGTCAGCGAAATCGCGCGCGGTGCCGATGGCTCGATGCGCGATGCGCTGTCGCTCACCGATCAGGCCATTGCCTTTGCCGGCGGCGACACGCTGCTGCGCGAACCGGTGGAGGAGATGCTGGGCACTTCCGGCCGCCGGGTGTTGTTCGATCTTCTGGCTGCCCTCAGCAGCCGGGATGGCGACGCACTGCTGGTCGGCATCCAGAAGCTCGAATCGCAGGCACCCGACTACGCCGCGCTGATCAATGAACTCGCCGCGGCGCTGCAAAGGCTGGCCCTGCTGCTGGCCTTGCCCAAGGCACAGACCGAGGACGATGACGAGGCGTTGCTGGCGCTCAATGGTCGGTTCAAGGCCGAAGACCTGCAGCTCTACTACCAGATCGCGGTGCTCGGGCGCCGTGACCTCGGCTGGGCGCCGGAGCCGCGTCTGGGTTTTGAGATGTGCCTGCTGCGGATGCTGGCGTTCCACCCCGATCAGCCGCCGGATGCCGCCAGCAGTGGCGGCGGAGCAGGGCGGGGGGCGGCCAGTGCCGGTGCTGCGCCCGCGCCCGGCCGCGTGCCGGCCACTGTGCCGATCGCACAGCGATCAGTGCCATCCCCCACGGCGGCACTGGCCGAAGCGCCTGCGCCGGCCCACGCCGGCAAGCCACGGCTGACGGTACCGGCACAGATGGCCCCGGTGCTCGAACTGCCGGCGCTGGTGCTGCCCACGCCACAGCCGGTAGCCGACGATGCGCCCTGGTCGGTGCGGCTGGAGGCGCTGGCCCTGCAGGGCCTCACCAAGACCCTCGCCTTCAACGCGGTGTGGACTTCCAGAGACAGCGATGCCCTGCGCCTGACGCTGGACGTCCGTCACAAGCACCTGCTTACCGAGGAGCGCCGTGCCGAATTGCAGGAGGCCCTGCGCATCCAGCTCTCGGCCCCTGTCCATCTGGTGATCGATGTCGGTATCGGCTCGCTCGATACCCCCGCCGCACAGAGGCTGGCCGCGCAGGACGCGCGGCAGAAAGCCGCCGAAGCCGCCATCGCGGCGGATGCGAACGTGCTGGCGTTCCAGCAACATTTCGGGGCCAGCGTCCGTGCCGGCTCCATCAAATCCATCTAGTCAAAGGAATACGCCATGAAAGGCCCAATGCAGCAAATCCTCGCCCAAGCCCAGAAGATGCAGGAAAACGTCAAGCGCCTGCAGGACGAAGTGGCGCGCATGGAGGCGGTTGGCGAATCCGGCGCCGGCATGGTGAAAGTCACGCTCAGCGGCAAGCACCAGGCGAAGAAAGTCGAGATCAGCGCCGATGCGCTGACCGAGGACAAGGAGTTTCTGGAGGATCTGATCGCCGCTGCCATCAACGACGCGACCCAGAAGATCGAGGCGATGAGCAGCGCCAAGATGAGTACCGCCACCGCCGGCATGCAGCTGCCGCCCGGGATGAATCTCGGCGGGTTGATGTGATTCTGTTTTGGCTTGTTGCAGTGTCAACGCAGTCTTGCCTTCCCTGGCTTGACCTCATCCCCTTGATCCGCCGCCGCGCCCGGCATCCCTGCCGGGCGAGTAGGTCATGGCGAGCAGTGCTCGCCTAAAGCCATGACCTACTCCCCCAAACTCACCCGCCTGATCGACGCCCTGCGCCGCCTGCCCGGGGTTGGCCCAAAGTCCGCGCAGCGCATGGCGCTGCATCTGTTGCAGCGTGATCGCGAGGGTGCCGAGTTTCTGAGCCGCAGCATCGGCGAGGCGATCACCGGCATCGAGCAGTGCCCGCGCACCCGCATGTTCTGCGAGCCGGACCATTGCGGCTTCTGCAGCGCGCGGCGCGCGGATACCGGCCAGCTCTGTGTGGTCGAGAATCCGGCGGACCTGCTCGCCATCGAGTCCGGTACCGGCTACCGGGGCCGCTATTTCGTGCTGATGGGGCGCCTGTCGCCGCTCGATGGCATCGGCCCGGAGCAGCTGGGCTTGCCACGCCTGATCGAGCAGCTTTCAGAGGGCACGGTGCGCGAACTGATCATCGCCACCAACCCGACGGTCGAGGGCGAGGCCACGGCGCATTACATCGCCGAACTCGCCAGGGCCCGCAGCGTCAAGGTGACGCGTATCGCCCACGGCGTGCCCATGGGCGGCGAGCTGGAATATGTGGACGGCGGCACGCTGAGCCACGCTTTCGCAGGCCGCCAGACGCTCTAGGGCGTGTCATCAATTGCATGCTCGCAGCGTTGCGAGTCAAAACCGCGCAGTGCGAGGCGCGAGACGACGCGAATGCTTGTGGCCTTCGCTAGTCTCGCAACGAAGCAATGCGCGGTTTTGGCCGCAAGCCTTCGGGGCCGGGCTGTTTCGGGGCATTGCGGCGTCACGAGGCTAGCGAAGACTTCAAGTATTCGCTGCGCCTCGTTCCTGGCACTGCCCCAAAACAGGCTTCGGCCGCTGCGACCATGCAGTTGATGACATGCCCTAGCGAGCGCCCAGCGCCCGTGCCGGCAGCGTCAGCAAGGTTTTCAGCAGCGAGAACACGCCTTCCACCGCGATCCCCAGCAGCCGGAACGGCAGCAGCAGCAGCCAGACGATGGGGTAGAGGATGAGGGCCAGCAGAGCTACTGGCCAGCACACCAGGAACAGCAGCAGCCAGAGCAGGAAACCGACCATGGCCGCGCTCAGCTCCTGGGCGGCGCGCCGTCGTCGGCGAGCTTGTCGATCTCGCGGCGCAGGGCGTCGTCCTTGTTGAGAGCTGCTTCCTCGAGCTTGCGCAGGCGGTCATCCAGGCGCGTGAAGCGTTCCTTGATGTCGCGCATCGTGGTGCTCGCCGTTTCGGTACTGGCGGTGGTGCCGGCGGCGCGTGCGGCAGCGAGTGGCATGTCGCTCCACTTGGGGCGGTTGGGGTTGGCGAGATCACCTTCTTCCATCACGTACCAGAGCACGCCATAGACGATGATGACCGGCCAGGCGGTGGTGAGGATGAGGATGGCGATGACGATCACCCGCACCCACTGCACCTTCCAGTCGAAGTAGTCGGCAATGCCGCGGCAGACGCCGGCGAGCCAGCCATTTGCGGGGTAGCGCTGCATCTCGGAGAGAAAGCCAGTGCGGATTTTTGAGGTGGTGGTGTTGCTCATTTCAGCGTCTCCAGCGGGGGTTTTCAGCGTCCATCAGGGTTTCGACGGCATCGAGACGGTGCTCGAAGCGTTCGGCGATGCGGGCAAGCTCGGCCAGATCTTCGTAGGCAGCCGGCTGCACGGGCGTGACCACGGGCGGCGGTGCCAGGTGCTTGGTGCGCGAGCGGTAGTGCAGGAACAGCCAGATCGGCAGCACGAACAGCACGAACAGCAGAATGCTGGCCCCCCCGATGCTGACGGCGATCACCGCCAGGTCCGGCACATCGGAGATCTGCACCGCCGCGTTGGCGGCATCAGGCACGTTGTCGATATTGATTTCCACGGTTTAAGTCCCTTCGTTCTTGTTGAGTTTGCTGCGCAGGCGTGCCAGCTCGCTGTCGACGGCGTCTGCACGCTCCAACTGTGCAAACTGGTCCTCGAGCTTGGCCTTGCCCAGGTCATAGGCTTCGGCCTCGGCGCCGAGACGGTCCACATCGCGTGCCAGCACATCGAGTGCGACATTGCTCTTGTCGCTGGCGAGCGCGCCGCGCACATCCTTGCGGGCGCTGGCGCTGGCGCTCTGCAGGGCTAGCAGACGATGACGGCTGCGCGCCTCCGCCAGCTTCACCCGCAGGTCGGCAAGATCAGTGTCGAGCTTTTCCAGCTCGACTTCCACCGGCGGCAGCAGTTCGGCGATCTGCGCGCGCTCCTGCTCGACCCGCAACTTCACGGCCAGCGCGCCACGGGCAAGGTCTTCACGATCCTTTTCGATGGCAAGTGCGGCCTTGCGCTCCCAGTCATCGGACTGGCCTTTGAGATCATCCATGCGACGCTGGATTTCCTTCTTGCGGGCCAGGGTGCGTACGGCGGTCGAACGGGCTTCCACGAGCGTGTCCTCCATTTCGTTGATGATCAGACGCGCGGTTTTCAGCGGGTCGTTGGATGACGACAGCAGGGCCTCGATATCGGCCTGCTGAACATCCTTGGTGCGGGAAAAGATGCCCATCTTCGGTTTCCGGGTGGTGCGACTTACTGCAAGGGGAGAAACATCCGCAGCGTGCTGTGCGTGCGGGTTTCAAGGCGGCGTTCGGATTTCACGGGGTAAAGCTGGCTGCTGGCCTTCTTGCTGGCGAGATGGGTGTGCCACTCCGCCTCGGCATAGCTGCGGCTGGGCGTGACGATCACCCGCTCCAGCAGCACCGGCGTGGCCGCTGCCCGGGCTTGCGCCTCGGTCATTGCCTTCGGTGCGTAGGTGACCGGTGCGAGATAGGTGACACCTGCGGCATAGGTGACCGGTTCGGTGTAGGTGACCGGGGTATTGAACACCACCCCGCCGGCCTGGGCGGCGACAGCAGCAGTGGCGAAAGTGGCGGCGAGGATGTTGGCGAGTTTCATTATTGGCTCCGTTGGGGTGACTCGTGCCAGGTCTATTGCGAGGCTTATGCCATGCCAAAAAATAATCTCGTATCTAATTGTCTTAATTAGAGTTATAGGCGTTGTGGAGTATTTTCCAAGTCACCCGAAATCAATTTATTAGTGGCGGTATTATTCATAGAGTGGTAAAAATTACCAGTAAATGGAAGAAGACCTGGAAGCTGCCTCCCTGCTTGCCAACCTGCCGCCACTGGTGGGTGAGGCGGAGTGTTTTCTGGCGGTACTGGAGCAGGTCTCGCGCGCCGCGCGCCTCAATAAGCCGGTGCTGGTGGTTGGCGAGCGCGGCAGCGGCAAGGAGCTGATCGCCGCACGCCTGCATTACCTCAGCGAGCGCTGGGGCAAGCGCTTCGTCAAGTTCAACTGCGCGGCGGTGAATGACGAGCTGCTGGAATCCGAGCTGTTCGGCCATGTTGCCGGCGCCTACACCGGGGCGGTGAAGGCCCGGGTCGGCCGCTTCGAGCTGGCCCATGGCGGCACGCTGTTCCTTGATGAGCTATCGAGCATGAGTCTGCGCCTGCAGGAGAAACTGCTGCGCGTGCTGGAGTACGGCGAGTTCGAGCGCATGGGCTCGTCGGAAACGCAGAAGGTGAATGTACGGGTGGTGGCTGCCGCCAATGCCGACTTGCCGGCGCTGGCCGCGAGCGGGCGCTTTCGAGAGGACCTGCTTGATCGTCTGAGTTTCGAGGTCATCACCGTACCGCCGCTGCGCGAGCGGCGCGAGGATGTCCTGCTGCTGGCGCAACGCTTCGGCGAGCGCATGGCGCAGGAGCTGGGGCGCGAATACTTTGCGGGATTCGCGCCGGTCGCCGAGCAGCAGCTGCTGGATCATTCCTGGCCGGGCAACGTACGCGAGCTGCGAAACGTGGTGGAGCGTGCGGTGTATCGCCTGGACAATGCGCGGCGGGTGGTGGAGGCGGTCACGCTGGATCCTTTCGACTCGCCGTTCCGCGTGCGCAATGCGCAGGCGAGCGGGGTTGCCGTCATGCCGCTGATGTCGGCATCGACGCCTAAGCCAGCCGCCGCTGCGGCATGGCAATTTCCGCTCGATCACAAGACCCACATGGCCGATTACGAAGTCGCCCTGTTGCGTGCGGCGCTCGACAAGGCCCAGCACAAGCAGACCCGTGCAGCCGAGCTGCTGGGTCTCAACTATCACCAGTTTCGCGGCCTGCTTCGCAAGTACAAGCTGATCGAGGCCTTGCGCCAGTGAGCCTGCATGCAGACATTCATCGCCATCCTGTTCACAATCTGCGGAGGCATCTGTGCTGGCTGGCAAAGGATAAGGATATGAATGAAGTCACTCGTCGGATCGGCTGCATCGGTGCGCTGCTGTCGCTCGCCGTGCTGACCGCGGGATGCGAACAGCAACGTCCCGCCTATGCCCTCACCAGTACCGGTCGCATCCTGGGCTTCGACATCACCAAGCCCGCCAGGATCGATACCGAGGTGCAGGTCAGTGGGCTGGGCACTGACGAAAGTCTGGTGCAGCTCGATTACCGTCCCGCCACCGATACTTTTTACGGGCTGACCAACAAGGCCCGTATCTGCACTGTCGATCCCAGGACCGGCGCCGTGTCCTTGGTCAGCAATACAGCCTTCACCACAGAAACCCTGGTCAATCCGGTCATGGACTTCAATCCCATGGCTGACCGCCTGCGGGTGATTGCCAGCGAGCAGAACCTGCGGGTGAACCCGAATGACGGCATCGCGGCCACTGATACCGATGTGTTCTTCGACAGCGGGGACGTCAACGACAACCGCACGCCGCGGCTGGCTGCGCTGGCCTACGACCGTAACGTCAGCAATGCAGCCGCCACCACGCTGTTCGCGCTGGATGTGACCAGCAACAGCCTGGTGCGGGTGGGCAGTAGAAACGGCTCGCCGGATTCGCCCAACAGCGGCAGGTTGTTCACGGTCGGCGTCCTCCCGGTGAGCTTCACCGTCAATGCCGGTTTCGATATCGAACCGGATGGCGACACCGCCTATGCGGTGCTGGCTGCCAGCGGCGCAGGCGCTGCGCTGTACCGCATCGACCTCGGGGACGGCAGCGCGGATCGGGTCGACAGCATCGACGAGGGTGACCGCACGATCATTTCGTTGACGCTGGGGCCAGAAGAAAAGCCGAACGATAACAATTAGTTGATTGCTTCTTGCTGGATGATGGCCGTGGTTTGATGGAGCCCATGTTTAAAACATAACATCACCTGTTATGATTCTGTAATGAACTTCAGCGTCCATTTCGATTCCGACACGCTCCGCCGTCTGGGCGCGGCGGTGGAGCGCACCGGGCTGACCCGCAACCGCATCATCGGCGAGGCGGTGCGCGAGTGGCTGGCGCGCAACGAGGAGCCGACATGGCCTGCGGCACTGGCCGAGCACTTTCGCAATCCGGCGCCCGAGTTGGCGCAGGAGACTCTGGATGCCGGCAGCTGGCAGGACGCGCTCGCCCATGACAGCGCACGCTGGTAAGGCCCACTGGCAAACATGAAAGTCCTGCTCGACACCGCCACCGTCATCGCTGCCATCAAGGGGCGCCTGCCGGTGGTGCTGCGCCTGGCGCAGCTGAAACCTGCCGAAGTGGCGGTAAGCATCGTCAGTCGCATGGACGCCGAGATGGCGCTGCGGCTGGCACCCAAGACCAATGCCCGTTTCGCGCGCCTGCTGAAAGAATTTTTTGCAGCGGTGAAGGTGCTCGACTTCACCGAAGCCGATGCTGCCCAGGCGGTCAACCTCGCGCCCTATTTGCCGCAGGGGGTGGACGCGCTGAAATCCTTCGAGCTGCAACTGGCCGCGACGGCGCTGAGCCATCAACTGACGCTGATCACCGATTCGCCACAACGTTTTGCTTTGATTCCGGGTCTGGACGCTGAAAAGTGGGCCTGACCGACCACCCGTTCTAATTTCTTGGAGGAGAACTTGATGTCTCGTATTTTCAATTTCAGCGCCGGCCCCGCCACGCTGCCGCTCGCCGTGCTCGAAAAAGTGCAAGCCGACTTGCTCGACTACAAAGGCACCGGCATGGGCGTGATGGAAATGAGCCACCGCGACAAGCCTTTCATGGACATCGCCCAGCAGTGCGAGGCGGACATGCGCGAGGTGATGAGCATCCCCGCCAACTACAAGGTACTGTTCATGCAGGGCGGTGCAACGGCGCAGTTCGGCATCGTTCCGCAGAACCTCCTGCGCGGTAAAACCGCCGCCGACTTCGTGCTGACGGGCGACTGGGGCAAGAAGGCGATCAAGGAAGTGGCCAAGTACGGCAAGGGCAATGTCGCTGCCACCGCCGAGGCCGAGAAGTTCACCCACATTCCCGATGTGGCGACCTGGAAGCTCGACGGACAAGCGGCCTACGTCCACATCACCACCAACGAGACCATTCACGGCGTACAGTTTCGTGACATCCCAGAGACCAACGGCGTGCCTTTGGTCGCGGACATTTCCAGCGATTTCGCCTGCCGCCCGATGGATATTTCCAAGTTTGGCCTAGTCTACGGCGGTGCGCAGAAGAACATCGGCCCCGCCGGCCTCACCATCGTCATTGTCCGCGACGATCTGATTGGCACCGTGCTGCCCGGCACCTTCGGCATCCACGACTACAAGCAGGTGGCCGACAACGAGTCGATGCTCAACACACCGGCCACGTTCAGCTGGTATGTCTGCGGCTTGGTGTTCCAGTGGATGAAAGCTGAGGGCGGCCTGGCCAAGATCGGCGAGCGCAACGAGCGCAAGGCGAAGGCGCTGTACGACTACATCGACTCGCAGGATTTCTATAAGAACCCGGTGGCGAAAAAGGATCGTTCAATCATGAACGTGCCCTTCACGCTGCCGAATGCCGACGTCAACGATGCCGAGTTCCTCAAGGGTGCCAAGGCTGCCGGTCTCAACGGCCTCAAGGGTCACCGTGCCGTCGGCGGCATGCGCGCTTCTATCTACAACGCCATGCCGGAGGCCGGTGTCGCGGCCCTCATCGACTACATGAAAAAGTTCGCCAAAACGAAAGGCTAATCCCAACCACATCGTCATTCCCGCGAAAGCGGGAATCCACCGTCGGGCGGGGCACTCGCCTCAAACATGGATTCCCGCCTGCGCGGGAATGACAAACCAGAAAAGAAGAAAACCATGACCTTCAAAATCCAAACCCTTAACAACATCTCCCCGCTCGGCCTAGAGCGCCTGCCGCGCGCGAGCTACGAGGTGGCGACCGAAATTGCCAATCCCGACGCCGTGCTGGTGCGCAGTGCCGACATGCACAAGCTTGCCGTCGCCCCATCGATCAAGGCCATCGGCCGCGCCGGTGCCGGCACCAACAACATCCCGGTGGCAGCGATGAGCGCGCGCGGCGTGCCGGTGTTCAATGCGCCGGGTGCCAACGCCAACGCGGTGAAGGAGCTGGTGCTCACCGGCCTGCTGCTCGCCGCCCGCAATATCGCGCCGGCACTCGACTTCGTGAAGAAACTCGACGGCGACGACCATGCGATCCACAAGGCGGTGGAAGACGGCAAGAAGAAGTTTGTCGGCTTCGAGCTGCCCACCCGCAGTCTCGGCGTGATCGGCCTCGGTGCCATCGGCGTGAAAGTCGCCAACGCCGCGGTCGAGCTGGGCATGGAAGTGTTTGGCTTCGACCCGGCGATGACCGTCAACAATGCCTGGAAGCTCGACAGCCGCGTCAAGCAGGCACTCTCGGTTGATGATCTGGTCAGCAAATCGCAGTTCATCAGCGTGCACGTGCCGCTGCTCGATGCGACCCGCGGGCTGATCAATACCGACCGTCTGAAGCTGATGAAGAAGCAGGGCGTGATCCTCAACTTCGCCCGTGCCGAGATCGTCGACGAGAAGGCCGTAGTCGAGGCGCTTGCCGCCGGCACGCTGCACGCCTACGTCTGCGATTTCCCCAGCAATGCCCTGAAGGGAAATCCGAAAGTGCTGGCCACACCACATCTGGGTGCTTCCACTGGCGAAGCAGAGGACAATTGTGCGGTGATGGTCGCCGACCAGCTGCGCGATTTTCTGGAAAGCGGCAATGTCCGCAACTCGGTGAACTTCCCCGAGGCGGTGATGCCGATGCTGCCGGGCAAGACGCGCCTCGCGATTGCCAACGCCAACGTGCCGAACATGGTCGGGCAGATCTCGACCACGCTCGCCAAGCACCAGCTCAACATCGCCGACCTGCTCAACAAGTCGCGCGGCGATATCGCCTACACCCTGGTCGATGTCGACTCCGCAGTGCCGGAAGCGGCGGCAGCTGAGATCCGCGCCATCCAGGGCGTGCTGAATGTGCGAGTGATCGACGCCAAATGAGCCGCACCCTGCCAGAAGCGCGGGTGGCGATCGACGCGCTGGACGAACAGCTCCAGCGCCTGATCAGCCAGCGTGCCCGCATCGCGCAGGAGGTGGCGCACATCAAGCTCAAGCAGGGCGACACCGGTGATCATTACCGTCCAGCGCGCGAGGCGGAGGTGCTGCGGCGTGCCATTGCCCGCAACCAGTTGCCGGATGGCGGCCCGCTGACAGATGAGGTCGTTGCACGCCTGATGCGCGAGATCATGTCGGCCTGCCTGTCGCTGGAATCGCCGCTGACCATCGCCTACCTGGGGCCGGAAGGCACCTATACCCAGGCCGCCGTGCTCAAGCACTTCGGCGATGCGGTGAAGGCGCGGCCGCTCACTGCCATCGACGAGATTTTCCGCGACGTGGAATCCGGTGGCGCCGACTATGGCGTGGTGCCGGTGGAGAACTCCATCGGTGGGGTGATCACCAACACGCTCGATGCGCTGGTCAACACCTCCTTGCGCATCTGCGGCGAAGTGGCGCTGCCGGTGCATCACCATCTGTTGTCTGTCGAAGCCGATCTGGCCAGGGTGACGACCATCTATGCGCACCCGCAGTCGTTCGCGCAGTGCCGTACCTGGCTCGATGCGCGACTGCCTCATGCCCAGCGCGAGACGGTCAGCAGCAATGGCCAGGGTGCCAAGATGGCTGCCGGGCAGGGTGCGGGCGTTGCGGCCATCGCCAGCGCGCAGGCCGGTCAGCTCAACAGCCTCAACATCCTCGCCAGCAACATCGAGGACGATCCCAGCAACACCACGCGCTTTCTCATCATCGGCAGGCAGAATCCCGGCATCACCGGCCATGACGTCACGGCGGTGGTGCTGTCGGCGCATCGCAACCAGCCGGGCGCGCTGTTCTCGCTGCTGCAGCCGTTTGCCGACGCCAGGCTCGATCTCACCCGCATCGAGTCGCGGCCGATGAAGGGCACGCCGGTTCAGGATTATTTCTTCTTCGTGGATTTCGCCGGCCACGCCAACGAACCGGCGGTGCTCGCCGCACTGGACGCCGTACGTGCCAATGCGGCTTTCTTCAAAATACTCGGCTCGTATCCCAAGGCCGTACTGTGACCATGACCACCGCGCTCACCCAAAACGCCCTTGCCGGCATCCTGTCGCTGGAGGCCTACACGCCCGGCATGCCGATCGAGGAGCTGCAGCGCCGTTTGGGCATCAAGGATGTGGTCAAGCTCGCCAGCAACGAGAATCCGCTCGGCCCCAGCCCCAGGGTGAAGGCGGCGATCGCGGCATCGGTCGCAGGCGACAACCTCGCGCTCTACCCGGATGGCAGCGGCTTTCGCCTGAAGCAGAAGATCGCGGCGATGCATGGCATCGACGCCAGCTGCATCACGCTCGGCAACGGCAGCAACGACATCCTCGAGTTCCTCGCCCGCATCTATGCCGGTCCCGGTCGCGCGGTGATGTTCTCGGCCTATGCCTTTGCGGTGTACCCAATCGCCACCCAGTCGCAGAATGCCGAAGCGGTGGTGGTGCCTGCCAAGCCCGCCGATGATCCGGCAATGCCCTACGGCCACGACATGGCTGGCTTCACTGCGGCATTGAAAGCACGCCCCGATGTGGCGCTGGTGTTCATCGCCAACCCCAACAATCCCACCGGCACCTGGCTACCACCGGAGGAAATCGAGGCTTTCATCAAGACCGTGCCGCCGCAGGTCATCGTGGCACTCGACGAGGCCTATTTCGAGTATCAGGACGAAGCCTTGCGGCCCGATACCGCGCGCTGGCTCAGGAGCTATCCGAACCTCCTGGTCAGCCGCACCTTCAGCAAGGTCTATGGCCTGGCCGGCCTGCGTGCGGGCTATGCGCTCTCGCACCCGGCGGTAGCCGACCTGCTCAACCGCGTGCGCCAGCCCTTCAACAACAACAGCCTGGCACTGCTGGCGGCCGAAGTGGCGCTGGACGACCAGCAGCATGTCGCCGACGCCGTCGCACTCAACACCAGCGAGCGTGCCCGCTTCGTCCGGGAGCTGACGGCGATGGGTTTGAAACTGCTGCCTTCGCAGGCAAATTTCGTCACTATCGATTTTGCGCGCGAAGCCAAGCCGATCCATCAGGGGCTGCTGGAGAAGGGCGTGATCGTGCGGCCGATGGCGAGCTATGGCATGCCGACTTTCCTGCGCGTGAGCGTCGGCACCAGCGCCGAGAACACCCGCTTCCTCGAAGCCCTGAAGGCCGTGCTCGCTTGAAGCCGAAGCTGGCGATCATCGGCCTGGGCCTGATCGGCGGGTCCCTGGCGCGGGCGCTGCGGGCCGCGGATGCAGTGGACCTGATTGTTGGCTTTGACCCGGACCTTGCGCAGTGCAAGGCGGCGGTCTCGCTGGGTGTGATCGATCAGCTGGCCGATAGCGCTGCCGAAGCCGTGCGCGAGGCCGACGTGGTGGTGCTGGCGGTGCCGGTGCTGCGTACCGCAGATGCGCTGGCGGCAGTGCTGCCGGCGCTCAAGCCGGGTGCCATCGTCACCGATGTGGGCAGCACCAAGCAGTCGGTGCTGGCCGACGTGCAGACGGTATGTGGTGCCTTGCCCGGCTGGTTCGTGGCCGCCCATCCCATCGCCGGTACCGAGAAAAGCGGAGTCGCGGCGAGCTCCGCCGGGTTGTTCAGGGGCAAGCGCCTGATCCTCACGCCGCACGCCGCACAGGATTTTGCCGCGCTGGAAACCGTGCGCGCCCTCTGGCAGGCCGCAGGCAGCCGCGTGGTGCAGATGGATGCGGCGCGCCACGACGCGATCTTTGCAGCCACCTCCCACCTGCCGCATGTGCTGGCCTTCAGTTTTGTCGAGCTGCTGTCGCAGGCCGAAGGCAGCGAGGAGATTTTTTCCAACGCCGGCGGTGGCTTTCGCGACTTCACCCGCATCGCCAGTTCCAGCCCGCAGATGTGGCATGACATCGTGCGCGCCAACACGCCGGAAGTGCTGCGCCTGCTCACGGCGCAGATCGCTCAGCTTCAGAAGATGCAGGGGCTGATCGAACAACAGCAGTGGGCCGAGCTGCGCGCGCTCTTTGAGCGCGCCCGGGTCGCCCGCGAACGCCACCTCGCGAACATTGAATGAGCCACTCCACGACACAAGTCAGCTACACCGTCGCACCCGGCGGCACCCTCAACGGCAGCGTGCGGGTGCCGGGTGATAAATCCATCTCGCACCGATCGGTGATGTTTGCCTCGCTTGCCGAGGGGGTCTCTGAAATCACCGGCTTTCTCAGCGGGGAGGACTGCCTTTGCACCATGAAGGCATTTCAGCAGATGGGTGTTGCCATCGAGCGCCTCGGCGAGACGCATCTGCGCGTTCACGGCGTGGGCCTGCACGGCCTCAAGGCCCCGGCCGCGCCGCTGGACATGGGCAACTCCGGCACCGCCATGCGTCTGATGTGCGGCTTGCTCGCCGGCCAGCCGTTTGTCAGCACCTTGATTGGTGATGCCTCGCTCTCGAAGCGGCCGATGAAACGCGTGATTGCCCCGCTGGCACAGATGGGTGCCGAGATTGCCTCTCAAGAGGGCAGGGCGCCGCTCATGGTTAGCCCCGCCAAGGGCGGCTTGAAGGCAGTGCGCTATGCCTCGCCCGTGGCGAGCGCGCAGGTCAAGTCCTGTGTGTTGCTGGCAGGCCTGTATGCCGAGGGTGTTACCGAAGTCACCGAGCCCGAAGCCAGCCGCGACCACACCGAACGCATGTTGCGCGCCTTTGGCGTGGCGGTTGAGGCCCGCGAGGGCTATGCCGCCGTGCACGGTGGTCAGTCGTTGAAGGCCACTCAGGTTGCCGTGCCTGCGGATATTTCTTCAGCTGCATTTTTTCTGGTCGGCGCGGCCATCTCGCCCGGCTCTGATCTGCTGCTCACCGCCGTGGGCATGAACCCGACGCGCGTCGGCATCGTCACCATCCTCAAGGCCATGGGGGCCGCCATCACCATCAGCAATGAGCGGCTGCTGGGCGACGAGCCGGTGGCCGATCTGCGTGTGCAGGGTGGGGCGCTCAAGGGGATTGCCATTGACAAGGCGCTGGTCGCGGCGGCTATCGACGAGTTCCCCATCCTCTTCATCGCCGCAGCCTGTGCCGATGGCGAGACGGTGGTGACGGGTGCCGAGGAGCTGCGCGTGAAAGAGAGCGATCGCATCCAGACCATGGTGGATGGTCTGGTCACACTCGGCGTGAAAGCGGTTGCAACGCCGGACGGCGCAAGCATCACGGGCGGCAGCATCGGTGGTGGCATTGTCGATAGCCACGGCGACCATCGGGTGGCAATGAGTTTTGCCATGGCCGCCCTGCGCGCCTCGGCGCCCATCACCATCCTCGACTGCCTCAACGTCAATACCTCGTTCCCGGGGTTTGCCGATCTGGCCTGCGCTGCGGGTCTGCGTCTGGCCGTGCAGGGCCAGCCGTGACGCTTGCCCCCGTCATCACCGTCGACGGCCCGAGCGGCGTCGGCAAGGGCATGGTCACCCGCTGGCTGGCCTCGCAGACCGGCTATCACCGGCTCGATTCGGGTGCGCTATATCGCATCCTGGCGCTGGCCTCGGTGGAGCAGGGCATTCCGCTGGAGGAGGTTGACGCCGTGGCAGCTCTGGCGGCCACCCTCGACATCCGGTTTGTCGGCGAGAGCGAGGACGACGAGGCGATTCTGGTGGTCGGCAACGATTGGACCCGCCGGGTGCGCACCGAAGAAACCGGCGCGCTGGCTTCCCGCATTGCCGCGGCCCCTGCGGTGCGGGCGGCGCTGCTGCAGCGCCAGCACGATTTCCGCCAGGCGCCGGGGCTGATTGCCGATGGCCGCGACATGGGCACGGTGGTTTTTCCCGATGCGATCCTGAAGATATTCATGGACGCGAGCGCGGAGGAGCGCGCCAGCCGCCGCGAGAAACAGTTGAGGAATGCGGGAATTGCTGTTAATTTCGCCGCCCTTTGCAATGAAATTCGTGCGCGTGACGCGCGGGATCGGAGTCGCCCAGTAGCGCCGCTAAAGCCTGCCGGAGACGCCCATCTCATTGATACCACGGGGCTTTCACCGGCTGAAGTATTGAACAAGGTGCAGGCGCTGCTGGTATCGGTTCGCTAGCCGTTTCGTCCGCAAATGCTCTTTTTTGCAGCACCCCACTCAATGGATTGAGCGGGTTTCACCCCAACCTGGCCCGTCATATGGACTACGACGGAACTATTCACTCAACCCTGTACGCTCCACACGTTTGTGGAAAAAGAGACCATTTTGATTATTGAATCATTTGCTGAAATGTTTGAAGCCAGCCTCAAGGCTGGTCAGTCCATGCAGTCCGGCTCGCTCGTCAATGCGCTGGTGCTGGACATCAAGTCCGACGTCGTTATTGTCGATGCGGGCCTGAAATCCGAAGGCGTGATCGCCCTCGCAGAATTCATGGTCGACGGTGAACTGCGCGTCGCCATCGGCGACATGGTTGAAGTGGCGCTAGAGACCCTCGAAGACGGTTTCGGCGAGACCAAGTTCTCGAAAGAGAAAGCAGAAAAGATCAAGGCCTGGGTGCGTCTCGACAGCGCCTTCGCCAACAAAGAAACCGTCATCGGCATCATCACCGGCAAGGTCAAGGGTGGCTTTACCGTGGAGATGGGCTCGATCCGCGCCTTCCTTCCCGGTTCGCTGGTCGACGTGCGCCCAGTGCGCGACACCACCTTCCTCGAAGGCAAGCCGCTCGAGTTCAAGGTCATCAAGCTCGACAAGCTGCGCAACAACATCGTGGTCTCGCGTCGTGAAGTGCTCGAAGCCGAGTACTCCGCTGACCGCGACAGCCTGCTCGCCAACCTTCAGGAAGGCGTGGTACTCAAGGGCGTGGTAAAGAACCTCGTCGAATACGGCGCGTTTGTGGACCTCGGTGGCATCGACGGCCTGCTGCACATCACCGACATGACCTGGAAGCGCATCAAGGACCCGGCCGAAGTCGTCACCGCCGGCCAGGAAATCGAAGTCAAGGTTCTCAAGTACGACCGCGAGCGTCGCCGCGTTTCGCTCGGCCTCAAGCAGCTCGGCGCTGATCCCTGGGCCGATATCGCTCGCCGCTACCCGGTCAACACCCGCCTGTTCGGCAAGGTCACCAACATCACCGACTACGGCTGCTTCGTTGAAGTCGAGCCGGGCGTTGAAGGCCTCGTCCACGTCAGCGAGATGGACTGGACCAACAAGAACGTCAACCCCGGCAAGGCGGTGATGCTGGGCGACGAGACTGAAGTGATGATCCTCGACATCGACGGCGAACGCCGCCGTATCTCGCTGGGCATGAAGCAGTGCCGCCAGAACCCCTGGGAAGAGTTTGCCCAGAACCACCAGAAGGGCGACAAGGTGTCGGGTGCCATCAAGTCGATCACCGATTTCGGCATCTTCATCGGCCTGCCGGGTGGTATCGATGGCTTGGTGCATCTCTCCGATCTGGATTGGAACGAAGCCGGCGAAACCGCCGTGCGTCGCTTCTCGAAGGGTCAGGAAGTCGAGGCGGTCGTGCTTGCCATTGATGGCGCACGCGAACGCATCAGCCTGGGCGTGAAGCAGATCCAGCAGGATCCGCTGACCCAGTTCATGGCCGAGTACCCCAAGGGTGTGATGATCAAGGGCACCGTAAAGGCTGTTGATGCCAAGGGCGCTGACATCGAGCTGCCTTACGGCGTCGAGGGCTACATCAAGGCCGGCGATCTGTCGCGCGACCGCGTGGAAGATGCCACCAAGGTGCTCACCGTCGGCGGCACGCTCGAGGCCCGCTTCATCGGCATCGGCCGCAAGACCCGTGTGGTGACCCTGTCCGTGCGCGAGAAGGAAATCCAGGAAGAGCAGGAGATCGTTACGGAATACAGCCGCAACGCATCGACCGGCAAGACTTCGCTGGGCGACCTGCTCAAGGATCGTTTGGGCTAAACAGCTGTCGTTGTCATCAAAGGCCGCGCACTGCGCGGCCTTTTTTTGTGGGCATCTGGCCGGATAAACCACGAAGCAAAGTCAGCTCCGACCCGGCCCAGGCCAAGCCTGACGTCAGTGCCACGGCGAGCAGTGCTCGCGACCGCACCACCCCGCCGCTTGCGCAGCTCTTTTTTTTTGACTATGGTCGCTCAAGAATCGCCAATAACTATATGAATCCCATGACGAAATCCGAACTCATCGAGGTGTTGAGCATGAACCAGACGCACCTCATGCAGAAGGATGTCGAACTGGCCGTGAAGCTGGTGCTCGACCAGATCAGCAATGCGCTGGCGCGACAGGCAAGGGTCGAAATCCGTGGTTTCGGCAGCTTCGCCCTGCACCATCGCCCGGCCCGCACCGGGCGTAATCCAAAGTCCGGCAATCCCGTGCAGATACCCGCCAAATACGTGCCTCACTTCAAGCCCGGCAAGGAGATGCGCGAGCGCGTCAATGCCGTGGCGCAGGAGCAGGCTGAAGCCGCAGCAGCGCGTGTTACGGCAGGGAGCGCGACATGATCCGCGTCATCATCATCGGCTCCATCCTGCTGGTGCTTGCGCTCGGTGTGGCCATCGGTTTCTTCAACGCACAGCCGATCAGTTTCAATTACCTAGCCGGCACTTTGCAGGTGCCGCTGATTGCGCTGGTGATGGGCGAGTTTTTTCTGGTTGCGGCATTCACAGCGCTGCTGTGCTGGGCGCGCATTTTCGGTTTGAAGGGCGAGATTCGCCGCATCCGACGGCAGCTGAAAGATGCCCAGGCCGAGCTGCAAAGCCTGCGCAACCTGCCGCTCAAAGATCAATAACGATCAACAAGGATCAGTAGTGCTCGAAACTCTTGCGCTGTGGCTGTTGCTGCCGCTGGGCATCGCGCTGGGCATCGCGCTGGGTCGTAACCCGCGCAGCGCGCTGGCTGATTCCGAGATGCTCGCCGGGCTGACGCTCGCGCAGGACAACCCCGATCGCGCCATCGCGGCATTGACCAAGGCGCTTGAACGCGACCCTGCCGCTGCGGAACTCAACCTCACCCTGGGCGCATTGTTCCGCAAGCGCGGAGAGATCGACCGCGCCCTGCGCCTGCACGAGAACGTGCTGTCGCAACCCGAGCTCAAGCCCGACACCCGCGCGCTGGCGCTCTACGAACTGGGACAGGATTGCGTGAAGGCGGGCCTGCTGGATCGGGCCGAAGAAGCCCTCAAGAAAGCCGCCCAACATCCGGCGTTCGATGCACTCGCCTACGAACAGTTGCTGCCCATCCATGAGCAACTGGGTGAATGGCAGCAGGCCACCGAAGTCGCCGAGCGACTGGCCTCGCTGAAAGGTCAGAGCTATGCCACGGTGTGCGCACACTACCTGCTGGAAATGGCCGATGAATCCCGGCAGCAGGGCGACACGGCACAGGCCATGAAGCTCGCACGGCGCGCGCTGGAGACGGATGTCGCCTGCGTGCGTGCCAATCTTTTTCTAGGCCAGCTTCACGAGGCTGCACAATCCTGGCAGGAGTCGCTGGCAGCCTATGCGCGGGTGCCGGCGCAGGACGCGCGCTTTCTCGCCGAGGTGATTCCTGCTGTCGAACGGGTCTGTGCCACCAGCGCCCAGCCCCAGGCCCTGCAGGATTTTCTCGATCATCTGGAAACCCATCACGGTCTCGACTCCGCGGTCTGGCTGGCCCGCGCGCAGCTGATCGGCGACAGCGATGCCCAGGCCAGCTACCTCGCCATCAAGCTCGCCCAGAAGCCCTCCTGGCGGGGACTGATCCAGTTCCTGGGTTTGCCCACCGCACAGCAGGCGGGCCTGCTCTCAGCACCCGTGCAGTCGTTCCGCGCTGCGCTCACCACGCTGCTGCAGCGGCGTCCGCACTATCTCTGCTCCCACTGCGGCTTCACGCCGTCATTGCTGTTCTGGCGCTGCCCCAGCTGCAAGCAGTGGGGCACGGTGGCGCCTGCGGAAGACAGTCTCTAGCTGGAGCTGAAGCCGATAGGGTTTGAGAATCGAAAACCCCATCACCCAAGCATCTGAGACAGCGTCATGGTCCTTGCCCGTTCGTCGCTGAGCTTCGCTTCTTGATGCGTGTTGGCGCAGAAGACCCGAGCCTTCCATGTGCCGCAGCTTTTGCAACGACCAGCCTAAATCGGTCGGCTTTACACCCAAGTTGCGAAGGGCGACCAAGTGTTCATGTTGCCGGTATCAAGTGCCGCGTTGTCTGCGGCAGCGATTTGTCCTTGACCTACTGTGAACAGACGCTTAAGTTTCAGTTACGGTCATATGAAATGTATTAGCAAAGCTACTCCAGCCACATCAGCACGTCAGATCGATAAGTGACCCCACATTGATGCACTTTTGTCAACTTACGGGAGATGTAAATGAAACAAAAAGCAGAATGGAGTGTAGGTCGCCTTTCGGCCTTCACTCTGGCCATCGGCATGATGAGCGCAGCCTCTGCGGTTGTTGCGCAGGAAGCCACCAAACCCTCACCCGCTGCGACTCCCGAGCCGGCTACGACTGCCAAGGCAGATGACGGATCGGTCAAGCTGGAGGCCGTCCGTGTCACCGGCAGCCGCATCGTAGTGCCTGGCGCAGTTTCCTCAAGCCCGATTGTGACTGTGCGTGCCGAAGAGTTTGCACAGCAGCAGAACTCCGAAGTCGAGCAGGTGCTGCGCACTCTGCCCGGCGTGCTGCCCTCGGACGGTTCCAATGCCAACAATGGCACGGCGGGCGTCTCCAGCCTCAACCTTCGCGGCCTTGGCTCGCAACGCAACCTGATTCTCATCGACGGAAAACGCGTTACCCCCTACAACATCAACGGCGTCGTTGATCTCTCCATGATCCCCACGGCACTGATCGACCGGGTCGATCTGGTGACCGGTGGTGCGTCTGCCGTATATGGCTCCGATGCCATGTCGGGCGCAGTCAATTTCATCATGAAGCGCAATTTCCAGGGCGTGGATCTCGACTACACCAATTCGATCACCGATGAAGGTGATGGCGACAAGACCAGCCTGTCGGCAGTGATGGGTACCAACGTCGCTGGCGGCAAGGGCAACATCGTGCTGGCCCTCAACTACGCGCACCGCGATGGCATTCAGCTGGGCCAGCGGCCACTGGGACAGCTTGGAATCGTGACCGCAGATGGTTCAGGTCTGGAACAGTTCAGGGCTGGCATGGCTCCGACCCCGGCCCCGGCTGGCTGCGATGGTCCGGGTGCGGTCGCTGCTGGTGGTTCCACCACCACGCTGCCGACGCGCATTGCCCTGGTTGGGGTGACCGGCACCGCCCAGCAGTACCGCAATGACGGTTCGCTGGGTGCCAACTGCAGCGTGTTCAACTTCAATCCCTTCAACTATTACGAAACCCCGCAGGATCGTTATGGCGCCTCGGTGTTTGGCCACCTCGAGTTCAATGAACACGCCGAAGCCTATTCCCGCTTCATCTTCGGCAGCACCAAGGTCCGGCAGCAGGTTGCACCCTCCGGCGTGTTTGGCACCGCCATCTTCACCCCCCTGTCCAACCCGCTAATTCAGGATTCTGCGCGTGCCAACCTGATTGCGCAGGGCGAAGCTGCCCGTATTGCAGGTCGTCTTGGTGCCAACAACTGGCGTGACGTCAACGGCAACAATGTGGTGGATAGCCCTGACTATCTGAACTACACCTATCGTCGCCGCACCGTGGAGTTGGGTGAACGCTCGACCACCTACAACAACAACGCCTACCAGTTTGCGCTGGGCCTCACTGGCAAGATCATCGGCGACTGGGATTACGACGTTTCCTACCAGCGTGGTCAGTCGGATCGCAGCAACGTCAGTGCGGGTTATACCAACCTCTCCAACCTCGCCGCCGCTGTCGATTCCACCGACGGCGTCACCTGCAACAACGGCGACCCCAGTTGCGTGCCGATCAACCTGTTCGGTGGCTTTGGGGCCATCACGCCTGCGGCCGCCGCCTACTCCAGCGCGACCGCCATCGAGCTGCAGACGTACATTCAGAACATCACCAACGCCTCGGTCTCGGGTCTGCTGACGCAGGTCAAGCACAGCCCGCTGGCTTCGCGTCCGATTGGTCTCAGCGTCGGTGTCGAGCGTCGTCGTGAAGAAGGCGTGACCACGCCGGACGAGTGCCTCAAGCTGTCTCCGGCCAGCTGCCTGGGTGGCGCCGGCGGCAACACCCTGCCGATCGCTGGCGGCTTTGGCGTCGACGAGCTGTTCACCGAAGCCATCATTCCGCTCATCGACGGCAGAACCGCTGCGAAATCTCTTGATCTCGATCTGGGTTATCGCTGGTCTGACTACAACCCGACTGGTCTCAACCGCACCTGGAAGTACGGCCTGAGCTGGACCCCGGTTGACAGCCTGCTGCTGCGCGTGGAGCGCCAGCGTGCGGCGCGTGCGCCCAACGTGGGTGAACTGGCTGCACCGCAGACTCGTGGCTTGGGCAATGCTGACCAGGATCCCTGCGCTGCGGACAGCGATGGCAATACTCGGATGGTCAGTGCGGCGGTGACTGCCCGCTGCATTCAGACAGGCGTGGCAGCCGGCGATGTCGGTGTGATCGAGAACGTCGTTTCTGGTCAGATCAACACCTTCAACGGCACCGATTTGGCGAACCCGCCATCGCCGGAAAAAGCCGATACCACCACGGTTGGCTTTGTGTTCAAGCCGCGCAACTTTGGCATGATCCGCAACCCGTACCTGTCGGTTGATTACTACGACATCAAGATCAACGATTACATCGGTGTCTTTGGTGCGCAGGAAATCCTCGATGGCTGCTACAACCAGGGCATTGGCTGTGACAAGATCCGCCGTGACGGTAGCGGCACCTTGACCGGCGATACCTCGGGTCTTGAGCAGTTCACCACCAACCTCAAGGTCCTGAAAGCGGAGGGCATCGAGGTCGCGGGTTCATTCGGTATCGTCACCCCGAACTTCGGCAAGTTCCGCGTCAATGCCATCGTCAATCACTATCTGACACAGGAGTCGCAGAGCTCCGAACAGAGCGACGTGATCGATTGCAAGGGCTTCTACGGCACCCAGTGCGGAAACCCCCTGCCGAAGACCCGCTTCACGCAGCGCACCACCTGGGACTTCCGGAACTTCGAGGTCACCTACCTGTGGCGCTTCATCGGTAGCACGAAGATTGAAACTGCCCAGATCGACCCCGATGGGGATGGTGTCGAGGATGTCTTCCCAGAGTTCCAGAAGATCAAGTCGTTCAGCTACCTCGACCTGGGTCTGGCGTACAACATCACCAAGAAGGTCAAGGTCAGCGGTCTGGTGACCAATGTGTTTGAGAAGGATCCGCCAGTAGTGGGCAACGAGGCTGCCGATACGCGCTCCAACTCCGGCAACACCTTCCCCAGCGTTTATGATCCGCTGGGCCGCACCTACTCACTTGGTTTGAGTGCTGCGTTCTAAGCTACTTGCAACAATTAAACGGCGGGCTTCGGCCCGCCGTTTTTTTTGGCCTGCAGTTCTGCTGTCAACAGATCACCAAAAGCTCATCCACCAGTGAAGTATTCATGACCCAAGCCGTCGAAAAACTCATCGCCACTGCCAGCGGGCTTGCCAATCGCGGCCAATGGCAAGAAGCGGAAAAGACCTGGAAGGAAGTACATCGCCTGGCTCCGGACAATGCCCGAGCATCGTTTGCTCTGGGCGTTCACGCCTACCAGCGGGGCGACCTGCGCGAGGCGCGACGTTGGCTAGACCGGACGGTTGCCAATGCCCCTGGCGACATGCTGGGCCATCTCACGCTTGCCACTGTTTGCCGGGCGCAGGGCGAGGCCGAGCAAGAGCGCAAGGCCATCGAAGCGGCATTGACGATTGACCCGTACAGCTTGCCTGCCCTGCTTTGCAAGGCTGACTGGTTCGACCGCGCGGGAGATGCCAGTGCCGCAGCGGCGACCTACCGCAATGCACTCAAGGTGGCGCCGACGCCTGCGCATTGGCCAGAGTCCCTGCGTCCGCAGCTTGAGCGGGGCAGACTGGTCGTCGAGCGTCACACCAACCAGCTGGGCAGCTACCTGCGGGAGCTGCTGGCGCCATTGCATGCAAGCTTGCCGATACCTTTACAGTCACAGTGGCGCGAGGCCGCGGATCTGCTTGCGGGCCGCAGCAAACCGTTCACCGCACAAAGCAACCAGCTACATATCCCGCGGCTGCCCGCAATCCCTTTTTATGACCGTGGGCAATTCCCTGAGCTGACGGCGCTGGAAGCACAAACCGATGTCATCCGGGCGGAGCTGCTTGCCTTGTTGGCTCAGCACCAGGAAGGGTTTTCTCCCTACATCAGCTACGCACCGGGTCAGCCGGTGAATCAGTGGGTGGAACTGAATCACTCCAGCCGCTGGAGTGCGTTCCATCTTTGGCAGGGCGGGGAGCCGGTTGTGGAAAACCTCGAACGCTGTCCGGAGACGGCACGCATCCTTCGCGAGATGCAACTAGCGCAGATTTCAGGTCTTTGCCCGAACGTGCTGTTTTCGGCACTAGCCCCCGGCACGCACATCCCTCCGCATCATGGCGAAACCAACGCGAGGCTGGTTGCGCACCTGCCGCTGATAGTGCCGGACGAGTGTCGGCTTCGCGTGGGTTATGAAGAGCGCTCCTGGACGGTCGGCGAAACGCTGATCTTCGATGACACGCTGGAGCACGAAGCCCGCAACGATTCTGACGCTTTGCGGGTGGTGCTGATTTTCGACCTCTGGAACCCCTTGCTGAGTCAGCAGGAACGACAGATGGTGCAGGCGATGACCACCGCAATGCGCGAGTTCAAGCCGTAGAGTGAAGCTTGGCTATTGCCCGGCAACTGCAATCATGCGAAACGACACTCGGCCGGCGTGGTAGCAAAACCTGTTGTGTCAGATCATTTCCACCGCCACCGCCACCGCTTCGCCGCCGCCGATGCAAAGCGAAGCGACACCCTTCCTGCCGCCGGTCTTCTTAAGCGCGCCGAGGAGGGTGGCGACGATGCGTGCGCCTGAAGCACCGATGGGATGACCCAGTGCGCAAGCGCCGCCATGCACATTGACCTTGGCGTGATCGAGGGCATGTTCCTGCATTGCCGCCATGGTGACCACGGCAAAAGCCTCGTTGATTTCCCAGAGATCGACCTGCTCTTTGGTCCAGCCCGCTTTCTTCAGTACCTTGGCAATGGCTTTCACCGGGGCCACCGTGAACTCGGCAGGCAGCCGCGCGTGGCTGGCGTGGGCGACGATCTTTGCCAGCGGTTTCAGGCCGCGTTTGGCGGCTTCGGAGGCGCGCATCATCACCACGGCGGCAGCGCCATCGTTGATTGATGAGGCATTGGCGGCGGTGATGGTGCCGTTCTTGATAAAGGCGGGCTTGAGCGTGGGGATTTTCTCCGGCATCGCCTTGTAGGGGCCTTCGTCCTTGGTGACCTGCTCGACGCCTTTTTTGCCGGCGACCTCGACAGCGGCGATCTCGGAATCAAAGCTGCCGTCCTCGTTGGCGAGCCTGGCGCGGCGCAGCGACTCGATGGCGAAGGCATCCTGCGCCTCGCGGGTGAAGCCGTATTTTTCGGCGGTACGCTCGGCAAACACGCCCATCGGCGTCTTTCGCTCGTAGGCGTCTTCCAGGCCATCCACCGCCATGTGGTCGAGTACTTCACCGTGACCGTACTTGATGCCGCCGCGCATTTTGGTGAGCAGGTGCGGGGCGTTGGTCATGCTCTCCATGCCACCCGCCACCATCACTTCGTTGCTGCCAGCGAGCAACAGGTCATGGGCAAGCATGATGGCTTTCAGGCCGGAGCCACACATCTTGTTGATGGTGGTGGCATTCACCGAGTCCGGCAGGCCTGCGCCGCGCATCGCCTGCCGTGCCGGGGCCTGTCCCTGGCCTGCGGAAAGCACGTTGCCGAAAATCACTTCCTGCACGTCAGCAGGCGCAATGCCTGCGCGTTCCACCGCGGCGCGGATGGCCACCGCGCCGAGCTGGCTGGCGCTCATGCCCGCGAAAACCCCTTGCAGCGCACCCATCGGCGTGCGGGTGGCGGAGACGATGACGATCGGGTCTTGCTGCGACATGTGGGTGTCCTTGGGGCGGATGAGGCGCGCATTATCGCCCAGCACCGCGGCGCCTTACCGGGCGCGCTCCACCGAAACCACCTTGCCGTCCTTGAAGATCACCCTGGTATGTTCCTCGTACTGGTTTGGCCGGATCGGCTGGCAGAAGAACGAGGCACCGTAGTAGGGGAATCGCGGTGCGCAATATCCGGAGTTGTCGAAGCCGGCGACCAGCGTGTAATAGACCCAAGCCCGCGTCAGTCCGTCAGCCGTTTCGCGTTCGATGATGCGGTCCGGCTCGCCGATGGCGAGACGCACTGCCGCCTCATCAAAGCCGACACCGATTTCACCATTTTTGACTCGCTGCTGCTGCTCCGGCGTCAGTGCCGAAAAGCCGGCAGGATCGCGTTCGATGCGTGATTGCGGTGTGGTGGCGCAGCCGGCCAGCAGCAGCGCCGCTAAAGTAAGTCCTGCAGCAAGATGGGAACTCATGACACCAACCTCCGAAGGCAAGAAACAACGGGCTGTAGACCGGTGTCGACAGTGGCGGGTTCAGCCATCAGCCAGATGAACGTGACACAAAAAGCCATTCCTCCACATTCTGAAGATCGATCCATGCAGACTGCCGCGCCGTCGTCTCCGCTGCTTGCGCGTCTGGA
>JBKJJE010000123.1:0-11830 GCA_046598075.1 Stagnimonas sp.
GTGTAGCTGAGGCCCTCGTAGCCGGCGACGGTGCGGCCCTGCAGGGCCTGCGCGAAGACGAGCAGGTACAGCAGGGCGGTGATCACGGGCGCGGAGACGGTCTGGCCAAGCACGGCCCAGAAGCGCATCACTTCTTTTTTCAGCAAGGTGTAGAAACCGCGCTGGTTGGGATTCATGCATTACTCCCGGCGCGGGTGAGTTCAATGAAAATGTCTTCCAGGTCCGGCTCGCGGGTGTGCACATCCTCGATTACCACGCCGGCGGTGCGCAGCGCCGCGAACACGCTGTTGATCGGGTGCCTGGCAATCTCCAGTTTCAGCTCCACCACGCCGTCCTTCTCGCTGGCGATGAGTGCGCGCAAGCCGTCCGGCAGTGGCGCACCCTCTCCCAGCTTGAGCCGCAGAAAACGAAAAGGATGCCGGCCGAGCAGCGCGCCGGTGGTCTCCAGGGCCTTCACCTCGCCCTGGTCGAGAATGGCGATGCGGCCGCACATCTCCTGCGCCTCTTCGAGATAGTGGGTGGTCAGCACCACCGTCGTGCCCTGGGCGTGGAGATCGCGCATGAAGGCCCAGAGCGTGCGGCGCAGCTCGACGTCCACGCCCGCGGTGGGCTCGTCGAGGATCACCACCGGCGGCTTGTGCACCAGCGCCTGGGCGATCAGCACCCGCCGCTTCATGCCGCCCGACAGCGCGCGCATCGAGGTATTGCGCTTGGACTTCAATTCGAGACGCTCGAGCATCTCGTCGATCCAGGGCCACACCTCTTCGCCGCAGCCGTAGTAGCCGGCCTGGATGCGCAACATGTCGACGACGTTGAAGAAGGGGTCGAACACCAGTTCCTGCGGCACCACGCCGAGCAGGCGGCGGGCATTGCGGAAGTCGCTGACGGTGTCGTGGCCGAGCACGCTGATGTGGCCGCTGGTGGCGCGCGTCAATCCGGCGATGGTGTTGATCAGCGTCGACTTGCCGGCCCCATTGGGGCCGAGCAGGCCGAAGAACTCGCCGCGGTTGATGGTGAAGCTCACGCCCTTGAGGGCTTGCAGGCTGCCGTAGGATTTCTGGACAGCGTCGATCTTGAGCGCGTCGAGTGTCGATGTATTCATGGTTGCCAACATTATAAGGGCGCGGCTGGCGGCGGCCCTTGCAATGCCCGGCGCAGTGTGTGGTCATAGCCGCACAAACCTTCCCCTTTCCGCCCTCATGACCACCACTGCCATCGTCTGGCTGCGCCGCGACCTGCGTCTCGGTGACCAGCCTGCGCTGCACCATGCCGCCGCCCATCACGACCACGTCGTTCCGGTCTTTGTCTATGCCCCGGAGGAGGAGGCCGACTGGCAGCCGGGTGCCGCCAGCCGCTGGTGGCTGCACCACTCGCTGACGGCGCTGTCCCCAAGGTTCGCCAAGCTGGGCAGCTCGCTGATCGTGCGCACCGGCCCCAGCCTGACGGCGTTGCGGACCCTGGTGAAAGAGACCGGCGCCGAGGCCGTCTACTGGAACCGTCTGTACGAGCCGGCGGTGATCGCGCGCGACGCCCAGATCAAGGAGGCCCTGCGTGCCGACGGTCTGAAAGCCGAGAGCTTCAACGGCGCGCTACTGTTCGAGCCCTGGCAGCTGAAAACCGGCGCGGGCGCGCCCTACCGGGTCTACTCGCCGATGTTCCGCGCCGCCGAGGCGCGTTTCGACGAGCTGCGCAAACCGCTGCCGGCGCCGAAGAAACTGGGCGCACCCGCGAAGGCTCTGAAGTCCGAAGCTGTCGAAGCACTCGGCCTGCTGCCCACCATCCCCTGGGATGGCGGCTTCCAAGAACCCTGGCAGCCAGGTGAAAAGGGCGCGCTGCAGCGGCTGGAAAGCTTCGCCGAAAAGCCCATCGCCCGCTACAAGGACCTGCGCGACCAGCCGGCACTGGATGGCGCCGTCAGCGGCCTGTCGCCGCATCTGCACTTTGGCGAGATCAGCCCCAACCAGGCCTTCGTCCGCGCGCAGCAGGCAGAGGGCGAGCTGAGCGGCGCGGGCGCCCACGGCAACATCCACCATTTCGTGAAGGAGCTGTGTTGGCGCGAGTTCTCGCACCATCTGCTCTACCACTACCCCAAAACCCCGCGCGAGCCGATGTACGAGCGGTTCGCAGCTTTTCCCTGGCGCAAGGCCAGCGACTACGCCAGCGATCTCAAGGCCTGGCAGCGGGGCCTCACCGGCATTCCCATCGTCGACGCCGGCATGCGCCAGCTGTGGGTGACGGGCTGGATGCACAACCGGGTACGCATGATCGTGGCGAGCTTTCTGACCAAGAACCTGCTCATCCCATGGCAGCAGGGTGCTGCATGGTTCTGGGACACGCTGGTCGATGCCAGCCTGCCGCAGAATACCCTGGGCTGGCAGTGGGCGGCGGGCTGCGGCGCCGATGCCGCACCCTACTTCCGCATCTTCAACCCGGTGCTGCAGGGCGAGAAGTTCGACGCTGAAGGCAATTACGTACGCAGCTGGGTGCCAGAGCTGGCGACCTTCCCCGCCAAATTCATCCACCGCCCCTGGGAAGCGCCGGGCGAGCTGCGCCGCGCGGCCGGCATTGCGCTCGACAGCATCTATGCCCGTCCGATCGTTGATCTCAAGGCATCGCGTGACCGTGCGCTTGCCGCCTTCGCCCAGATCAAGGCCGGTGCCGAGGCATGACGCCAGCACTGCCGCGACGACTGCACGCGCTGCGCGCGCGCGAAGTGCTGGAAGACATCGCCCGCGGCAGCAAGCCTGCTGATCAGATTCTCGAGGCGCTGTTCCGCAGCCACAAGGAGATGGGCAAGCGCGACCGCGCCAGCGTCGGCGATCTGGTCTACGGCGTGCTGCGCGACGTCGGCCGCCTGCAGGCGCTGGCGGGCGAGTCCCCCGCCAGCTGGCTGGCGCGCCATCTGGCCGATGCCGGCCATGCTGCCGCAGCGATCACCGCGCTCGACCTGCCTGCACCCGCCGCCGATGGGCCGGTGCCGCTGCATGCGGCGCGCAATCTGCCTCAGGACCTGCATGCGCGGCTGCTGCTGCAGATCGGCATGGAGGAAACCGCCGCGCTCGGCATGGCACTCAACCACCCCGCGCCCACCGATGTGCGCGTCAACACCCTCAAGGCCACGCGTGCGGAAGCACTCGCTGCCCTGGCAGCGCAAGGTGTTACCGCCACGGTCACGCCGCACTCCCCAGTCGGCCTGCGTCTGGGCCAGCGCCTCAGCAGGCAGTCGACGCTGCTGCTGGATGGCGAGATCGAACCCCAGGACGAAGGCAGCCAGCTGCTGGCCCAGCTGACCGGCGCGGCCCCCGGCGAGACAGTGATCGACTGGTGTGCCGGCGTCGGCGGCAAGAGTCTGGCGCTGGCCGCGCAGATGCAGGACGAGGGCCGGCTGATCGCCTGCGACATCAGCGCCAGCCGACTCGCCAAGCTGCCGCCGCGGGCCGCACGCGCCGGCATCGGCTGCATCGAGACCCGCACCCATGGCAGGGATGATCTCGCCGGCATCGCCGCTGACTTGGTGCTGGTGGACGCCCCCTGCTCCGGCACCGGCACCCTGCGCCGCGCACCGGAGCTGCGCCTGCGCGCATTTGACTATCCGGCACTTGCCGCCCTGCAGCTAGGGATACTCAGGGAAGCAGCGCGCTGCGTTCGCCCCGGCGGACGGCTGGTCTATGCGACGTGCAGCCTGCTGGCAGAAGAAAACGAGGCGGTGGTGGCCGCGTTTCTGTCGGCGAACCCGGCGTTCATAACCACGCGGCCCTGCGAAGACAACCCGGTGTTCGACCCGCTGGTCGATGCCGGCGGCCGCCTGCGGCTGTGGCCGCACCGGCACGGTACCGACGGCTTTTTTGCGCAACTGCTGCTGAGAAATAGCTAGATGTCATCTGCCGCCCGCGGCCGGCTTTTGTTTCCCGGCTTCATGGTGCTTAATATCTCCGCAGTTCGCCGCAAGAAATTCATCACAAAACAGGGAGTTCCAATGTCGTCACCGTTTGCGAGAATGTCGCCCAGAGCACTGCTGGCCGGCCTGTTTGCCCTCATCTCAGCCGGCGCCTTTGCGCAGTCCGAGCCGACGCTCGGGGCGATTGCCGACCCCGAACCCCAGGCGGAAGTGGCCAGCCCGGCTGCTGCGTCGGCAACACCGGCCACCGAGTCGGCAGCGCCGCCGGAAGCCGTTGCCCCCGAGACGGCTCCTGCGGTCGCCGCGCCGCAGGTCACCACCGAGGGCAGCAGCACCGAACCGAGCGCCGAGAAACAGGGCCTTCGCCAGGAGAAAGAGACCCAGTCAACCTCCGCTGCCGACAAGGAGCGCGAAAACCGCGCGGGCATCGCGGTCGCCGCCCGCCTGAGCACCCTGGGCTTCGGGGTGGAACTGATCAAGAGCATCAACAAGCGCGTCAACCTGCGCGCGCAGGGCAATTTCTTCGATATCAACCAGGATATCGACGAGGACGACATCAACTACGACGCCAAGCTCAAGCTGAAAACCTTTGGCCTGCTGGCCGATTTCCACCCTTTTGCCGGCAGCTTCCGCATCACCGCCGGTGGCTACAGCAACGGCAACAAGGTCGGCCTCAAAGCCACCTGCAAGACCGAATGCGAAGTGGGGGATCTGACTATCTCCGACGATCCCAACAGCGCCGACGACGCCCGCCTGTTCGGCGGCATCAAGTTCAAATCGTTCGCGCCCTACGTCGGCCTCGGCTTCGGCAATGCCATGCGTGGCTGGCCGGTGCATTTCGGCGTCGATGTCGGCGTGCTTCTGCAGGGTTCGCCGAAGATCAATCTCGGCGCAGCCGGTTCTGCGCGAGTGACCGACGAGAACGGCAACACCACCACCGAAAACCTTTCCACCAACGCGGATGTGCAGGCTGCGCTGCGCGAGGAAGAGGCCAATGCCGAGGACGACAGCAAGGAGTTCAAGTACTACCCGGTGATCAACTTCACGCTCGGCTATCGCTTTCACCTCTAGGCCACCTGTCGGCTGCATCCGAGGCCGCCCGATGGGGCGGCCTTTTTGCTGCCGTCTCTCATGCCTGCCGCTGGGCCATTAAGATAGGCCCATGCCTCTTCCCGACTTTATCGCCAGCGCCCGCCGCACCCTGGACATCGAGCGCGACGCCATCGCCGCACTGGGTGGCCGCATCGGCCCTGAATTTGCCAGCGCCTGCAGCCTGCTGCTGGCCTGCAAGGGCCGGGTGGTGGTCACCGGCATGGGCAAGAGCGGCCACATCGGCGGCAAGATTGCAGCGACGCTGGCCTCGACCGGCACGCCGGCCTTCTTCGTGCACCCGGGCGAAGCCAGCCACGGCGATCTGGGCATGGTGACCCGCAGCGACGTGGTGATCGCCATCAGCAACTCTGGCGAAACCGCCGAGGTGCTCACCATCCTGCCGATCATCAAGCGCCTCGGCGTACCGCTGATCGCGATGACCGGTAGGCCGGGCTCGACGCTGGCGAAAGTCGGCGATGCGCATCTCGATGTCAGCGTCGAGCAGGAAGCCTGTCCGCTCAATCTGGCACCGACGGCCAGCACCACCGCCACACTGGCAATGGGCGATGCCCTGGCGGTTGCCCTGCTGGAGGCGCGCGGCTTCACTCCGGAGGACTTCGCTTTCTCCCATCCCGGTGGCGCGCTCGGCCGTCGCCTGCTGCTGACGGTGGAAAGCCTGATGCAGAAAGGCGAGCGCCTGCCGCAGGTCGCAGCCAGCGTGCCGCTGACCACCGCGCTGCTGGAGATGACCCGCAAGGGCCTGGGCATGACCGCCGTCACCGACCAGGCCGGCGTGGTGCAGGGCGTGTTTACCGACGGTGATCTGCGGCGCGTGCTGGATGCCGGCGCGGATGTGCGCACGGTCAGCGTCGGCGCCGTGATGACCCAGGGCGGCAAGCGCATCACCGGCAGTGCTCTGGCCGCGGAAGCGGTGCAGAAGATGGAGGCGGGCAAGATCACCGCGCTGATGGTCTGCGACGACGCAGGCAAGTTGATCGGCGTGATTCACCTGCAAGACTTGCTGCGCGCGGGAGTGGTGTGATGACGCCGACCGAACGTGCCCGGGACATCCGCTGCGTGATCTTCGACATCGACGGCGTGATGACCGACTGCAAGCTCTACCTCAGCCACGACGGCGAGGAGATCAAGGCGGTGAACGTACGCGATGGTCTCGGCATCAAACTGCTCATGAACAACGGCATCGAGGTGGCGGTGATTTCCGGCCGCCCCAGTGCAGCCATGCAGAAGCGGCTGGAGTTTCTCGGCGTGCCCCACATCTGGCTCGCCACCGAGGACAAGCTGCCCGCCTACGACGCACTCAAAGCCAAGCTCAAGCTCAGCGATGCGCAGATGGCGCACATGGGCGACGACACGCCGGATCTGCCCCTGTTCGCCCGCGTGGGCCTGGCCCTTGCACCCGGCGATGCACACCGCCGGGCGAAAGCGGAGGCGCACTGGATCAGCGAGGCCAATGGTGGCAATGGCGCGATCCGCGAGGCCGTGGATTTCATCCTCGCCGCGCAGGGCAAGGCCGCATGAGCCGGCTCACCGCCATCGGTCTGGCGCTGCTGATGCTGGTGATGGCCGCGCTGATGTGGCAGAGCGCCAACCAGTCCGACAGCGCGACAGAAACGGCGAGTCAGGGCATGCCGCGCTATCGCATCGAAAAGCTGCGGGCGCTGCGCACCGACGACCGCGGTCTGCCGCTGGTGCGGCTGACCGCCGATACCGCCGATTACTTTGACGGCGGCGCAGCAGCACTCACCAACATCGAGGCGGTCGGGCTTTCCGGCGAGGCGGCACCCTGGGCGCTGAAATCGCCATCGGGAACTGTCACCGCAGGCGAAAAGCGGCTGCTGCTGCACGCACCGGTCAATGGCACCGGGCGCTGGGCCAATGGCGAGGTCTTCAGTTTTGCCGGCAGCGAGGTCTGGGTGGACGATGCTAGGCGGCAGTTCTACTCGACGCAGCCGATTGTCATCAACAGCCCCTCGCGCAATGCCCGCGCCAAGGGTTTCACCGGCAGTTTCGACGGCAAGACCCTGAAAATGACGCAACCGGAATTGAGCTATGTACTTGGCGAATAAGACCATGACCAATGCCCTCGTGACGCTGGCCCTGGGGCTGGCCCTGTCCGCTGCCGCGCTGGCGCAGACGGCCACTGCCAAGGCCGGAAAATCCGGTGCGCAGCGAGATCAGCGAGTATCTGGGCCGATCACCATCACCGCCAAGAACGGCGAGTGGCAGGAGGGCAGCATGATCTACACCGGCGATGTGGTGATGATCTCGAGAACGCTGGAGTTGCGCGGCGCGCGGCTGGAGCTGGCACAGAGCGGCGGCAAGAAAAACCCCTACGTCATCACCATCACCGGCGCGCCGGCCACCCTCAAGCACCTCGGCCAGACCCCGCAGGACGCGGTGGTCAATGGCCGCTCCGCGAAGATCGTCTACCGCTCGGCCAACCAGAACATCCAGCTCAGCGGCGATGCCCATCTCGACCGCGACAAGGACGAGCTGAACGGCGAGGACATCCTTTACGACGTCGCCAACCGCCGGGTGCAGGCGAGCGGCGGTGCAAACGGTCAGGTGCGCATCGTCATCGACGTCCCGGAGCAGGACAAATGAGCAGCCCCGCCGCCCGGCTCACCGCCCGCAACCTGGTCAAGAAATACAAGAAGCGCAGCGTCGTGCGCGACGTCTCCCTGGAGGTCAATGCCGGCGAGATCGTCGGCCTGCTGGGGCCGAACGGCGCCGGCAAGACCACCTCGTTCTACATGGTGGTCGGACTGGTGCCTGCCGATGGCGGCGTGGTGGAACTCGACGGCGTCGACATCACCAGGCTGCCCATGCACGCCCGCGCACAACGCGGCATCGGCTACCTGCCGCAGGAGGCCAGCGTGTTCCGCAAGCTGTCCACCGCCGACAACATCATGGCCATCCTCGAAACCCGCAAGGATCTCGACAAGGCCGGCCGCAAGCAGGAGCTGGAGCGGCTGCTGGAGGAACTGCACATCGGCCACATCCGCGACGGCATCGGCCAGAGCCTGTCCGGCGGCGAACGGCGGCGGGTGGAGATCGCCCGCGCGCTGGCCGCCAACCCGCGCTTCATCCTGCTGGACGAGCCGTTCGCGGGGGTTGACCCGCTGGCCGTGCACGATATCCAGGCCATCGTCCATCACCTGAAGGCACGCGGCATCGGCGTGCTAATCACCGACCACAACGTGCGCGAGACACTGTCGCTGTGCGAACGCGCCTACATCCTCGCCGAGGGCACCGTGATCGCCACCGGCACCCCCGCGGAACTGCTCGAGAACGCCACGGTGCGCAAGGTCTACCTGGGCGAGGATTTCAAGCTGTAGCGGCTGTTCGCCGTGGTCGGACGGCCTGCCATAAGCAAAAGTCATACCGCTACAATGTGGCCATGAGCCAAGGCACAGAGAGCACATGAAACAGGCGCTGGGAATGCGCACCGGCCAGTCGCTGACGATGACGCCGGCCTTGCAACAGGCGATCCGCCTGTTGCAACTCTCGACCCTCGATCTGAAGCTGGAGATCCAGCAGGCGATCGAATCGAACCTGATGCTGGAGCTGGATGATGACCCCGGCGCCGAGATCGAGGTCAGCGAAGACCTCGCCGTGGAAGCCGAGGTGGAAAACGATCGCACCGCCAATTACGAGACCGGTGACGGGCTCGCGGCCGAAGTCGCCGCCGTCGAGGTGCGCGGCGACGAGCCGATGAGCGACGAGATGCCGGTGGATGCCGACTGGGGCGATGTCTACGACACGCCAAGCAAATCCGACAGCAGCGACGACGACGACCTCGCCGAGTTCCGCCGCGCCAACCAGCACGGCAGTGAGACCCTGCACCAACACCTGACCTGGCAGGCCGGGCTACTGCCGCTGAAGGAGTGGGAGGCCGAAGTCGTCGCCTACCTGATCGACGCCATCAACGACGACGGCTATCTCGAGGACTGGGAAGAAGCCTGCACGCATTTCCGCGAGACTATGGGCTTAGGTCCCGCGCAGCTGGAGCGACTACTGCGGCGCGTGCAGGAATTCGACCCGCCAGGAGTCGCCGCCCGCGATCTGGGCGAGTGCCTGCGCCTGCAGTTGCAGCAGATTGACGCCGCTGCCGCCGGCCACGGACTGGCGCTGATTCTGGTGGACCGGCACCTGCCGCTGCTGGCACGCCGCGACTACGCGGCCCTGCGCCGCGCCACCGGACACGACGAAGCCAGCCTGAAGGTGGCGCTGATACTGATCCAGCGCCTGCAACCGCATCCGGGCCGCCCCTATGCGGCGCACGAAAGCACATACATCGAGCCGGATGTGTTCGTCACCAAGCACCAAGGCCGCTGGCGCGTGGGCCTTAACCGCGAATCGGCACCGGCGGTGCGCATCAACCCGCATTACCTGTCGATGGTGAAGCGCGCCGACAGCAGCAAGGACCAGGTGACGATGAAGACGCACCTTCAGGAGGCCCGCTATTTCCTGCACAGCCTGCAGTCGCGCAACGACACCTTGTTGCGCGTTTCGCAGTGCATCGTCGAGGAACAGCGCGCCTTTCTGGACTATGGGCCCGAGGCGATGCGACCGTTGGTCCTGCGCGATGTCGCCGGCCAGCTGGGCATTCACGAATCCACTGTGTCCCGCGCCACCGCCAACAAATATTTGCTGACGCCGCGCGGACTCTTTGAACTCAAACACTTTTTTTCCAGTCATGTACAGACCAGCGATGGTGGTGTGGCCTCGGCCACGGCCATCCAGGCCATGCTCAAGCGATTGATTGCTGCGGAGATTCCAAGCCAACCGCTGTCAGACGCCGCGTTGGCAGAGCTCTTGCAGAAGGAAGGTATTCAGGTTGCAAGGCGCACCGTAGCCAAATATCGTGAAGCCATGAACCTGCCCCCCTCACACGAACGGAGACCGCTCTAGGAAAACCTTTTCGAAGCGATCCGTGAACCGCCCGTCCTCGAGGCCTTGCCGGACGGCTGACGAATCGCTTCAGCACGCCGCTGTCGCGACGACCGAAGGTGCCCCGGTAAATGGGCAGCCGCATAGCAAGGAGTACTCGATGAACCTGACCATCTCCGGCCACCATCTCGACCTGACACCGCCGATCAAGGCTTACGTCAAGGAAAAGATGAAACGACTCGAACGCCACTGTGACCACCTGCTCGGTGGACAAGTCATTCTCACGGTGGAAAAGGATCGACAGAAGGCGGAGGCGACGGTTCACTGCTCAGGCGCAAAACTGCACGCGGAGTGCACCCACGTCGACCTGTATGCGGCCATCGACCTGTTGGCCGACAAACTCGACCAGCAGACCCGCAAGCACAAGGAAAAACGCCGCGACCACCACGCCTCCGAAGTGGTGCATCACCAGACTCCGCAACAGGCCGCGATGTAAGGCCAGGCGGCAACCCGCAACGGGACGCCCTCGAAGCGTCCCGTTTTTGTTGGGCGGGCTTTATCATGCAGGGGTCATCCATAACAAAACCGATCTGGACGAACCCCACACATGAAACTCACCGAAATCTTAAGCGCCAACCGCGTCATCGCCGGCGTCACCGTCACCAGCAAGAAACGGGCGCTGGAAGAAATGAGCAAGCTGCTCGGCAAGGGCAGCGGCACCGTCACCGAAGGCGAGATCTTCACCGCCCTCACCTCGCGCGAAAAGCTGGGCTCCACCGGCCTGGGCCATGGCGTGGCCATCCCGCACGGCCGCATGTCCGGTGTCGAAGGCTCCATCGGCGCGCTGATCCGCCTCAAGCATCCGGTCGACTACGACGCCCACGACGGCAATACCGTCGATCTCCTGTTCGGCCTGGTGGTGCCGCAGCAGGCCACCGAGACCCACCTCAAGCATCTCGCGGCGATTGCCGAGCTGTTCTCCGACGAAGCCTTCTGCAAGCAGGCCCGTGCCGCTGCCGACGATGCCGCACTGTTTGCGCTCATCAGCAGCCGTAGCTGACCTGCCAAAGCCGCTCCGGACATGAAACTCGTCGTCGTCAGCGGCCTGTCCGGGGCCGGCAAGACCGTGGCGCTGCGACAGTACGAGGACCTCGGCTGGTACTGCATCGACAACATCCCGCTCGATTTCGTCGAGCCGCTGGTCGCACACGCGCTGATCAACCAGGACCCGCGCTACGCCTTGATGGCGATGGGCGTCGACGCCCGCGAGTCGCCATCGCAGATCGGCTACTTTCCCGAACACATCGAGTCATTGCGCACCCGCGGTGTCGATGTCGACGTGCTATTTCTCACCGCCGACGAGGAGATCATCCTCAAACGCTACAGCGAGACGCGGCGCAAGCATCCGCTCTCAGATGGCCAGACCTCGCTGGTGGAAGCCATCCGCCAGGAACGCGCCTTGCTGGCTCCGATCGCCAATGCCGCCGACGTCACCATCGATACCACCCGGCTCAACCTGCATGAGCTGCGCAGCGCCATCGACAGCCAGATGCCCGGCAGCACGCCGAAACTGTCGGTGCTGCTGCTCTCGTTCGGCTTCAAGAACGGCATTCCCGATGGCGCCGACTATGTGTTCGATGTCCGCTGCCTGCCCAATCCGCACTGGGTGCCGGCGCTGCGCCCGCTCAATGGACGCGATGCTGCGGTCGCCGACTACCTCGGTGCGCAGCCGGAAGTGGCCGCCATGCAGGCCGACATCACCCGCTTTCTGGATCGCTGGCTGCCGACGTTCGAGGCACAGGATCGCGCCTACGTCACCATCGGCATCGGCTGCACAGGCGGCCAGCATCGCAGCGTCTATGTGGTCGAGCAGCTCGCGCCGCATTTCAGGACCAGGTTCGCGCAGGTGGTGATCAAGCATCGGGA
>JBKJJE010000083.1:0-2685 GCA_046598075.1 Stagnimonas sp.
CTGAACCAGCTCAATCATCTGCTGGCGAAAGGCTGCCGGATACGGCAGTCGACTCTTCGGCATCTCAGGACTCCTTTTCTTAAACGATCAGGTGTCCGCGAAACAGGGTCAACTCCATTCGTGCCCTCGAAGCTCATGCCATTTCTTCCCTTGATGACCGCCTTGGCCGTGCTCAGCTTGAGTGTCTTCCCGGCCGGGCAGACACAGGTTTGCTGCTCGGGATCGAATCGAAAATCCTTGGGCTGAAACCATTGCGAGCGATGCTCGCCGGGTAGCCGCTGCTTCTCAACGGACTTGTGCAGATAGGCCTCTGCAAAGCGCGGGTCTCGTGATCTGAAACTGGTATCGGCGACGAGGGCATCGACGCCGGCATCGGCGAGCGCTTGCAGCGTTGCTTCCGAGTGATAGCCGGAATCGGTCAGCACCGTCGCAGCCGCCAGCGGGTCCGCCTTTCCCATCGCCGCAAAGTCGTCCCGCAAGGCCGTCACCACGGCGGGCAGCAAACCATTCTCCTGGCCGGTGCCGTGGGCGGTGGCATGCACCACCACCTGGGATCTTGCATCGACCGCCGCGACCCCGGTGTAGCCCTGCACGACCCCGTGGCTGGTCTTCATCACGGCCGAGTCGGGATCGGTGAGATTCGATTTCAGCTCTTCACCCTTGCGATTGAGACGGGGTTTGAAGTCCGCCAGGGCCGCACGGATTTTCTGGCTGTTGCGGGTCAGGGTTTCGATCTGCTGGCGCTCCCGCGCCGTCAGCGTGTCTTCGTTCTGGCCGGCATCCTGGCGCCGATGGGTGTCGAGCAGATAGGCCATCGCCTTTTCCATCTTCTCGGCCTTGTGCAGCAGCTCAGCACGCGTGCCGCTCCAGGTACGAGACGCATTGGACGGCAGCTTGCAGCCATCGACGGCAAACAGCTCCTTGCCAATCAAACCCTGCGCGTCGCAGACCAGCAGTACGTCGCGAAACACCGCCGTGATCTCCGTCGGCAGCTTCGCGATGAACGACGCGATGGTGGTGAAGTGCGGTGCCGAATCGCCGGACAACGCCATGAAGACGATGTTTTCGCGGCAGGCCCGTTCGATGGCTCGTGATGACACCAAGCCACGGGCGTAGCCGAGCAGAACTACCTTCAGCAGCACCGAAGGGTGATAGGCCGTGGCTCCGGTTTCATCATTGCGGTAGCGCGCATCGAAGACCGAGAGATTGATCTCGTGATCGACCAGCCAATTCACGGCGTGCTCGAAGGTGCCGGGAATAATCTGATCGGCGAAGCGCACCGGCAGCATCTTCGACAGGTGCGGATCGACAGGTTTGTAACGCGCCATGAAAGTCTCCCTCCAGAAACAACAAAACCGCTGCGAATACGCAGCGGCTTGTGTGCCAAATCAGGCGGGATTCTGGGGTTTTTCTACAGCCTCAACGCTCAAGTTAAGCGGCGGGCGTAGCCCGTCCGCTTGAATGCCCTGTTAGCTGTGCGCGACCAAAGTTTTGCAAGCATTTATGACCTCTGGAGTAACAGACTCTGACGTGATGACGATGTGCTCGTGACCGTGCCGCTCATGATGCAGAAGCTCGAACAGCGCGAGCTCACGAGGGCTACCTAAAGTAGCGCTGACCTCAGCTATACGGGCGCAACCATGCAGTGGAGTTATCACGCCAGCCAGCACTAACTCTGCAACCTCACGCGCATGTGCGATATCGGCAATGAAGGGCGGGACGCTTTTCATACAGCTAACGCTAGTTAGGCGTCAAAACCGCCGCCTATCACCAGGCGCGGTTCGACCGAAAAAGGCTGAAACGTCTTCTGCATGTCCATGATTCCCCTTGCTTATGGTTGTGAGGTGGCGGAAGTGACGGCTCCGACAAAAGCGACAAACTCAACCAAGCTTGCTCGACCAGCTGCGTGAACGACTCCGCACCTTGCGCCGCAGCCTGCGAATAGAACAGGCGTATGTCAACTGGATCAGGAGATTCATCCTGCATCCGCAAAAACCGCAGGGGAAGGAAATGGGCGCGGCGGGGACTGTGAGTGGCCAGCCCGCTGAACAAGGTTCAAGGGCTGACGCAAAGCACTGCATGGAGAACGATGCGCGGGAAAACCGCCGGTGGCCTGCCCCAGGCGCGGCCGCGGCGGGTCTTTATGCGGTCACACCGCCGCAGCTGGAACCAGCGCCTGCGGTACAGCCCAGGCAATGCGGCGCAAATCGGATATGGCGTGCCAGCGTGCGCTCAAAGTCGAAGTCGAAGATCGACAGTGGCTTGCCGGCCCGGTCGGTGGCCAGCAGATCGAGCTGCTGGTTGAAATCGCAGTCGGAGATATTGCCCTGCCAATCAACACTGATGAGGCTGCGGCACATCACGCCGGCCGCCGCCTGCGGGTTGAAGGCGGCCAGCAGCTTGTCCATGTAGCTGTGGTATTGCCCGCTCTTTTTCAGCTGCTGGGCAAAGCGGTGGATGGGCATGTTGGTGATGGTGAACAGGCTGTTGAACACCAGCCCGAATTTGTCTTTCAGTTCGCGCTTGTAGTCGGCTTCGAGGCTCTGCTGCGAGGCGGGCAGATAGGGACCGACCGGGTTGTAGACGAGGTTGAAGACGAGGCCCGTGCCCTCCACTCCGTAGCCGACGCCGTTCAGGCGCTGCATGGCGGTGATGGACTTGCCGAAAACACCCTTGCCGCGCTGG
>JBKJJE010000122.1:0-25472 GCA_046598075.1 Stagnimonas sp.
GACGCCGCCGAGGTATTGCCCTGGCGGGCGACGGTGGTAACCACCTTCTCCATCGGCAGGCCGAGCTTGTCCGCCGTGGTGTTGAGGATGCGCATATTGGCCTGGTGCGGCACCAGCCAGTCGACATCGGCGACTGCCATGTGGTTGTGCTTGAGCGCCTCGTGCGCGCATTCGGCCAGCACCCGCACGGCGGTGCGGTAGACCGCCTGCCCGTCCATCTGCACGAAGGGATTACCGCGCAGCACCCCGTTGGCAATGCCGCCATCCACCTGCAGGATGTTGGCGAGCGAGCCGTCGGCATGCAGATGGCTGGAATAGATGCCGGGCTGGCTCGAAGGCTTGAGCACCACCGCACCGGCACCGTCGCCGAACAGTACGCAGGTGCGGCGATCACTCCAGTCCAGCAGGCGGGAAAATACCTCGGCACCCACCACCAGCGCACAACGGTGGGCACCGCTGGCCACCAGCTTGTCGGCCAGCGCCAGCGCGTAGATGAAGCCGGTGCAGACCGCCTGCACATCAAACGCCGCGCCCTGCTTCACACCCAGCTTCGCCTGCAAGAGGCAGGCGGTGGAGGGCATCACCATGTCCGGCGTGGTGGTGGCGACGATGATGAGATCGACTTCCTCGGCGCCGACCCCGGCCGATTCCATCGCGCGGCGGCAGGCGTGCATCGCCAGGTCGCTGGTCATCTCGCCGTCGGCGGCTACATGGCGTGACTCGATGCCAGTACGCGAGACGATCCACTCGTCGCTGGTTTCGATGCGGGTCTGCAATTCGGCGTTGCTGACGCTGCGGGCGGGAAGATAGCTGCCGGTGCCTGCAATGCGGGAGTGTCTGTTCATCCCGCTAGGGTAACAATTTGGCAAGTCCCATTAAAAAAGCCCCGCGAGCGGGGCTTTTCAACACGATAACCGCTTTAGAACATGAAGCGGCCACCGATATTGAACAGTCGGAAGTCGTCGCCGAAGTCATCGCCAACGGCTACGCCGCCGACCAGCGCAAACTGCGGCGTGAACGAGAACACCGCGCCGAGGTTGAAGCCGAGTTCGCCGTTATCAGCGATATCGGTATAGGACGCACCGCCGTTGAGTTCGAACTGCGGCGCCAGCAGGGCACGCAGGCCTGCGCCGACGCTGTAGCCGGTGTCATCACCAGAACCAAGGCCATCCACTTTAGCTTTGGCAAACACCACACTGGCATTACCGGTGAAATCAACCTTCGGACTCAGCGGATGGCGAAAGCCTGCGCCTCCGGAAAATGTCCTCAACGAAACACCTGGGTCGGTGAGCCTGGCATAGCTGCTGGTCAGGAAAAACTGCGGGGCGACCAGAAACGAGGCACCGACGCCAAATCCATCAAGGCTGCCGCCGTCACCATCCAGCACCAGTAAGTTGCCTTCGACAAAGTTGTAGGAAAGACCTTCAGCCATGACCGCGGCAGGCAGGGCAAGCAACGTTGCAATACAAAGTTTTTTCAACATGGGGTTTCCTCTTTTAGTTTTCGGACTGCCGCGCTCCGGCAGCGGCTTCATTATTACAGTTACGTTAAGCCCTGTTGAGCCTTGCGGAAACTCTCGATATCCGATAGGCATTCAGGCGTAGCGGGTGGGATCAGCAAGATCGGCCGCGGCAAAGCCCTCGCGGCGGATGCGGCAGGAATCGCAGCGCCCGCAGGCAAGGCCTTCGGCGTCGGCCTGGTAGCAGCTCACCGTCTCTGCAAAGTCCACGCCCAGCGCCGCACCGCGGCGGATGATCTCGCCCTTGGCGAGCGCGATCAGCGGGGTGTGGATCTGGAATCCCGCGCCCTCGACCCCGGCCTTGGTGGCGACGCTGGCAAGGTGCTGGAACGCTTCGATGAAAGCCGGGCGACAGTCCGGATAGCCGGAGTAGTCCACCGCATTGACACCGATGAACAATGCCCGCGCGCCGACCACCTCTGCTTGCCCCAGCGCCAGCGCCAGGAACAGGGTGTTGCGCGCAGGCACATAGGTGACCGGAATGCCGGCGCTCTCGGCGGGCTGGTCCTCCGGCACGGCGATGTTGCGATCCGTGAGCGCCGAACCGCCGATGGCATCGAGGTTGACGTGGATGTGCTTGTGGCTGGCAGCCCCGAGACGCAGCGCCACCCGTACCGCCGCCTGCAACTCGGCGCTGTGGCGCTGGCCGTAGGCCACCGACAGCGCGTGGCATTCATATCCATCGGCGCGCGCCATCGCCAGCACGGTGGCGGAATCGAGTCCGCCGGAGAGCAGCACCACGGCTTTCTTGGCAGTGATCGTGGTCATCGATTCAGCGCCCCGCTTCTTCGCCCCAGAGCAGTTTGTGGAGCTGCACCTGCATGCGCACCGGCAGGCGGTCGGCAACCATCCAGTCGGCCAGCTGGCGCGGTTTCAGCTGATGATGGCTGGGCGAGAACAGCAGATCGCAGCGGCCGGCAAGACCGTGCTGGGCGATGATCGCTACAGCCCAGTCGTAATCCTCGCGCGAGCACAGCACGAACTTCACCTCGTCGGTGGCTTTCAGCAACGCCAGATTCTCCCAGCGATTCTTGCCGACTTCGCCGGAGCCGGGCGTCTTCACGTCGACGATGCGCGCCACGCGGTGATCGACGCCGGCGATGTCGATGGCTCCGCTGGTTTCCAGCGACACCGAGTAGCCCGCATCACAGAGGGCGGCAAGCAAGGGCAGGCAGTTCTTCTGAGCCAGCGGCTCACCGCCGGTGACGCAGACGTGGCGCACCCCATGGCTGTGCACGCTGTCGAGCAGCTCGGCGACACTGCGCCAGGAGCCACCGTGAAACGCATAGGCCGTGTCGCAATAGCCGCAACGCAGCGGGCAGCCGGTCAGCCGCACGAACACGGTCGGCCAGCCGACCCGCGACGTCTCCCCTTGCAGGGAGCAGAACACTTCGGTGATTTTCAGCCTTGCCGCGTTCACTCCGGCGGTCAGCGGCGCGGCAGCAACATCGTCCGCCATCGCAGATTCCTTGCTCAGGGCGTCTGTGCCAGCCGCTGCCGCGCCAGGCCGGCAGCGTTGGCGTTGGGGTAGTCCTTCATCACCCGGCGCCAGCTGGCCTTGGCCTTGTCGGGCTGCTGCAGCTCGATCTGGGTCAGGCCGCTCTTAAACAGGGCGTCGGGCACTTTCGGGCTGGCGGGAAACCGCTCGATGAGCGCGGTGTAGGAATCCAGCGCCGGCTTGTACTGGCGCTTCACATACTGCGACTCGCCCAGCCAGTACCAGGCATTGTCGGCAAAGTTGCCTTGCGGCCACTGCGCCAGCATGGCCTTGAAGCTGACGATGGCAGCGTCGTACTTGCCGGCCTTGAGGGAATCGAAGGCTTTCAGATAGGCCGCCTGCTCCTCCGCCGCTGTTGCCCCGTTGTCGGTAGCGGGCGCGGCCGGTGCGTAGACGACCGGCGGCAGCGCAGGGCTTGCCAGGCCAGGCGCGGTACCGTCCGGGGAGGCCGCTGCTGCCGGGACCGCCGTCTGCGATTCCAGCCGCTGCAGACGGCGTTCGATGTCACCGCCCATGTCCTTGCTGCGCCGCGACTGGGTGTCGAGCTCGAAACGCATGCGCTCCAGCTCGCCACGCAGGTTGCGCAGGTCGTCCTGCAACTTGGTGTCGTCCTTGTTCTCCGCCGCGTTGACGCGACGACCCAGCTCGGTCAGCTTGCCTTCCACCGCACGCATGCGGATTTCTTCCGGTGACAGCGGTTCGCTGCCATTGCGGGACAAGGGTGTGCAGGCTGCGGCAGCGAGTGCCGCAGCCAGCATCAGAGGCAGATACAGGGATTTGAGGCAGCGCATGGCTTGGCTACTGAAAGGCAAACTTCAATCAGGGCTGGCTGATTTCGACACGACGGTTCTTGGCATAGGCCTCTTCGTTGGAACCACGCACGGCCGGGCGTTCCTTGCCGTAGCTGGTGATCGACAGCTGGGCATCGGTAGCACCGATCACCTTCAGTTCGCGTGCCACGGTCTGCGCACGGCGCTCGCCGAGAGCGACGTTGTATTCAGCCGAACCGCGTTCGTCGGTATGACCTTCGAGACGGATCTTCGCCGACGGCGTGCTGGTGAGATAGCGGCCGTAGTTGCTGATCACGCCCTGGCCGGCGGTGTCGATTTCGGCGCTGTCGTAATCGAAATAGATGATCTTGCCGGCGAGGTCGTAGCCAGTACCGACCGGTGTGGCCGGCGTGGTGATGGCGCTACCGTTGCCAGTGCCTTCGGCACCGGTGCCGCTGGTGGCGATGCCCGAGTTTGCCGAAGCATCGGAAACCGGCGGCGGCGGCAGCGGCTTGGCACCTTTACTGGCACAGCCGGTGGCCGCAACGGCGGCGAAAAAGACAGCGGCGAGGGCGAGATTTTTGTTCACTTACGACTCCTGAATATCGATTTATTTGACCAGCTATCCGACCGACTAGCTGTGTGATGGTTTGTTGCTGCCGGCATGAAACACCGGATTGCTGACTGCTGGCTTAGCGGTTGGCTGGGCCCCAGGCTGGTTCGCGTACCTCACCGGGCTGACGCAGGCGCTGACGCACACGACCATCGGTGGTTACGGTTGCCAGTTCAGGATTGCCGCGGCTGGCCGTCGCGTAGATCACTACGGAACCGTTGGGTGCGAAGCTTGGGCTCTCGTCCAGCGGACCGTCAGTGAGTTTCCGGATCGCCCCCGACTGCAGGTCGGCGACGGCAATAGTGTACCGCCCGCCGTCGGCATTGACCACCAGCAGGCTCTTGCCGTCTGGTGAAAACCGCGGACGCAGGTTCTGCCGGCCCTGGAAAGTGACGCGGCGCGGCTCGCCGCCATTGATCGACATCACGTAAACCTGCGGACTGCCGCCACGATCCGAGGTGAAGGCGACCTGCAGGCCATCAGGTGACACCGCTGCCTCGGTATCGATGCCGTAGTGATCGGTCAGGCGGCGGCGGGTGCCGCCATTGAGGTCCACCAGATACAGATCGGGATTGATCTCGAACGACAGCGTCACCACTAGCTTGCCGCCGTCCGGCGTCCAGGCGGGCGCGCCGTTGATGCCTTTTTCGGATACCACCTTCTTCAGGTCCCCCGATGCCAGCGTGTGCACGTAGATCGACGAGCGGCCACGCTCGTAGCCGACATAGGCCAGCTTCTTGCCGTCCGGCGACCAGGCCGGTGACATCAGCGGCTCGCGCGAGGTGGCAATGGTGCGCGGGTTATAGCCATCGGCATCGGCAACGATCAGCTCGAAACGGCGTCCGGGGCCGAAGCCGCTGGCGGTGACATAGGCGATCTGGGTATTGAAATAGCCCTTGCTACCGGTGAGCTTTTCGTAGACCAGGTCAGCGACCTGATGCGCCACCACCCGCAGCTGCTCGGGCCCGACCGCCGGCATGTCGAAGCCCAGCAGCTGCACGCCCCGGGTGGCGTCCATCAGGAAAAACCGCACGGCGACGTTCCTGCCGGACTGCTGCAGGGAGCCGATCACCAGATTTTCCATGCCTACCGCCCGCCAGTTGCGGTAGTTGATCTTGCTCGGCTCGTTGGGCTTTTCGAGCATGTCGGTGCGCGCGATGCTGCGAAACAGGCCCGAGCGCACCAGGTCGGCCTCGACGATCTGCGCAACGTCGAAACTGACGCCTGGCGGAGTAGCGAACGGCACGATGGCGATCGGGGTGGCGCCGACGTCACCACCGTCGATGGAGATTTCGAGCTGGGCCTGGGCCGGCATGGCAAGGATGCTGGCCACCAGCATGGCGACGCTGGCCAGTTGTTGACGAAAGGTTTTCGGGGGGTTCATGGGGTCACGATCCGTGTGGGCGCCTTATCAGCGCGCTTCAAGGTTTGAAAGTGAGGTTGAGATCGGGAACGAAAGCAGAAGGTTCCGACGGCAACGGCAAGGGCGAGGCTTTGTAGACCGCCTTAATGACGGAGTCATCGAGAATGGGCGAGCCGCAACTGCTGATTATGCGCGCGCTCACCACCTGTCCGTTGGGTAGCAGCTGCACGTTGAGCTTGCAGCTGAAGGTATCCGCCCCCGGCGGCCGCAACCAGTTGCGACGGATCGCATCTGCCAGCGCACGCACCCAAAGCTTCTGCGAATCGGCCCGGATGGCCGCCATGCGGGCGGCTTCGTCAGCCGCGATCTGGCGCGCCAGCGCCTCCTGCCGGGCCTTGTCCTCGGCCTTGCGTTTGTTCTCGGCCGCCTCGGCTTCTTTCCGCTTGGCGTCCTCGATCGCGGCCAGACGCTTCTGCTCGGCGTCGAGTGCGGCCTTGCGGGCTTCTTCCTCGGCGGCCTTGGCCTCGGCGTCGGCTTTGGCTTTTTCTGCAGCCTGGCGCACTTTCTCCTCCGCCTGCTGCTTGGCGAGCAGTTGCTGCTGCTCGAGCTTGAGCAGTTCTTCGACCCGCTTCTTCTCCGCCACCTCGGCCTGCTGCTTGAGCTTTTCGGGATCGACCTTGGGCGGCTCCGGCTTGGGTGGCAGGGGTTTCGGCGGCTCCGGTACCGGTTCCGGCGGTTTCGGCTTCACCGGCTCCGGTTCTGGCGGCTTGGGCTCGGGCGGTTTCGGCTTCGGGGCCTCCTCCACCGTCACCGGCTTCTCGCCTTCCACCGGCTGCTCCAGCAGCACCGCCTGGATGATCACTTCCTCCGGTGGTTTGGGGCTGCATTGCACCCCGAATACCAGCAGCGCGCCGACCAGCAGGTGTCCGAGCACGGCCAGCCATAGTTGCCAGGCACTTACCGGCAGCGCCCGCTCATCCTGCTGCCGCCCGGCGTTTTGGTTTGGCACACTCACTTCTGGGCTGGCAGCGGTTCAGACGGGTCCATCTTGAAGCCCAGCTTGCTGGCACCGGCGAGGTTGAGCAGCGACATGCCCTTGGCGACGCGGCCGTAGTCGACCCGGCGATCAGCCTGGATCAGGATCACCGTCTCAGGCTTGTTGCGCAGCACCGCACCCACCCGCTGCACGACATCGGCATCGGCCAGTGGCCGATCCTCGTCGGTACCGATGTCGAGAAAATACTTGCCTCTGGCGTCGATGCTGAACACCACCGGCTGGTCGTCGATCGTGATCGGCTCGGACGACTCCTGCGGCAGTTCGACCTGCACGCCCTGGGTGAGCAGCGGTGCGGTGACCATGAAAATGATCAGCAGTACCAGCATCACGTCGATGTAGGGCACCACGTTGATGTCGGCGTTGAGGCGCCGCTTGCCGGGACGCCCCGGCGAATAGCTGATGGCCATCGCTTGGCGCCTCAGCCTTGATGGCCGTGGCCACGCAGGCCGCGGTCGACGATGCCGGCCAGTTCCTCGGCAAAGGTGTGGTAGCGGGTTTCCAGACGCTCGACGCCGCGGGTGAGAAAGTTGAAGGCGATCATCGCCGGAATGGCCGCGAACAGACCCATGGCGGTGGCGATCAGCGCCTCGGCGATGCCGGGGGCAACCTGTGCCAGCGTCGCCTGCTTGGCAGCGCCGATCTGGATGAACGCCGACATGATGCCCCAGACCGTGCCGAACAGGCCGACATAGGGGCTGGACGAGGCCACCGTCGCCAGCAGCGAGAGACCGCCTTCGAGCCGCTCCACCTCGCGCACCTGGGTGACGCGCATCTGCCGCTGCACGGCGGCAAGTGCATCTTCGGGATCGGTGCGGCCGGCATTGCCCTGCTGGCGGGTGAACTCCTCGTAGCCGGCCTTGAAGATCGCTGACACGCCTTCTTCCGGCCTGCCGTCACGGCCGATGGAGCCGTAGAGATCACCGAGGGTGCCGCCTGACCAGAACCGGCTCTCGAACTCCGCCGACTGCCTGGTGACGCGTGACAAGAGGCTGCGCTTGGTGAGGATCACCGCCCACGAGATCACCGAGGCCCCCAGCAGCAGCAGCAGGATGATCTTTGCCAGCGGACTGGCAGCGAGGATGAGATGCGTGAACGAAAGCCCTTCGGTGGTGCCCATGTTTTTCTTCTGGTCTGTGTTGGATGAGTGGCAATACGACGCTAGGTTGAATGTTTACGATTCAAGGTTCAAGCCAACCTGCTGGCCAAGCCCGGGGTTTGAAGCCCAGCGTGTCCACGCAGGCCACTTTCACCAGCGCCGTTGCCAGCGGAATCTGTGGCTGCTGCGGGCGCAGCAGCTGCTGCTCGAAAACCAGGCTGGCCCGTCCATACTGGGCCACTCTTACCGTGGCCTGCAGCGCCTCATCAAGCCGCGCCGGCTGACGGTAGCGGATCTCGACTGAGGCCACCGTGAACGCTGCACCGAACTGCTCGGTCAGCTGCCGATGGCTGCGGCCCTTGGCCCGCAGCCACTCACTGCGGGCGCGCTCGAACCAGTGCAGGTATCGCGCGTGATAGACCACGCCGGAGGCATCGGTATCCTCGTAATAGACGCGGATCGGCCAGGTAAAGACCTCGCTCACTAGAACAGCTCTGTGCCGCGCCTGGGCGCGCTGATGCCCAGATGCTGGTACGCCTTGAGTGCTGCCACCCGGCCACGCGGGGTACGTTCCAGAAACCCCTGCTGGATCAGGTAGGGCTCGATCACGTCCTCGATGGTGTCACGCGATTCGCTAAGTGCCGCTGCCAGGCTCTCGACCCCTGCGGGGCCACCGTCAAACCGCTGCATGAGAATCTCCAGCAGCCTCCGGTCGAGAGGATCGAAGCCCTCGCTGTCGACATCCAGCATCTTCAGGGCGGCGGCGGCAATCGCCTCGGTGATCACCCCCTGCCCCTTCACCTCGGCATAGTCGCGCACCCGGCGCAGCAGACGGTTGGCGATGCGCGGGGTGCCGCGCGAACGGCGGGCGATTTCCGCCGCACCCTGCCCCTGCACCGGTGCGCCGAGAATGCCGGCGCTGCGGGTGACGATCTGCGTCAAGTCGTCGACGCCATAGAACTGCAGGCGTTGCACGATACCGAAGCGATCTCTGAGCGGGCTGGTGAGCGCACCAGCGCGGGTTGTCGCACCGATCAGCGTGAACGGCGGCAGATCGAGCCGGATCGAGCGGGCGGCGGGGCCGTCGCCGATCATGATGTCGAGCTGGTAGTCCTCCATCGCCGGATACAGCACTTCCTCGACCACCGGTGAGAGCCGATGGATCTCGTCGACGAACAGCACGTCGCGCGGTTCCAGATTGGTCAGCAGTGCAGCCAGATCACCGGCTTTTTCCAGCACCGGGCCGCTGGTGACCCGGATGTTCACGCCCATCTCGGTGGCGAGGATGTTGGCTAGCGTGGTCTTACCCAGCCCGGGCGGGCCGAAGATCAGCACATGATCGAGTGCTTCGTTGCGGCGACGGGCGGCTTCGATGGCCAGGCCCATCTGTTCCCGCACCGGCTGCTGGCCGACGTAATCCTCGAGCTTGCTGGGGCGGATGGCGCGGTCGATGCGCTCCTCGTCGGAAGAGCCGTTGGCTGCGGTAACAAGGCGGTCGGACATCTAAGGGCGGAGGACGCAGGCTGGCGAGGGAAAGTCGGAGTCAGTGTCGCATATCGACCGGCCCGCTCAGCGGCGCAGTTCCACCACCGGCACTGCCTTCGGAAGCTGCCCAGCCAGCATGTTCACCGCGCTGCCGAGTGCCTCCTGCAAGGCTGCCACATTGGCCTCGGCGGTCGCTGCGGCGAGCCTGGCATCGGCATCAAAGCGCCCGGACTGGCTTGCCACCTTGCCGTACGGCACATACACCCAGCTGCCGCGCAGGCGCAGCACGCCGTCGGTGCCGGGCTCGAAACCTTCGAGTGTCAACGCCAGCACCGCATCGGGCGCGCGGCCATCGGCGGTGGTGGTGCTCTCCACGGCGTAGTCGGCACGCTGCGCAGCCAGTGCCAGGCTCACCCAGCGGGTGATCGCCTTCGCCGGCCGCTCGGCCCAGACGGCCGTCTCGTCGCGCACGATCTCCGAGGCATTGACCCGTCGCACCAGCTCGCGCCGGTCCAGATAGTCCGGCACGCTGACCGCGCGCAGCACCAGTCGCGGCCTCGGCGTGGCGGGCACCGCGGCGAGAGGACCGTCGTAGGCGAGCAGCAGCCGCCTGGGTTCGGCCCTGCTGCCGCCAGCGGTGCAGGCGCAAAGGCTGAAGGCGAGAAAAACGGCGAATGCTTTGATGGAGAAGTGCATGGGATCAATCCTTGCCGAAGATCAGGGCATTGGGGTCGCGCTCGACGGTATCGGCGAAATGGCGCAGCGATTCGGCGGAGGCCGAGAGATCGCGCAGGCTCTGCTCCAGCTCGGCTCGGATCGGCGCGCCCGGTGCGGTCATTTCGGTGACATGGGCGACGGCGACATCGGCGCTCTGCATGGTGGTCTCGATCCGCAACATCGCCGCCTGCGCCGAGCGCATGGTCTGTTCGAGCGCGGGGCCGGAGGCGGAGAGGGTCTTGCGCGCCTCTTCGGAGGTGCGTTCGACCGACTGTAGCGTCGTGTTGAGGGTAATGATGGTCCGCTGCGCCTCCTCGAGCGTCTGGCGAGTGGTGGCAGCGGTGGCCTTCAGCTCCTCGCCGACCACGCCCAGCGTGCCGCCAGCACCTCTCGCCAACACCTGGAAAGCTTCGACCATGCCCTTCACGTCATCGGCGAGCTGGCGCAGGGGCAGTTGCGCCAGCTGATCCTTGAGCACGTCGAAGTCGGACTTCATGGTCGGTATTTCGGGAAAGCGGGTTTCCCGCGAGCCGTGGAAGACCGCCGGCACATCGGGGCGGAAATCGAGGTCGGCGACCAGCTGGCCGGTCACCAGCGAATCGATGCTGAGCTTGGCGCGCAGGCCTCTCTCGATGTAGTCGCTGAAGGGAATATCGCTGCCGTCCTCGCCGGTGCCGATCAGCCGTATCTGCTGGGGCAACAGCGTCATGTAAACCCCGATGCGCGGCTCTAGCGAGTCGGGTGCGAACTGCAGCACGATGCGATCGACGCTGCCGACCTTGACGCCGCGGAAATTCACCGCCGAGCCGACCGAGAGGCCCTTCACCGAACCCTCAAAGTAGGCAATGGCCCTCTGCTTGGGCGTGAACAGTTTCGCCCCGCCGAGCGCCATGACGGCGAAGGCAACCAGCGCCAGCGCGATCAACACGAAGCTGCCAATCACAGTCGGATTGGCTCTTTTCACGCTACTCATCGGGGTCTCCTCCTTCAGGCACTTCGCGCTTCAGAAACGCCTGCACGAACGGGTGTTCACAGCTCTCCAGCAGCGTCTTGGGTGCGCCACGGGCAATCGGTTGTCGGGATTCGGCGTCGAGAAAAATGCCGTCGTCACCCAGCGCGAACAGACTGGGCAATTCGTGGCTGACCACCAGCACCGAAGCCCCGGTGCGCTCGCGCAGTTCGAGAATCAGCTCGTCCAGCTTGCGCGAACTGATCGGATCGAGACCTGCCGAGGGCTCATCGAGAAACAGGAACTCCGGGTCAAGCGCCAGCGCGCGGGCCAGCGCCGCCCGTTTCTTCATGCCGCCGCTGATCTCGCTCGGCAGCTGGTCCCGGGCGTCGCCGAGGCTGACCATTTGCAGCAGATCCTCCGCCCGGTCACGGCGCTCGGCAGCGGATTTCTTGGGGTCGCCGTTGAGCTGCATCGGCAGCATCACGTTCTCGCTCAAGGTCAGCGTGCTGAACAGCGCCGACCCCTGGAACAGCACGCCGAAACGGCGGCGGATGGCATCCTGCTGCTCCACCCCGGCCTGCCAGTAGTCGCTGTCGCCGTACAGTACCTGGCCGTCGGCAGGCGGCAGCAGGCCGATCATGTGCTTCAGCAGCGTGCTCTTGCCGCAGCCGGAGCCGCCCATGATGATGAAGATGCTGCCCTTGGCCACCTTGAAGCTGACGTTCTCCTGGATCAGTTTCTTGCCATAGGCCATGCGCAGATCCCTGACCTCGACGGCAGTCTCGCTGGCATCGGTCGCGGGCGTCTCGGGCATGGTGGCAGTGTCAGTCATGGCCTACACGTCCAGTGCAAAAGCGCAGAGCGCGAACATCGCGTCGATGACGATCACGCCGACGATGCCGCTGACCACCGCGCTGGTGGTGGCCTCGCCTACTGCCGCCGCGTTGCGCCCTGCCCGCAGGCCATAGAAGCAGCCCGCGAACGCCACCAGCGCGCCGAAGGCCACGCTCTTCAGCGCGCCCAGTACGAAATGCCGCCCCGCCAGCGCCTCGGCAGTGCGATCCCAGTACAGCGCATTGGACAAATCCAGCGTGCCCACCGCCACCAGCCAGCCGCCGAGCAGACCGACACCGCAGGCAAACACATAGAGCAGCGGTGTCATCAGGGTCAGCGCCAGCACCCGCGGCAGCACCAGGTATTCCACCGGTGACACGCCCATGGTCTTCAGCGCGTCGATTTCTTCATTGCCCTGCATGGTGGCGATGCGCGCCGCAAACGCCGCACCGGTACGGCCGGAGAGCACCACCGCGGTGATCACCGCCGCCATCTCGCGGACGGTGGCGATGCTCACCAGGTCGGCCACGAACATTTCCGCGCCAAATCTTTGCAGCTGGATGGCCCCCACGAAGGCAAGGATTGACCCCACCAGCAGGTTCACCAGTGCCACCACCCCCAAGGCTCCCGCACCGCTGGCCTGCACCACCGCCCAGGTGTCGGCGCGGTCGAAGCGCGCGCGTCCTCGCAGCAGGGCGAAAGTCGCAACGATCAGTTCGCCCAGCAGGGTCGCGACATCGCGTAACGACGCGAAGCGCGACAGCGCGCCCTTGCCGATCGCCGCGAGCGCCAGGATGCGCTCGCGCGAGGAGCTGTAGAGGCTCATCTGCCACTCATCGCACGGCGCGCCGCAGCGCCTCTCGGATGATCTGGTCGGTGCCCAGACCCTCGGTGGGGAATGCCTCGGTCATCTTCGCTGCATCGGCAGGCTTGTAGCCGAGTGATTCGAGCGCGGAACGCGCCTCCGCCAGCGCTGTCGCCGGGCGCGCCGCCAGACTGCCATCAAAGTTCGCGGGGCCCTCGCTGGCACCGGCTTTTTCGCGCAGTTCCAGCAGCATGCGCTCGGCGGTTTTCTTGCCGATGCCGGGCAACCTGGTGAGACGCACGGCATCGCCGCTGCGCACCAGATTCCAGAAGTCTTCCACCGCCACGCCGGACAGCACGGCGAGCGCCAGCTTGGGACCGACACCGCTGAGCTTGATCAGCTCACGGAACAGCGCCTTCTCCGGCAGCGTTGCAAATCCGAACAGCAGATGGGCGTCTTCGCGGATGGTCAGATGGGTGTGCAGCGCCACACTCTCGCCGACGGCAGGCAGCCGATAGAACGTCGACATCGGTGCCTCGATTTCGTAGCCGACTCCGCCGACATCGAGCACCAGCTGTGGCGGCGCCTTGAGTGCGAGTTTTCCAGCCAGTCTGCCAATCATCCCCAGCTTCCTTGTAGTCCTTGACCCTGAATGATGCTGCCGCGCACATGCGCATGGCAGATCGCAATCGCGAGCGCATCGGCGGCGTCCGCCGTCAGGGTACCCGCTAGTTCGCCCTGCATTTTCAGCAACAGTTTCACCATGTGCTGAATCTGGGCTTTATCAGCACGGCCGTTGCCCACCAGCGCGCGCTTGATCTGCGCTGGCGCATATTCCGCAAACGGCAGCCCTGCCACCGCACCGGCCAATACCGCTACCCCACGCGCCTGGCCGAGGATCAGTGCAGTGCCGATGTTGATGCGCATGAACACTTCTTCCACCGCGTATTCGACGGGCTGGTACTCGGCAATCACCGCGGCCAGCTGCTGATGAATCTGCCGCAGGCGTGGCGGCAGCGCACCCTCGTCGGTACGGATGCAGCCGTGCGCGACATGAGTGAGCTTTGCGCCGCGCGCCTCGATCACCCCCCAGCCGGTAATGCGCGAGCCGGGGTCGATCCCGAGAATGCGCACGCTTGCATGCGACGTGTCGGCCGTACGCCGCGATGCGGGCATGGCCGCAGGGCGGCGTAGTTGATCAAGCGATTGGATGCGGCGAGCCATGTATGGATTGTGCCGCGAGTGGAAGGTGCTGGTCCGGAGGGCACCGCACGATATCGCCGCAACCGGACAGGCAGGAGACACCTTGCCAGTCCGGTCTGCGCAGGCTTCAGCTGCCCAGGCGCATGGTTCGCATCCTTCCTACGGCGCCGTCGTCGCCGGAAGATTGCCCAGCAGCGGCATCCAGGCCTTGCCGGTGACGGTCACCGGAAACGTGAAATGGCTGGCCGGATTCGCCGAGCCGGTGAGGGCGAACTGCTGGCTGGCGCCGTAGAACAGCAGGCCGATCCTGTCACCCGCCGCCAGCCGTTCGGCCACCCCCACCAGCGGCACACTGTGCTTGCCCAGACCACGTAGCGGCAGCAACTGGTTGTCGATCAGGTCCCATACCCCCGGCAGGCTGGCGCGCTGGTGGCCGACGCCGACGAAGAGAATCGCGTCGCTGCCGGCGCCCGCGGCGGCGCCGGTGGTATCGGCGAGTTCCAGTTCCGCTTCGGGGATGCCGCCGAGGACATCGCCGCCGGGGCCGGCGACGATGCCCAGATCGGCCGCCACTGGCAGGGCGCCGAGGCCGGCGACCACAGTGGTTGAAGGCAGCTCGTAGGCGTTGCCCGCCCGGCCCTTGATGACGTTGGGAACCCGTACCGCATCGCCTGCCGCCAGCGACAGGCAAACATCCCTGCCGAGCACGTCGGCGGCGCCGGCAATGCCCTTCAGATGCTCGTCGAAAAACAGCTTGATCGCGGCATCGGCATCCAGCGGCCCGCAGGCGTTGTCGATGGCACTGGTCGGCGGCTGCGCGAGCTGACCGGGGTCGAGGATCACCTGCAGCGAGTTGTGTCCGGACTGGTAGCTGAACAGTCGCACGTCACCGCCCCGGTTTTTCAGGCACTGGTAGTTGGCTTCCGCCTCGCTGAAATTGAACAGGGTGTCGCGCATGCCCTGGAAGAACAGCGCCGCCACCCGCGGCGGCGGCCGGCTGGCGATCTTCGGCGTGGTACCGGCACCGCCATTGGTGGCGATGGTCCGCCCCTCGCAGAAATAGCGATTGGAGTGATAGCCGAAGTAGTCGAGGCCGTCGCGCGCGATGACATTGCTGGTCAGCCCATTCGCCAGCGTGGTGTTGACGAAGGGGTCGAAATTGCCGCCGCCACCAGCCGCCGTGCCGGCACCAAACAGCACCCCCACCCAGCCGGACTTGATGACGCCGCCCGGATCAAGGCTGAAGGTGAGGTCGTACCAGGTGATGCGCGGTGCCAGCGCATCCAGCCGCCGCCGGGGATCGATGGAGTTCATCATCAGCTGCCAGCCGCCGCCGTAGCTCTGGCCCATGCTGCCGACCACCAGGTTGCCGTTGCGGTAGAGCAGCCAGTTGAGATTGGCTTCGGCCCAGTCGAAGACGCGGATCACGTTCTGCCCCTCCCGGTCCGGGTCCATGACAGTGATCTGGCCGCCAGACTGGCCGTGACCACGCTCGTCGAAGCTGATGACGCCGTAACCGGCATCGAGCAGCCGCTGGGTGCCATCCATCAGCACTCCGCCCGCCTCGCCGGCAGTCTGCTTGCTCTGGCCGAAGCCGTGCGAATGCACCACCAGCGGGTAGTCCTGGCCGCCGGTCAGCGTGGTCGGCTCCATCACGGTCGCCGAGATGGTTTCACCCGCTCCCAGCGGTGAGGCAATGCTGACGGTATAGATCAGGCCGGCGCGCGCACTGCCGGCGGCAGGCGAGGCAGGGACATCGGGCGACACCAGTGCCGGATCGGCGCCGGGATTGGCAGCGGTCGGCCCGCCTGCACCGGCACTGCTGCCATCGCCACAGGCGGCGAGCAGCGGCAGCAGCAGGGCGCTTAGCAGCGCAATTGAAGGTGTGGTGCGTTGCGGGTTGTACATGCTGATCTCCACCACTAGTTCCGGATGCCGACGGCTGGCCGCAAAAAAATCTAGTTCATGCCCCACTGTCGAGTGCATTGACCCGCAGTCGCAGCGCATCCAGATCCGGAATCAGCGCCTCGCTGTTGCCGACCCGCACCCTCGCCAGCACCACTGCCGGATCATCGCTGGCGCGCAGTGGCAGGGACACCACGGCCTCGCGGGTGACAGTGATCAGGTGGGGATAACCCTGCGCCACCAGCGCCAGCGGCGCGGCCGTGGTTTCGGCATCCAGAGCTTGCAGGACCACCAGCCGGGCACGCCGCGGCAAGGCGGTGTGGGCGGCGCCGTTCAGGGTCTCGAAGCGGATCGCGGTGAGCACGCGGCGGTTCCATTCCAGCCTGCCCTCGACCCAGCTTGTTCCGGTCTGGTCGGCTTTCAGCAGGTCCTGTCCCACCGTCTCGGCGATCACCGCATTGGGCAACAGCAGGGTGTCGCCCTCGAGCGCAACCAGCACGCAATAGAGCTGCCTGGCGGTCAGTGGCGCGATGCTGCTCATGCGACCAACCCGGGCGCAGCGGCTGCGACGCTGTGGATAGCAGTCATCATGCCGCCTCTGCCTCGCGCGCCTGCAGCAGGCCGCGCAGCTCGTGCAGCAGCTGCTCCTCCTGATAGGGCTTGATGAGGTAGCGGTTGACGCCCAGCGAGGCCGCACGGGTACGGTGTTTGTCGCCCGAACGCGAGGTGATCATGATGATGGGCGTCTCCGAAATGCGGTCGTTGTTGCGCACGAAGCCGGCGACCTCGAAGCCGTCGGCGCGGGGCATCTCGATGTCGAGCAGGATCGCCGCCGGCGATTCGACTTGCAGCTGCGCGATGGCTTCGAGACCGTCCTTGGCGGTGATGACGCGATAGCCGTTGCGCTGCAGCAGGCGCTCTGCCACGCGACGCATGGTGACCGAATCGTCCACCACCATGATCAGCCGTCCGCCTTGGGGGGGCTGATGTTCGAGCAGGGCGCGGCTGGCGGCAGCCTCCGCGATCAGCCTGCGGCGGGCGCGGTCGATCACCAGCGCCGCCGGATCGAGAATCAGCACCACCTCGCCACCGGGCAGGATGGTGGCGCCGGCCACTCCGGAGATCGACGACAGCTGCGGGCCAACGGCTTTCGACACCACCTCGCGGTTGCCCAGCAGCTGGTCGACCACCAGTGCGGCGCGGCGCTCGCCGCCGGCGACGCCCTCACCCAGACGCACCAGCACCACCGGCAGCGTGCGGCTGTCTTCCGGCACGCACTGCGGCAGATCGATGAGTTCTGCCAGATAACGCACCCGGTAGTCGTGACCACCGTAGGCGAACTGCGCCTCGCCGCCACCTGCGGCCACCACCGCGGTCTCGCGTGGCACCCGACCGATGCCCTCGATGGAGACCAGTGGCAGCGCGTAGACCTCTTCACCCACCTTCACCATCAGCGCCTGCGAGAGCGCCAGCGACAGCGGCAGGCGCACGGTGAATCGTGTGCCCTGGCCGTCGACCGAGCGCAGTTCCAGCGAGCCGCCGAGCTGCTTGACCTCGGAGGCCACCACGTCCATGCCGACGCCGCGACCGGCACTCTGGGTGAGAGTTTCGGCAGTGGAGAAGCCGGCTTCGAAAATGAACCGGGCAATTTCGTCATCGCCCAGTTCGGTGCCTGCCGGCACCAGCCCGCGCTCGATCGCCTTGGTGCGGATGGCGGCGAAGTTGAGGCCGCGGCCGTCGTCTGCGATTTCCATCAGCAGCTGGGTGCCTTCGCGCTTGAGGCTGACCGTCACCATGCCCATCGCCGGCTTGGCCGCGCTGCTGCGGCCTTCGGGGTTTTCGATGCCGTGCACGACGGCGTTGCGCAGCAGATGTTCCAGAGGCGCGGTCATGCGTTCCAGCACGTTGCGATCCAGTTCGGATTCGACGCCCTCGAACTGCACGTCGGCGAACTTGCCCTCTTCCTGCGCCGTCTGCCGCACCACGCGCTGCAAGCGGCCGACCTGACGCGAGAACGGCACCATCAGCGTGCCCATCAGGCCCTGCTGCACGCCGGTGTTGATGCGCCCCTGCTGCAACAGCAGCGTCTGCGCCTCGTTGACTCCCTGATCCATCGACAGGTGCAGCGAACCCAGATCGCCGACCGCCTCGGACAGCGCGCGGGAGAGTTCCTGCATGCGCGAGTAGCGATCCATTTCCAGCGGGTCGAAGTCCAGCTCGTAGCGATCCGCGGCCTCGCCGGCCCCCACCGTGTTGAGACCACGGGCGGCGATCTGGGCGTCGGTTTCGATGTCCATCAGGCGCAGCTGGTCACGCAGGCGGACGATGGTCTGCCGCATGTCGGCGAGCTGGGTAACCAGCGCGGCATTCTTCTGTTCGAGGCGCGAGCGGTAGATCGAAATCTCGCCGGCTTCGTTGAGCATCGAATCGAGCGTTTCCACCGGCACCCGCGCCAGCTCGCGGCGGATGGTGCCCGCGCCACTGTCCTCGGCCGGACGCCAGAACAGCGTCGACTCCCAGCCTGCCGGCGTGGTGGCCGCCGTCGGCTCGATCGCCGCCGGGCGCTCGCTACGCACCACCTCGTAATCGATCTCGCTGTCGCCTGCCCCGGCAGTGAACACCTGCCGCTCCGGCTCGGCCTCCCGCAGGGTTTCGGCGTAGTGGCCGCGGGAGAGCGCGTCATGCATGTGCTCCAGCGTTTCCAGATCGGCCTTGAGCTCGGCATGGTCATCCGCACCCGGCGCAGTGCCTCGCGCCAGCATGGCCGACAGCCTCGATTCCATCTCGTGGCTGACAGCGCCCATGCGCATGAAGCCGGTCATGCGGGCGCCGCCTTTCAGCGTGTGCAGGGCACGTTGCAGCTCGCCGATGGCAGCGGCATCGCCAGCATCCCGCTGCCAGTCAACCAGCGCGGTGTCGATGGTTTCCAGCATCTCGCTGGCTTCGGCGATGAAGATATTGGCCAGCTCGGGGTCAATGGCCTCGGCGGCGTTGTCCGCGATCAGATGTTCGATGTCCTCGGTGCTGACCCGCTCCCTCAGTACCGGCTCGCCCAGGCTGCTGCCGGCGGCATCGGTCCACGGCTGCTGCATGTCCTCGAGCAGGCTCGACAGCGGTTGCGTGTCGGTGTCCGGCGCAGTACCGGGTTCGGCCCCGATACCGACCTGCTGCTCATCATCGGCGACGCCATCGTCGAGCAGGGATCCGCCGACGCGGCCGGCATCCTGCAGCCCCATGACCTCCGCCTGCAATTCGGCCGCGGCGGCAGACGGCTCGGCAGACGGCAGCTCGGCAGGCGGCACGGCCGGCCAATCGACGGCGGCGACCAACGGCGCCCCGATCATCCCGGCAAAGTCATTGATGGCCTGTTCGAACGCCGCCAGGCCTTGCAGCAGTCTGGCGCGCAGATCGATGGCGCTGGCGGCAGCGGGGTCCAGACCGGCGAACCGCCGTTCGAAGCTGCTGGCCAGATCGCCCAGCGCCGGATAGCCCGCCATGCGGGCGCTGCCCGTGAGCGTATGCAACACACGCACGACGGAGAGCGGCGGCGATTCGGGAGGTTGCCAGAACAGCACATCGACCTTGAGCACCTCCAGCAATTCGCGCGCCTCTTCGACAAACAGGCTGGCGAGCTCCTCGTCGAGGATTTGCGGTGCTGGCGACACCGTCTGCGCAATGGCGTGAAGTTCTAGCGGGTCGGCCGCGAAGCCCGCCGCGGCATCGGCCGGCGGTTGGTCGGCAACCGGGATCGAGCCGGCAATGACAATTTCAGCCGCCTCGTCTGCGGACTGCCCGGCTTCGATGCCGATCAGGCTGACGGCTGCCGCCGCATCGAACAGCGGCACCCCGGCGGACGCCGGGCTGCGCAACGGCAGCTGTCGCAGCAGCTGCGCCACCTCACGGCCACTGTCGCGCACGCCGCCCTCACGATAGGCGTCGAGCAGCTGATAGAAATATTCCAGCGCGTTGCCGAGCGCGTTGAAGAACGGCGCGTCCGGTGCATCTGCGAACGGCAGCGCCAGATCATCCGCCCGCAGGCGCTCGGTCATTGCCGCCGCTCCGCGCTCCAGCGCCGGGCAGTCCTCGGAGACACTGGTGAGCGCCTCCACCGCGTCAGCCATCGCCTGGCCGAAGGCGGAGTCGTCCGGGCTGGCGACCCAGGCGGCGAGTCGCTGCTCGACTTTCTGCAGGCGGTCGAAAGCCAGATTCACCAGAGTTTCGCGGCGGCTGAAGCTCTTGGTCTCGCCGGCTGCGGGCAGGAACGGTTTCAGCGCATCCACCCGCGCCAGCCAGTCGGCGGCATCCTGCAGCATCGGCTGGCCGGCCTGCAGGGTCCAGTCGCGCAATACCGGCAGCGCCTCGGCAAGCACTGCGCGCACCTCGGGCGGTACTGCGACATCGGCAGCCATCAGGTGCTTGAGTACCGCTTCGAACGCGCCGGCCAGATGGCTCAGGGGCTCGGCGTTGACCACCGCCGCCGAGCCCTTGAGCGTGTGCAGCGCGCGCACCGCATCGGGGTCGATGGCGATGTGGCTGTCATCGACCAGCCAGCGTTCGACGTCGGCGAGGCGATCCAGCGCGTCGGCACGGAAGATTTGCAGCACGTCGAGCTCGACCATCTCCGGCGCGCTGCCGCTGGCGAGGAAATACGCGCGGGCGATAAGCGCCTGGACGCTGTCGTCGGCGTCCGGGCTGGCATCGCGGAACTGCTGCAACACCGCTGGCAGCTGCTTGACCGCCGCGTCGACCATGGCGATGACCGGCCTGTTGACCGGCAGCGCGCCCTCGATGCAGCGATTCAGCAGATGCTCGATCGCCCAGCCCAGTTCGGCGATACGCGCCGCCCCCACCATGCGGCCGCTGCCCTTGAGGGTGTGGAAAGCGCGCCGGATGTCGCCCAGCACGGCGGGATCCGAAGGGTCGCGATGGAAACCCGGCAGCAGCCGCTTGAGGTTCTCGAATACTTCCTGCGCCTCTTCAAGGAAGATTTCCCTGATTTCCGGATCGTCGTCACCCGCTGCGGGCGCGGCAGCAGTGGTCGGCGTCGCCACCCCGGCCTGCGACCAGGCAGGTGCCTCGACGTCGGCAGCAGGCGGTTCCGCCGCGCCAGTCACCGTGTCGGCGCCGTCGGCAGCCCTGCCCAGCCGTTCCAGCTCCACGGCCAGCGCGCTTTCGTCCGCGTCCACCAGTTCGGCGGGACGCGGCGTCTGCTCGTCGACAGCGAACACCTGTAGCGCCTGGGTGAGCGTTTCCAGCATCCGCTCGGGCTGCGGCAGCGCATCGCGCAGAGCTTCGAGATACAGCTCCAGGGCGGCAATGGCCTCGGCAAAGCGTTCCGCCAGTGGCGGATTGCCGCGCAGTTCGGCCGGTGTCGCCACCCGCAGCCAGTCGCGCAGCTGCCCCGCCAGCCCGGCGGCAGGCAGGCGGTCGAGAATCACCAGCCCGGAGGCGACTTCGGCCAGCAATTGCAGCGGTTCGCCGGCGTCACGCAGCGTACCTCCCTTCAGGAAGGTATCCAGCTGCGCCTTGAGCTTGGCGAGATCGACCAGCATCTCGCGCAGCAGCGCAGCAACACTCTCGCGGAAATCCTGCGAGTGCGGCACGGTGTCGAGCAGCGCATCCGGAACTTCCCTGGCGGCATCGCCGCGCACCTGCCGCAGCGGGCGGAACAACGCTGCCTCCAGACTGTGCTCCACCCAGAGCAAGGCGGTGGCGACACGCATCCACTGGCCCTGATTTTCGGCGGCTCCGGAGCCGAGGCCTGCTAGATCTCTCGCTTGGTTGCGCAACACCTGTTCGAGCTGCGGCAATCCCAGCAGCAGCAGGGTATTGGCGATGCGGGTGAGGCGCTCGCGGAGGCTGTCCTGGGCATCCGGGGCCAGCCCGCCGGAGCGCAGCGCGAGATCGAGGCCATCCTTGACCAGTGCCAAATCGAGCCGCACCTCGTCCGCCACTTTTTCCAGCAGCCGGGTATTCGGCCCCCGCAGGTGCTGGCGCGCCTGCGCCAGTTCGGGTTCGACCGGCAGGGTCGAGTCGAGCGGCAGGTACTGGCGCAACAGCAGCCAGCGGTCGCCCCCGCAATGGATGGGGGCGGCATGGGCCATCAGTCGCCAGGCGATCTCGTGGGCCTGACCGGCTGCGACGTCCTCGCCCTGCTCGGCCAGCAACTTCATCTGCTGGCCGAGGCGCCCGATCCAGCGCTTCAGCTCCAGCGACTCGCTGCCGGGGACATTGACCAGCGAATCGATGGCCGCCGCAAAGGCACTCCAGAGCAGGATGATTTCAGGCCGCAGCGCGTTGGCGGCAATGTGGTCCCCCAGCTTGCGCAGCCGCAGCAGGCTATTGGCGACATCCACACCCCTGAGCCACTGCAGCAGCAGGGTCTGGAACGCCGGCAGCAGCTTGGCCGCCACCACGCCGGCCGCCGCCACCCGATCGAGATCCTGCGGCAGGGGCAGCGGCACATCGATGAGCTGCATCTGCCTGACGAACAGGTCCGCTTCGGTCGCAGTGGCGCGGCCACTGGCGAGGCGCAGTTCGCTGATCGCCGGCTGCAGCACGGCGGCGCGATCCGGTGCGCCCTGGCGCAGGGCGTCAAGATAGTCGGAGAGCTGCAAGGTGGCACCGCTGACCGCCGCCAGCGTCGATGCCGCCGCCGCCAGCGTGCCGCCGGCGACCGCCAGCGTCGCATTGCACAGCTCTTCCGCCAGCATGGCGCCGCCGTGGCAGCTCGCCATCCGCAGCGCACCCAGCACCAGCTTGAGCTCGGCGAGCACGGCGCTGAGTTCGAGGTTGCCCTCGTCGGCCTCCTGCTGCTGGTCGAGCAGTACCCGCACCCGGTGCAGCGAGGCATCGATTTCCGGCGCCAGCCATTTCAGGCCGTTGGCCAGTACCAGCATCTGGCCCATGGCCGGATACGGCTGCAGCACCGCGGCCTCAGTAGCCTGCATGGGCAAACTCCGGGTGCTCGGTGAGCTTGTGCAGGCTGAATGCAAACCAGGGCTGCTGTTCGCGCTCGAAAGCGCCCAGGAGGAATGGTGCCAGCGGTCCGGCATCCGCCATCAGCTGGTGGCGCTGGTCGCCCACCATGAACTGGCGATAGCCCGATACCTCGTCGACGACGATACCCACCGGCAGCTTGCCGGAATTGAAGATCAATACCCGGGTGGTCGATTGCGCGGCCTTGCGCGGCAGCCCCAGAAACTCGGCGAGATCGGCGACGGCGAGAATGCCGCCCCGCACGTTCGCCACGCCCAGCATCCAGGGCTTGGCACCGGGCGCCCGGCTCAAGGCCGGCATCGGGATGATTTCACGCACGTCCTCGCGCGGGGCCACGCACCAGTGCCCGCGTACACGAAATCCGAGCCCCAGCCAGACATCGTTGCGGCGGCGCACGACATCGGGCCGGGTGGCCTGCACCCGCAGCTCGATGGCGGCGAGTAGCTCGAAGGGATCGCCGGTCAGGGCACGCAGGGCGTCAGTCATGCCGGGCTTAAGCGGTTTTGAGGTGCGCGCGAACTGCGCCGATCAGTTCGTCCTTGGTGAACGGCTTGGTGAGGTACTCGTCGGAGCCGACGATGCGGCCCCGCGCGCGGTCGAACAGGCCGTCTTTCGACGACAGCATGATCACCGGCGTTTTCGCGTAATGGGCATTGCCCTTGATCAGCGCGCAGGCCTGATAACCGTCCAGCCGCGGCATCATGATGTCGATGAAGATCAGGTCGGGATTCTCATCGGCGATCTTGGCCAGCGCCTCGAAGCCGTCGGCGGCGGTGATGACGGTATAGCCTTCCTTCATCAGCAGGGTTTCGGCAGTGCGCCGGATCGTCTGCGAGTCATCTATAACCATCACTTTCGTCGCCTTCGGCGCGCTTGGATGGGTGGCTTCGGTGGACACTGACCATCTCCCTGGTTTATCTGCGACCGTGCGGCTTTTCGGGCCGTAACGGCGGTTGCAATGCTCTCCCGACTTTGTAGCACACAAGCTCTCGCACTCACACTCTTGCAAAGGCGAGCAGGCGGAACCATTTGTGAGTACCGTGCCGCCTGATCCGGCGATACCCGGCTCTTGCCCCTATAAAAAGGAACGCCCATGTTCGACAGCCACCTGCCGACCGTCCCCAACCTCACTACCGCACATACCGGGCCGCTGCTGCGCTTCGAGCAGACGCTGCTCGACCGCAGCGCCGAAATCGAAGCCTGGTTCCGAAAGGCGTTTGGCCGCACCGCCGCACCCTTCTATTGTTCGGTGGATCTGCGCAATGCCGGCTACAAGCTGGCGCCGGTCGATACCAATCTGTTCCCGGCGGGCTTCAACAACCTCAACCCGGTGTTCGAACCGCTGGCCGTGCATGCCCTGCAATCCGCGCTGGAGCGGCTGATGCCGACGGCCTGCAACATCGTGCTGGTGCCGGAAAACCATACCCGCAACCTGTATTACCTCGAAGCTCTGGCAACCCTGCGCGACCTGATCATCAAGGCCGGCTATCTGGTGCGTATCGGTTCGATCATCCCCGGTCTGGCCGCGCCGCAGACCTTCGACCTGCCCTCCGGCAAGCAGCTGCTGCTGGAACCCCTGCAACGCGATGGCGACCGCGTCTTTGTCGGCGACTTCAAACCCTGCCTGGTGCTGCTGCACAACGATCTCTCCGGCGGCCGGCCGGAGATTCTCGAAGGCCTGAAACAGCCGGTGGTGCCGCACCCCAAGCTGGGCTGGAGTGACCGCCTCAAGACCCAGCACTTTGCGCTCTACAAGGAGGTCGCCGAGGAGTTCGCAGAGAAATTCGGCATCGACCCCTGGCTGCTCACCCCTATGTTCCGCAACTGCGGCGAAATCAACTTTGCCAAGCGCGAAGGTGAGGAATGCCTGGCCAGCAATGTCGAACGGATACTCGAGGACATCAAGGCCAAGTACGCGGAATACGGCGTCACCGACGATCCCTTCGTCATCATCAAGGCCGACGCGGGCACCTATGGCATGGGCATCATGTCGGTGAAAAGCGTCGACGAAGTGCGCAACATGAATCGCGATACCCGCAAGAAAATGTCCTCCATGAAGGAAGGCAAGGAAAACACCGGCGTGATCATTCAAGAAGGCGTCTACACCTTCGAGCACTGGCGCGATGCAGCCGCCGATTCGCCAGACATGGTGGCCGAGCCGGTGGTCTACATGATCGATCACTACGTGGTCGGCGGTTTCTACCGCGTCCATGCCGGCCGCTCGAACACCGAAAATCTCAATGCGCCGGGCGCAGAGTTCCGCCAGCTGGCCTTCAACAACGCCTGCAACTGCCCCGAACCTACTGCCGCGCCCGATGCCGAGCCGAACAAGTTCTATGCCTATGGCGTGGTGGCAAGGCTGGCGCTGCTGGCGGCGGCGCGGGAAACCGCTGCGGTGACCTCGAGCGATGCCCGATGAGCAGAGCCATCGGTTTCGTCTGTGACCCCATCGAGGCATTCAAACCTTATAAAGACACCACTTTCGCGCTGATGCTGGCAGCGCAGGCACGCGGCTGGGAACTGCTGGTATTCGGCGTTGCCGATCTCTGGGTGAAAGACGGGGTGGCTGCTGGCCGTGGTCGCCGCGTGAAAGTCACCGACGACAAGAAACACTGGTTCGACTGGCTGGGCGAGGCGCAGGAACAGGAACTGGGCA
>JBKJJE010000019.1:0-25577 GCA_046598075.1 Stagnimonas sp.
CTCGGGTCGCCGAAATCCTCGAGGCCGCCGGACTGCTGTATGGCCGCCGCTTGCAGCGCGGCGGGATCGAAGCTGGCGCTCATGCGCGCATCTCCTGCATGAATTGTTCGTGGCTGAGTACGCGGGTCTGTGGCTGCACCTGCTCGCTGGCACCGACCCAGCGGAAGCAGAATGTGCCGCGATCATGGCCAGCGGTATCGAGCCAGTTGGGGTGATCCGGATCGTGTGCGGAGAGCACCATGGTTACGCCGCCATCGGTGTCGGGCTGCGCCGAATGCTGGTTGAGATGGATGCGATGAAAGCGGTAGTCGAGCGACTCCATCCACCAGTTGTTGAGTTGCAGATTCCACAGGCGGCAGACCGGAATGCGCGGCAGATGCACCACCAGCACCTCGTCCTCGGCGAGCTGCCAGTACGAGTGGTAGTAGAAGATGTTCGGGTCGCCGCCAACGCGCTGGCATAGCTGCTGATCCGCAGGCGGCAGCTGGTTGGGATGCTCGAGATAGCTCTGCGCCCAGTTGCCGAACAGCGTCGCCGTGCCTTCGACAAAGCGCGCGGCACGGTCCAGGCCATCGGCCAGTCTCAGCGCGCTCAGTGGTGCCGGCGCGGCGCCGTGGCCGACGCGTTCGATCTTCAGTTGCGCTGGCCGCTCCTGCTGGCGGTCGATAAAGGTCTGGCGAACGATCACGGCATTGCTGGCGGGCTCGATGCGCAACCAGTTGCCGGGCCGTGGGTCCGCGCTCAGCACGATCTCGAAGCGGCCTTCGGCATCCAGCTGCAAGTCCTGTGCGTCGATGAAGCCGGTCTGCTCCATCTTGCCGTCGGTTTCGTAGCCGCCTTTCTGGCTGCCGATGCTTAAGTAGCTCACCGTGCCGCGGGTGCCGCGAATCACATACTCGTTGGCGCCATTGATCTTTGCGAAGGCGTAGCGATTGTCCGGGTTATCGGCGCCGATCTTGCCGGTCTCGTGGCTGGGCAGGAAGAAGCCCGGAAACTCCGGGTCGGCAAACTCCAGGTGCATTTCCAGGCCGATGCGCAGCAGGCGTGTCAGATAGCGGTAGCCCTCGGCGCGGTTCAGCGCATCGCTGGGCGCTTCCGGACGCAGCACCTGCTGGCCGGCGTGTTTGAGCGCATCGCAAAACTGCTCCCAGACGCGGCCGTCGATGACGCGCTGTTCGATTTCGCCTGCAGTTGCCATCGCCGCCCTGCTCCTCGGAGTGCGACGGCGTCAATGCCATCGCGGGAGGTCGCAGCCTAGTACGGCCGCGGCAGGCGGGGCTTCACCTGTTTGGCGTAGGAGAGCAGCCACAGCCGCAGGCGAGCACGGCTCGCCGTGGCCGCTGTCGTCGGGCATGGATGCCCGACGTGGTGGTGGGAAAATAGACGAGGTCGCGCCAGGGACGGTAAACAGCAGTTGTTCGGTGCGTGCTAGAGAGTGTTGACATATGAATGGTCGCTGCGGCGGAAGGCTGTATTGGGGCAGTGCGACGAACGAGGCGTGGCCAATGGTTGTTCCATTGGCAAGCCTTGTGAGGAAGCAATGCCCCAATACAGTCCCGCCCCGAAGGGTTGCGGCCAAAAAGCCGCCGGGCTTCGTTGCGCACCTTGGCTGTGGAACAACCACAGCCTGCGGTCCGCGCCTCGCCGGGCGGCTTTTTGACTCGCAACGCGGCGATCATTCATATGCCAACACTCTCTAAGCCCGCCCGCTCACCCAGCTGCGCAGCGAGCGGATGCGATCCAGCAGTTTCAGCGCCGGTGGTGGCGGACTGCCAGCTGCGGGTGCCGCGGGTTTTTCCACCTCGTAGCGCTGGTGCAGAACCTGGTGCTGCGCCAGCCGCTGGTGTTGCTTGTGCGCGGAGTTGACGGTGATGCGGCAGGCCACGTCCTGGATCGGTTTGGTGATCAGCCGGTAGATCTGCCCCTGGTTGATCAGCTCGATCGCGGCCCCGGCATCGGCGCGGGCGGTGAGAATCACCGACACCAGTTCCGGGTGGTGCTGCTTGAGGGTGCTGATCAGGCTCACCACCGGATGGTCCTGCACGCGGGTGTCGGAAATCACCACGCCGATCTGCTCGCGCTCCAGCCGGTTCACCGCGTCGTCCATGGAGTTGGCGCCGAACACCCGGTAGCCGTCGCCGAGGATGGCCTGGATCCGGGCCGGCATGCTGAGATCGTCATCGAGTACCAGCACGCCGGGAACCTGCCCGCCGGCAGTAGTGGTGACGGGTGACTCCGCCAGCTTGCCGACTGCGGCGCTGGCGCGGGCGGCGACTGCGGCGTTGGCGACCGTGCTGCTGAGCACGTCGTTGGACCAGGGCTTGTTGACGAAGCGGAAGATTTCGCCGTCGTTCACCGAGCCGATGATGGCGTTGAGATCGGAGTAGCCGGTGAGCAGGATCCGCATCGCATGCGGGTTGACCTCGCGCGCCGCCCGCAGCAGCTCGATGCCGGTCATGCCCGGCATGCGCTGGTCGCTGACAATGACATCCACGGGGGTGGTCTTGAGCAGCTGCAGGGCCTGCTGGCCGCCTTCGGCGAACATCAGGTCGTACTGGTTGCGGAACAGCATGCGCATGGTGGTGAGCACGCGCGGCTCGTCGTCGACGAACAGCACGCGGGGCTTGATGCCATTGATAGGTGTCATCTGCATATCTCCGTTCAAGCCGCCATCAGGGTTTCGGCGCGCGCCTGTTTCAAGGGCAGCCGCACGATGAACTCGCTGCCCTCGCCGGGCTCCGACTGCACCTCGATGTGGCCGCCGTGATCCTCGATGATGCGGAACACGATGGACAGGCCGAGACCAGTGCCTTTGCCAACTGACTTGGTGGTGAAGAACGGCTCGAAAATGCGTTGCCGCACTTCCTGGCTCATGCCGCTGCCGGTATCGCGCACCCGCACGGTGACGCCCGCGGCGTCGGCGCTGGTAGCCACCGAGATCAGGCCCTCGCCGTCGATCGCCTGCGCGGCATTGGTGAACAGGTTGAGGAACACCTGATTGAGCTGTGACGGCGAGCACTCGATCTCCGGCAGCTTGCCGAATGCCCGCTCGATATCGATGCGGCCCTTGAGCTGGCTGTTGCAGATCTTCAGCGCCGATTCGATGCCGGAATTGACATCGAACAGATCGGTGCGTGAGCGGTCGACGCGCGAGAAATCCTTGAGGCTGGCGACCAGTTCGGCGATCTGCACCAGGCCGTGGTCGGTGTCCTGCAGCAGGTTTTCGAGATCGCCCATCAGCTCTTCGGCATTGGTGTTGCGGCGCTGCGTCTCCGCCGTCGCCAGGGCGCCGGCCACCTCTTCGTCGCTGGCATCGGCGGCGGTGAGCAGGCCCAGTGCCCGGTCCTGGGCTGAGCACAGTTGGCGGATATCGGCGAGCGAGCTGCGGACGATCTCGGCATTGCTGCGGGCATAGCCCAGCGGCGTGTTGATCTCGTGCGCCACGCCCGCCACCATCTGGCCGAGCGAGGCCATTTTCTCGGACTGCACCAGCTGCGCCTGCGATTCGCGCAGATCGGTGAGCGCACCCTGCAGATCCTTGGTGCGCTCGCTGACCTGCGATTCCAGCGTGCGGTTGGCCTGTTTCAGGCCCTCGTTGGCCTTGTCGAGCGCGATGTAGCTTTGCCGCAGGCGCAGGCCGAGCAGGGCGAGTGCCAGCAGCAACAGGCCGGTGTAGCCGGCCAGAATGGCGCGGTAGCGATTGGTCTCGGCGACCTGCACGCCATGCCAGGCCAGGTAGCTGCGTTCCAGCACCTCCAGCTGCGGCCCGGTGGGCAGGTTGATGAAGGCCTTGAGCTTGTCCACCAGCTCGGTCTTGTCGGCCGCCGCACCCTCGACGATCTTGCGCAGCTCGGTGACTGCGTCCCGATAGCTGGCCGGTGCCTCAGCACCCATCTTGTCCAGCCGCTCCAGCTGCGCCATGAGGACGCTGGCGCGTGCTGCGGTGGGCGTCACGCCCAGGGTGACGGCGGCAGTCTTCAGCTCTTTCAGCGCTGTCTCGACCTCTTCCTTTCTGGCCGCCGGAGTCTCCCGCAGCACCCACTCGGAATAGATGGGGATGGCGTCCAGATTGTTGATCAGACGCTGGGTGAGGATGCTGTTGCGCGCCTCGAAATCGAAGCCGAGACCGAACTTTGACTCCACCGATTCCAGAAAGGTATCGAGTGCGGCATCGACGTCCGGATCCAGCCGCCGCAGCGATTGCGGGCCGTTTTCCAGCCGGTCCAGGGCCTCGCCGAGCCGCTGGTTGATCAGCTTGCGCTCGTCGGTCGCCTCCGAAATGGAGGTGACCCGGGTCTGGGTGAAGGCCCGGTTGAGGTCGACATCGAGATTGTTCACCGCGCGCAGTGCTGCGAGGCGGCTCTGGTGCTGTTCCTGGTCCACGCTCAGCGTCATGCGGGACAGAAACACCAGCAGGCCGATGGCCAGCACCGCCACCAGCGTCAGGTTGCGACGCAGGTTGAACTGGCTTTCGCGATCTTTTCTGAATTTCATGAAGCTCCCTCGTGGTACTCGGACGATATGGCCATCGGCGTGGCCGCTGCGGAGGCGGGCCTAGAAAGCTACCCGTCGGGGGCAGGCGCGAGACCATTGCAACGCTGCGTCGTGAAGCCACCACGCAAGGCGGCATGCGCCTCGTCGGCCAGCTGGTTGACACGCAGCGCAGCGATCACTCATCTCTCGACACTCCCTAGAACAGCCTGCTTGCGACTGTTTCTTTCAATGCGGTGAAGCTCGACATTCTGCGTCGGCCAGCCCGGCGTTTTATCGTCTGTATGGGCTGCCTGCCGCCTCATCCATCTGTATGAGACATGCAGCCAGTATGCCAAAGACTCCGCCATATGGATGATTCGGCGCCGTCGGCTCCGGGTTGAACTGCAGCTCCCCAATCTCAGATCCGGAATGGCCATGCCGAACACAGACCTTGAAGCCCGCCTCCAGGCGCTGGAAGACAGCGAAGCCATCCGCAGTCTCAAGGCCCGCTACCTGGCCTGCTGCGACGCCAAGGACCCGGCCGGAATGCGCGCCTGCTTCGCCGATGGCCCGGTGGCGATCGACTATGGCGTGGTCGGCCGCTTCGAGCAGGCCGATGCCCTGGTCGAGGTGTTCACGCAGCTGGGCTGCCACCCGCACATGGTGGAGATGCACCACGGCGTCAATCCGCGGATCAGCCTGCGCGGCGACGGGCATGCCGAGGCCCGCTGGGGGCTGCACTACCAGCTGATCAATACCCGGGACCAGACCCTGACCCAGCTCGGCGCCTACTACGAGGATGAGTACCGCAAGACTGCGGCGGGCTGGAAGATCAGCGCAACCCGCTGCGTGGTCACTTCCACGCTGGTGCTGAAGCTCGGTACCGAGGCGGTGCAGGCGCTGGTGATCGGGCGTATTCCGGCAGTCTGATTTATCGTGCCCACCCTTTTTTCATCCAACGGATGCAGCCTGTCATGAATGCCCGCGTCGCCCCGCCCCACACCGCCTACGTCTCGCCCTGGATGGACTCCGACCTCGAACTGTTCCGCGACGCGGTATCCCGCTTCGTCGAGGGCGAGATGGTGCCGCGCGAAGAGGGCTGGCGCGAGCAGCACCACGTCGGCCATGCCATCTGGCGCAAGGCTGGTGCCATGGGTTTTCTCTGCACCGATGTCCCCGCCGAGTACGGCGGTGCCGGCGGCGACTTCCGCCACGAGGCAGTGGTCTACGAGGAATGCCTGCGCCGTGGCATCACCGGCTTCGGGCAGGGGGTGCATTCCATCGCCGCGCACTACGTGCTGAACCACGGCACCGAGGCACAGAAGCAGCAGTTCCTGCCGCAGCTCGCCAGCGGCGAGATGGTGGGGGCCATCGCCATGACCGAACCGGGCGCCGGCTCCGACCTGCAGGGCATCCGCACCCGGGCGGTACGCGATGGCGACGACTATGTGGTCAACGGCTCGAAGATCTTCATCACCAACGGCTATCTCGCCGAGTTTCTCATCCTGGTCGCCAAGACCGACACCGCGGTGGCGGGCTCGCGCGGCATCTCCATCCTGCTGGTCGACACCCGTGGTCTCAAGGGTTACCGGGTGGGACGCATCCTCGACAAGATGGGCATGAAGGCGCAGGACACCGCCGAACTGTTCTTCGAGGATGTGCGCATCCCGGCCGCCAATCTGCTCGGTGGCCTGGAAGGTCGCGGCTTCGCCCAACTCATGGGCGACCTGCCGTACGAGCGCGCCATCGTCGCTCTGGGAGGAGTCGCCGCGATGGAAGGTGCGCTGGCTGAAACCGTGAAATACGTGCGCGAGCGCAAGGCGTTCGGCAAGCACATCGCGGAGTTCCAGAACACCAAGTACAAGCTGGCCGAGGCCGCCACCATCACCCGCGTGGCGCGGGTGTTCATCGACCGCTGCGTCCAGCAGGTGGTGGACGGCACGCTCGACAACGCCACCGCCTCGATGGCCAAGTACTGGATCACCGACATGCAGCAGCAGGTGATCGACGAATGCGTGCAGTTGCACGGCGGCTATGGCTACATGACCGAGTACCTGGTCAGCCGCATGTTTGCCGACGCCCGCGTGCAACGCATCTACGGCGGCACCAACGAGATCATGAAGGAACTGATTTCGCGCTCTGTGCTCGGCGCGTGACGCAGGCAATGCCCGATGGCTGAGGTGCTGACGGCAGAGCTGACCGTGCCGGATGCTGCCGAGCGCCTGCGTCGCCGGCGCGAGTGGCTGGGCTTTCTGGCCATCTCGATGGGCAGCTTCATCGCCATCCTCGACATCCAGATCGTCGCCAGCTCGATCAACCAGATCCAGGCGGGGTTGTCGGCCAGCGCCGACGAGATCCAGTGGGTGCAGACCTCGTACCTGATCGCCGAGGTGATCGCCATTCCGCTCTCGGGCTACATGGCGCGGCTGTTCTCGACGCGGGTGTATTTCACGCTGTCGGCGCTGGGATTCACGCTGGCGAGCCTGCTCTGTGCCTGCGCCTGGGATCTGCCCTCGATGGTGGCCTTCCGCATCCTGCAGGGCTTCCTGGGCGGCGGCATGATTCCCACCGCCTTCGCTGCCATGTTCCTGCTGTTCCGCGAGGACAGCCGCCGCGCGCTGCCGCAGCTGGTGGGCGGCCTGATGGCGATCCTGGCGCCCTCGCTGGGGCCGAGCTTGGGCGGCTACATCACCAGCATCGCCAGCTGGCACTGGCTGTTCCTGGTCAATCTGGGGCCGGGCCTTTTGTGCGCCTACGGAGTCTGGACGCTGGTCGATATCGACCGCCCGAAGCCGGAGATGCTCCGGCTGACCGACTGGCCAGGCCTCATGTTCATGGCCCTGTTCCTGGGCGGTCTCACCTACACGCTGGACGCAGGCCCGCGCGCCGACTGGTTCGCCGACCGCAGCGTGGCGCTGTGCGCCTCGCTGGGCATCGGCGGCGGCCTGCTGTTCTTCTGGCGGGCGTTCACCAGCGACCATCCCATCGTCGATCTGCGCGCCTTTCGCAACCGCAACTTCGCGCTCACCTCGCTGGTGTCGGTGCTGCTCGGCATGAGCATGTTCACGCTCAACTACCTGACGCCGCTGTTTCTCGGCCGCGTGCGCGGCTACGACTCGCTGCAGATCGGCGAGGTGCTGATGATCCAGGGTTCCAGCATGTTTCTCGCCGCACCCGTCGTCGCGCGGTTGTCGCGGCGCATGGACCCGCGCCTGGTGATCGCCATCGGCGTGGCGCTGGCTGCCAGCGGCTCCTGGTTCAACAGCCAGATGACCGCCGACTGGGGTTATCACGAGTTCATCCTGCCGCAGGTGCTGCGCGGCGTGGGGATGATCTTCGCCTTCATCCCGATGACCAACCTGGCCCTCGGCACCATGAAGATCGAGGAGGTCAACAACGCCAGCGGCCTCTACACGCTGATGCGCAACATCGGCGGCGCGATTGGCCTGGCGCTGGTGGCGACGCGACTCAACGACCGCTTCCAGCTGCACTGGCAGTCCATCAACGAGGCGCTCAGCGTCAGCCGTCCGGTGGTGCGCGAGTTCATCGACAGCGCCGGCCAGCTGCTGGCGCCGGGTGCTGCCGATGGCTCCGGAATCGGCATCGCGATGCTCGCCCAGCTGGCGCGACGGCAGGCACTGACCCGCGCCTACAACGACATGTATCTGCTGCTGTCGGTGACGGTCGCCGCGACCTTGCTGCTGGTGCCGCTGCTGGTCAGGCCTACGGCGGAGGTCGCCGGCGGCGCGCATTGATGCCGTCTATTTCTGGATGGAGAACAAGGTGAACACGAGACGTCCGGCCTGGATCGGAGTGCTGGTTTTGAGCTGGGCAGCATGGCTGCCAGGCGCGCAGGGCGGGCCGACGCCTGCGCAGATTGCACAGCTCGGCGGCGACAAGCTCAGCTGCATCGGCGCTGAAAAAGCGGGTAGCAAGCGCGGCGTGGCCCCGTACACCGGCAAGTGGCTGGACAGCTGGCCGGGCCTGAAAGATCCCAGAGGCTATGACCCCGGCCCCTATGCGGCGGAACAGCCGCTGTTCACCATCACTGCCGACAACAGCGCCCAATACGCCGAGCGCCTGAGCGAGGGCCAGAAGGCACTGCTGCGGAAATACCCCACTGCTTTCCGGATGCCGGTGTATGCCAGCCATCGGGATTTCCGCTTTCCGGATGCCGGCTGCGCGGCGACCCGCAGCAACGCAGCCAAGGCCAGGCTCATCCACAACGGCTTGGGCCTCGCGGGCACGGTGGCTGGTGGCGTGCCGTTTCCGTTTGCCAGCGATGGCCTGCAGGCGATCTGGAACGTGATCGCCACCCGCCACGTCTGGAACGAGACCGCGACCATCGACATCGCCGATGTCTTCGCCAACGGCCGCATCGCCTGGGGCAAGCGCAAGTACATGACGCTGTCGCCTCCGGCCGACCCCAGGGGTGACGGCAAGGTCGTCGACAACGTCGGGGCCTACTTCCACGACGTAACCCTGCTGCCGCTGCGCGACAAGGGCACCATAGGCGTCGGTTTCCAGCCGGTGGATTTCAGCGACGGCAGCACCCGGGTGTGGGCCTACAGCCCCGGCACCCGGCGGCTCAGGCAGGCACCGGACATCGCCTTCGACTACGCGATACCGCCTTCGGGCCTGCGCACGGTGGATGACGATCACCTGTTCAACGGCTCGCCCGAACGCTACACCTGGAAGCTGCTCGGCAGGCGCGAGCTGTACATCCCCTACAACAACTTTCGCATCAACGACCCGGCCATCAAATACAGCACGCTGCTGACGCCCAATACCCTGAATCCCGATTTCATGCGCTACGAGCTGCACCGGGTCTGGGTGATCGAGGCCACCCTCAAACCCGGCCTGCGGCATATCTACGGCCGCCGCCTGATCTACGCTGACGAGGACAGCTGGCTGGCGCACTGGGCCGACAACTACGACAGTCGCGGCCAGCTCTGGCGCACCGCGTACATCAACTACCGCTATGCGCCGGATGCAGAGGCCTTCCATCGCGGTGTCTCGGTGTACCAGGACCTCCACAGCGATGCCTACGAGGCGGGATACCTGGTCAATGAGGCGGGCAAGGACTGGTGGCGGCTCAACCGCAGCGATCTGAGCGTGAAGATGTTCAGCCCCGAGGCGGCCACCCGCAGCGGCCACTGAGCGGGCTGCGCCGCGTCAGGCCGATCAGCTCAGGAGTTGATACGGCCCGCCGGCTTGCAGCGCCTTCTGGTAGGCGGGGCGTGCCTGGATGCGCTGCAGGAAGGCGAACAGGTGCGGCCAGCTGGCATTGAGCCCGCCCCGTGCAGCCGCCGCCTCGATCGGGAAGCTGATCTGGATATCGGCAGCGGTGAAGTCCGCACCGGCAAACCACTCGGTCTTCGCCAGCTCGCCTTCCATGTAGTCGAGATGCAGCTTCAGCATCGGATCGACAAAACTGCTGCCGACCTTCCCGGCAATGCCGCGCACCAGGGGTCGCACGAAGAACGGCATGGGCTGTCTGGGCATGTGGCTGAAGATCAGTTTCAGCAGCACCGGCAGCATCGCCGAACCTTCGGCGTAGTGCAGCCAGTAGGTGTAGCGCAGGCGTTCTGGTGTACCCACCCTAGGCGTCAGCCGACCCGCGCCATAACGCTCGCTGATGTACTCGATGATCGCGCCGGACTCGGCCACCGTGATGTCGCCATCGGTAATCACCGGCGACTTGCCGAGCGGATGCACCTTTAGTAATTCCGGCGGTGCCAGCATGGTCTTTGCATCGCGTGTGTAGTGCTGCACGCGGTATTCGACGCCGAGTTCTTCCAGCAGCCAGAGCACGCGCTGCGAGCGGGAGTTGTTGAGGTGGTGGACGGTCAGCACGGCGCTTAGTGTCGCAGACCTTTCACCCGCACCTTGAAGTCCATCGCCGGCCCCGGGGTGGGCGCGGTCTTGGTCTTCAACTCGTAGCCGGGCGATTCGAATTCGAGATCGAGCTTGTAGAACACGCGGGCCATCGAGAGTGCGATCTGCACTTCCGCCAGGCTCTTGCCCAGGCAGGTGTGCGGGCCGCGGCCATAGGGTGAATAGGCGCCGGCCTTGAGGTGTTCGGCACGCGGCTTCTGGTAGCGGTCGATGTCGAACTTCTTCGCGTCGGGGTAGTACTCGTCCATGAAGTGCGGCACGCTGGTGCCCAGGTACACCATCTCGCCTTCCTTGATCTGGTGGCCGTCGAACACGAAGTCCCTGGTGGCGGTGCGCATCTGCGCGACGGCGATGGGGTAGAGCCGCATGGTTTCCATGATCGCGCCGTTAAGGGCTGGCAGGCGCTTCAGGAGGCCGTCCTCATCCACCGTGCCTTCAGCGAACAGGGCATCCACTTCCGCATAGACCCGCTCTTTGACGCCCGGATACTTGAGCACGGTGTAGACGATGGCCGAGGTGGTGTTCGCCACCGTGTCTAGGCCCGCCACATAGGGGCCGGTGAGCGTCACGATCAGGTCGCTGGCCGGCATGATCTCCGGCGTGTTCACATGCGCGGCGTAGACATCGTCGATGAGGTTGCGGTCTTCCTCCCTGATCTTGCCGAAGCGAGCCTTGGCCTCGACGATCATCTTCTCGCCCAGCTCGAACACCCGCGCCTTTGCCTTCTTGTATTGCGGGCGCTTGAGCAGGATCTTCGGCCGCTGGCGGGTGACCAGCACGTTGAGGATGTAGAGGATGGTGGTGCGGATGTCCTTGACGTATTCCAGTGGTGCGGCGCCGGTGAGGATGGTACCGAGCTGATCCACCACCATGTACTGCATGGCCTCGACCACCGGCACCTCGCTGCCGACCGGCCAGTCGCGTTTCAGCGCGCCGTCGGTGATGGCGACCAGTTCGTTGTAGCGGCCCTTGATGGACTCCTTCGAGTAGCCGTGGCGCATGATGTCGCGCAGCTGTTTGTGGCTCTCGCCGTCTTCACCGGTGAGGATGCGAGTGGCGCCCATTTCGGACACCAGACCCTCCCAGAACTCCTTGGAGCGCAGGCAGTCGCGGCCCTCGCGGGTGCCCATGAAGTTGGCGGCCTCGATGCCGGAGATCAGCACGTATTTCTGACCGAGAATCGACAGCCGCGCGACGCTGCCGTACTTGCGGTAGGTGTCGAGAAAGAACTGCGCCGGGTCCTTGGCCATGCCGAGCAGGCTGCCGATCAGCGGCAGGCCGGGGATGAAAGGTGTTTCGCGCGAGGCGACGGATTCTGCGACGGACATGGTTAACTCCTCCTGGGCGCACGTGCAGCAATTTCGAGAACTGTCTCGCGAAACTCCCCGGCGCGAATACCCGGATTACGGCTTGACGCTGTAGCCGCGATATGCATTCGGTGAAAATCCCGGCTAGGGCCGGTAATGATCGGGTCGCCCGGCCGTCCACAGCTCGCCCCAGAGCTTGCCGCCGCCGTCGACGGTGAGCACCTCGCCATTGATGAAACTGCCGGAGGAGGCGCTCAGGTAGATGCAGGCTTCGGCGATCTCCATCGGGGTCCCTGGCCGCTTCATGGGGTTGGCGAGCGGGAACTCTTTTTGTGCTTCTGGCGGATACACCGCCAGCCCTTCGGTGGCAGTCAGCCCCGGGGCGACACAGTTGACGCGAATGCCCAGCGGCGCCCATTCGATCGCCACCGTGCGGCTGACACCGATCACGCCGGCACGTGCGGCCACCGTGTGCGCCACACCCGGCATGCCGCGCTCGATCACCACCACGATGTTGACGATCGAGCCCGGGGTTTTCTGGTCACGCCAGTACTGCGCGGCGCGCTGCATCATCAGCCAGGTGCCGTTGAGGTTGTTGTTGATCACCGCGTTCCAGCCCCTGGGCGCGAAGTCGATGGCCGCCTGCGGAAACTGCCCGCCCGCGTTGTTGACGGTGTAGTCGATGCGGCCGAAGTGAGCATGCGCCTGCAGGAACAGGGCGTCGATCTGCGCCGGTTCGCGCACATCGGTGGGTACCACCAGCACCTCGCCCCCCTTGGCGCGGATGAAGTCGGCGACCACTTCGAGCTTGGTCGGTGTGCGGCCGCAGATCACCAGCTTCGCGCCGAGTCGTGCAAACAGCAGCGCGCAGGCGCGACCGATGCCGCTGCCTGCACCCGAGACGAGGGCGACCTTGCCCTTGAATAAATCCGAGCGATAGACGGTGTCGGTGGTCCAGAGGTGCTCGGGCGAATTGAGATGCGCGATTTCAGGGGACATGCCAACTCCAATCATTTCTTTGAACCGCAGATTTCACAGATGACACAGATTCAAAAGCGTTTTGATCTGCGGAATCTGTGAAATCTGCGGTTGAACTTTTCCTCTCCCACATGGGGAGAGGACTAGAAGCCAAATCAGGCCGTCAGCAGTTCCTTGGCGATGATCATCTTGCGCACCTCGCTGGTGCCCGCGCCGATCTCCAGCAGCTTGATCGAGCGATACAGCCGGTTGATCTCGCTTTCCCAGATATAGCCGCCGCCACCATGCAGCTGCACGGCGTCGTTGAGCACCTTGTTCATGGTCTCGGCGACATACAGCACGCCTGCGGCGGTGAGCTTATGAATCTCACCACGACCGCCTTCGTCTTCACTGATCACGTTGGCCGCGCGCAGGGTCTGATAAGTGAACAGGCGCATCGACTCGACCCAGGTGTACATGTCGGCCAGCTTGGCCTGCACCATCTGGAAATCGCTAATCGAGCGGCCAAACTGCTTGCGCTGCTTGGCGTAGTCGAGTGCCAGTGCAAAGGCACGCTCGGCAATGCCAAGGCAGATCGGCGAGATCATCGCGCGCTCTAGATCGAGGCCAGACATCACCACCTTCACGCCGCGATTCTCGCCGCCGACCAGGTTCTCCACCGGCACCTTGCAGTCCTCGAACACTAGCTCGCCGGTCTGGCTGCCGCGAAAGCCCATCTTGTTGAGCTTCTGCGCCACCTTGAAGCCGGGGAAATCCTTTTCGACGATGAACGCCGAAATGCCCTGTGCACCTCTGTCCTTGTCGGTCTTGGCGTAGACCAGCAGCACGTCGGCGACCGGGCCGTTGGTGATGTAGAGCTTGCTGCCATTCAATACATAGTGGCCACCCTCGAGACGCGCAGTGGTGCGCATCGAGCCCAGTGCATCGGAGCCCGCGCCCGGCTCGGTGAGGCCGAGCGCACCAATCGAAGTGCCCTTGCACATGGCGGGCAGATATTTCTGTTTCTGCTCTTCGTTGGCGTTGCGCAGGATGTTGTGCAGGCAGAGGTTTTCGTGCGCCACCCAGCTCAAGGCCAGCGCGTGGTTCCAGCGGCCAAAGGCTTGCAGGATCAGGCCGGAGGTGAACACATCCATGCCCGAGCCGCCGTATTGCTCGGGCGCAGTGATGCCGAAATAGCCGGTGGCACCGATCTTGGGAAAGATGTCCGTCGGCCACCATTCCTCGTCGTCCATTTTTTTGGACAGCGGATACAGCTCGTTCTGTGCGAAGTGGTCGGCATTGCCGAGCACTTCCAGCTCGTCATTGGAGAGGCCGGAAAAGGCCTGGACGACGCTGGGGCGTTCGATGCTGGTGAGGAGGGTCATGGCGGCATGCGGATGGGGAGTCTGGCTTGCCACCAGCTTAGACAGCCGGTCACCGCCATGCTTCGTCCGAGTTGACGAGATGGTTTTTCAGCAGCGGCCGTCGACGGTCGGCGCCTGCACCGCTGCACAGCGCAGGTCGTGCAGCAAGGCCGGCAACAGTGGTCGCAGGGCCTCGGCCATGCTGGGCCAGTGGCTGCCCGCAGCCAGCAGGGGCTGCGGTTGGCGCAGGCGCTGCGCAGTGCGCTGGATCGCGCGTTCGATGCCAGCCGGCTCGCCGTAGGAGCAGAGCAGCCGGGCAAAGTCGGCGGCGCTGCTGGAGCGCCCGCCGGCCAGCAGAAACCACGGCGTCGCGGCTTCGATCGCCGCGCCGGCCCGTGCGCAGAAATCCTGTAGTGGCTCATCGGTGTAGCGCGGCCAGTCTTCGATCAGCAGGTAATCGGCGACCAGGTCCAGCACGATGCCGGCATAGCGGCGCACACCATCGGCCTGCGCAGCGCGCAGTGCGACGATGTGCGGGTGGCGGTCGGTAAGCGCATCGAGCCGCCGATGCAGGCGGATGCCAGCGGCGATGTCGTCGGGATACGCCGACAGCTCGGCACCGCGCACCAGGTCGCCGAGAATGGCCCCCGCCATCGAGGTCCTGCTTTGATCCGCCAGCCACAGGTGGGCGAGAAAATTCATGCCGCCGATGCGGTTTCGATGGCATCGACGAGGCCCCAGGCCAGCGCCGTGTTCGCGTCGATGCGTTGACCTGACAGCGCCAGCCAGCCGGTGCGCTGGCGGCCGATGCGGCGGGCGATGCTGATGCAGCCGCCAGCGCCGGGGATCAGGCCGAACTTCAGTTCCGGCAGCTGAAAGTAGGCATCGGGTGCCGCCACCAGCCGGCCGGCAAACGCCGGGAACTCGATGCCCGAACCGATGCAGGCGCCGTGCAGGCGCACCGTTACCCGGGAGGCGCAGCGCGCCAGCGCCCGGCCCGGTAGCGCCAGGCTGCGCACCAGATGCGCCGTCGCAGGGTCGGGTGCGGTGCCGAACTCGGCCAGCTCGCCGCCGGTGGAAAAACACCGTCCCAGTCCACTCAGCTGCACCGCCGCGATGGAGTCGTCGGCCAGCACCAGCTGCAGGGCCTCGATCAGCGCATCGCGCAGTTCCACCGACATCGCGTTGCGGCGGTGGGGGCGATTGAGTTGCACTGCGAGCATCGCCCCTTCGCGCTGCATCAGCACTGCTGGCCCATGGTCGGTAGCGGGCATTGATCGGGGTGGATGTGCAAGCAGCCAACGCCGGAACTCCGGACCGGCCTGCAGGGTGGAATAGGCCAGCGACTCCGCGACCAGGGCGTGCTCCAGCGGCATGGCTTCGGTGATCCGCAGCAGCTGCACCAGCACCCTCGCCGCCAGTGGCGCCAGGGCGATGTGGGCGCAGAGCACGGCGGCGGCGTCGAGCTGCGCCAGCTGCACGTCGCAGGCTGCCGCCAGTCTGGGGTCGGTGCCGACGGCAGCGATGGCGATGGTGGGGCAGGGCTGCCGAGGCAGCCACTCGGCCAGGGCATCTGCCTCTTCTGCCGACAGGCCCTGTGCCTGCCAGTCGGCGGCCAGCAGCAGCGCCGGCGTCTCGGCCGGCATGGCGAACATCCGCGCCGACTCGCCTGCCCAGGCGGCAGTCAGCAGATCCGGCAGCGGGGTGAGGGCAGGGCGCATGGCCGGACATGATGATGGGAAAAAATGCATAGCGTCCAGCGCGTTCAGCTGGGCGCGCGCGTCGGTGGCGCACAATGCCCACTGATGCATTTTCGCGCGGCACGGCGGCGCAGCATGCCCATCCTCGGGATAGCCTGCGAGCCATGCGAGGCGATCAATCCGCGTTCTCACAGCATAGGGAGTCAAACAAAAAATGAACCTCACCAAGACCATGGCAGTACTGCTGATGGCAGCCGGATTGCTCGGCCTGATCTACGGCGGCTTCAGTTACACCAAGGACACCACCGCGCTCAAGGTCGGCACCTTCGAGCTTTCGGTCAAGGAGAAGCAGACGGTCAACGTGCCGATCTGGGCCGGCCTCGGCGCCATCCTGGCCGGTGGACTGCTGCTGGTGTTCGCGGTCAAGAAGTGAGCTGCGGCCAAGGCCACGAGCTGTGTATCCCGTAAACGGGTGAGGTGGACTCACCAGCGTCTCCGCTAGGCTGCGCGGCAGTCATCAGCCGCCGAGTACTGCCATGTCCGAATCCGTCCTTGTCGAGCGCCGTGGCGTCGTGCAGTGGATCACCATCAATCGCGAGGAGCGCCGCAACGCGCTGAACGCGGAGGTGGTCGCGGCGATCACCGCAGGCATCGTGCAGGCCATGCAGTCGCCGGACTGCCGCGCCATCGTGCTGACCGGGGCGGGGGAGAAGGCGTTCTGCGCCGGTGCCGATCTCGCCAGGAATGCCCAGGGCTTTGCCTTTGCGGTCGACTTCGCGCGGCCCCGGCATTACATCGTCGAGCTGTTCAAGTGCATGCAGGACTGCACGCTGCCCATCGTCGCGCGCGTCAATGGTGCAGCGATGGCGGGTGGCTTCGGGATTCTCTGTGCCTGCGACCTGGCGGTGGCGGCGGATGACATCCGCATCGGCACCACCGAGAGCAAGATCGGCGTCACCCCGATGATGATCCTGCCCCACATGCTGCGGGTGCTCCCCGCCCGCAAGCTGCAGGAAATGTGCATCACCGGTGAGCTGTTCACCGCCAGGGATGCGCTGGACTGGGGGGTGGTGAACTACGTGGTGCCGCGCGCGGAACTCGACGCCAAGCTCGACTGGCTGCTGGCGCGCATCACCGACAAGTCGCCCACCGCGATCCGGCTCGGCAAGCAGGCCTTTCATGCCATGCGCGACATGAGCCTGCGCGAGTCGCTGGAGTTTGCGCAGGCGATGGTGCCGGTGATGTCGTCCACCGACGATGCCCGCGAGGGCATGGCGGCGTTCCAGGAAAAGCGTGCGCCCCACTTCACCGGCACCTGAGCCGTGACTGCCAGGCCCGCCCGTCTGCACGCTCCGCGCCGCGCGCGCGCGCAGCGCGTCGACGAGATTCTCGATGCGGCGCGACAGCTGTTCTGCGAGAAGGGCTATGAGCAGACGGTGGTCGCCGAAATCGCGGCCCGAATCGGGGTGGTCGAAGGCACCGTCTACAAGTACTTCGCCAGCAAGCGAGAGCTGCTGCTGAAGGTGCTGGAGCACTGGTATGAGGAGATGTTCGGCGACTACGCCCGCGACCTCGCCATCGCGCAAGGCAGCCGCGAGAGCCTGCAACTGCTGGTGTGGCGGCACCTGCGCTCGATCCGCGACTACCCGCTGCTGTGCCGCCTGATGTTCCGCGAGGTGCGCTCCGAGGCCGACTACCACGGCTCTGTACTGCATCAGCTCAATCGCCAGTACACCGAGCTGCTGGTGGCCGTGCTCGACGCAGGCCAGCAGCGCGGCGAGTTCCGCCGCGACCTGCCGCTGCCGTTGCTGCGCGACATGGTCTACGGCGCGATTGAGCACCACAGCTGGAACTACATCTGCGGTCGCGGTGCGCTCGACATTGACCGCATCGCCGAGCAGATGACCGCGATGCTGTGCGGCGGCATTGCCGCGCCCGTCACTTCAACACGTCGTCATTCCCGCACAGGCGGGAATCCAGTTTTTGGCGGCGGAGAACGTCACAAGCCAACTGGATTCCCGCCTGCGCGGGAATGACAGTCCTGCAAATGAAATCCCGGTTCAGAACGATATGACCACAGCCCAACACCGCACCTCCCAATGGCCGTTCAACAGTGTGCTGGTCGCCAACCGTGGCGAGATCGCCGTGCGCGTGCTGCGCACGGTGCAGAAGCTAGGCCTGCGCGGCATCGTCGTCTACCACGCGGCTGACCGGGGCACGCTGGCGGTGAAGATGGCGGATCAGGCCATCGAGATCACCGGCAGCACGCCGGTCGCCGCCTATCTCGATGCCGCGCAAATTCTGGCGGCGGCGAAAGCCAGCGGCGCAGGTGCAATCCACCCCGGCTATGGCTTTCTCTCCGAGAACGCCGGGTTTTGCACGGCGGTCGAAGCTGCCGGTCTGGTCTTCATCGGGCCGACGCCTGCACAGATCATGCTGATGGGTGACAAGGTGCGGGCGCGCAACTTCGTCGAGCAGGGCGGCTTTCCGGTCGCACCCTCGGCCATCGAGGACGATGATCCGGCCACCTTCAACCAGCGCGCGCGCCAGGTCGGCACGCCGCTGCTCATCAAGCCCAGTGCCGGCGGCGGCGGCAAGGGTATGCGCATCGTCCGTGACCTCGCGATTCTCGATGTCGAGATCGAGCGCGCCCGCAGCGAGGGCCTACGCTATTTCGGCGATGGTCGGCTTTACGTCGAGCGTTACATCGAGAACCCGCGTCACATCGAGGTGCAGGTACTGGGCGACAGTCACGGCAAGGTCGTGCATGTGTTCGAGCGCGAATGCTCAGTGCAGCGGCGCTTCCAGAAAATCGTCGAGGAAACGCCCTCACCGGCGTTGACGCCGGCACTGCGCGAGAAAATCTGCGAGACAGCTGCCGGCATCGCGCGCGCCGCGGGTTATCGCAATGCCGGCACGGTGGAGTTCATCTTTGGGCAGGGCGGCGAGTTTTATTTCCTTGAAATGAACACCCGCCTGCAGGTCGAGCATCCAGTGACGGAGGAGATCACGGGCAAGGATTTGGTGCTGGAACAACTGCGCATCGCGGCGGGTGAACCACTCGGCTACGTGCAGAAGGATGTGACCGCGCAGGGCCATGCCATCGAGTTCCGCATCTATGCCGAAGACGCCGCGCGCGGCTACACGCCCACCACCGGCCCGGTGCTGGTGCTGCAAGCGCCGCAGGGCGAGGGCGTGCGCTGGGATTCGGGTGTGTTGCAGGGCGGCGAAGTGACGGCGGCCTTCGACCCGATGATCGCCAAGCTCATCATCCGTGGACAGACTCGCAGCGAAGCCATCGCGCGCGCCGACAGGGCACTGGCTGAAACCGTGCTGCTCGGCTGCAAGACCAACACCGCCTTTCTGCGGCGGTTGATCGCTCACCCGGCTTTCGTCGCGGGCGATGTGCATACCGGCTTTCTCGACGCCAACCCGCAGATTGCCGCTGAACCCGCGCTGCCCGCCGCCACGCTTCACGCCCTGCTCGCCGCCGCCGCCCTCAGCACGCGCCCGATGCGCGATGTCGCCGATGCGGTGCCCGACATGCACGCGGCGATGGGCGATTGGAGAAATTAGACATGCAACACGCCTTCAAGCTCGGCGACGCCGAACACAATCTTGCGCTCTCCCGTAGTGCCGACAGCTATCGCCTGCACTGCGCCGGTGGCGTCATCGCAATTAATCTCAAGACCAGCCCTGATGGCAAGACCTGGCTCACCGTCGGCGAGCGCCATGTGCCGGTGGTGATCGCCACGCGCGGCGACGAGGTGTTCGTGCATCTCGACGGCGAGGCCTACCAGCTGCGCTACCAGCATCCGCTGGATCGCCTGGCGGCTCAGGGCGGCAGTGCGGCGGAAGACAGCGTGCGGGCGCCGATGCCGGGCAGCATCGTCATGGTGTCGGTGCAGGTGGGCGATGCCGTCAGCAAGGGCCAGACCCTGCTGGTGATGGAGAGCATGAAGATGGAAACCACCATCGCTGCCTCGCGCGATGGCGTGGTGGAGGCGATCACTTATGACAAGGGCCAGACCTTTGACCGCAATGCGGTGTTATTGGAGCTGAAACGTGACAAATAGGAAAACTCTCGCCGCTTGTTTTGACAGTCGGCGCCATGGATGGCGCCGTCTTGCACAGGACGTGCACTCATGAAGCGCATCGAATCCAAGATCAACACCGCCTCGGCGGAGTTCCAGGCCAATGCCGCCCACAACCGCGCGCTGATCGACGCCTTCCACGAGAAACAGCGGAAAGCGCGGCACGACCGCCCGCAGCGCGATATAGACCGCCTGCGGGCGCAGAACAAGATGCTGGTGCGCGAGCGCATCAATCTGCTGCTCGATCCGGGCACGCCGTTCCTGGAGCTGTCCTCGCTCGCCGCCAACGATGCCTACGACGGTGAAGTGCCGGGGGCGGCCTGCGTGATCGGCATTGGCATCGTCTCGGGCCGCGAAGTGGTCATCAATGCCGGCGACGCCAGCGTCAAGGGCGGCGCCTGGTATCCGCTGACGGTGAAGAAGACCGTGCGCGCGCTCGACATCGCCATCGAGAACCGCCTGCCGGTGGTGCATCTCTGCGATTCCGCTGGTGGCTTTCTACCGTTGCAGGCTGATCTCTTCGCCGACAAGTATTTCGCCGGAAGGATTTTTCGGAATCAGTGCATTCTCTCCAAGATGGGCGTGCAGCAGGTGGCGGTGGTGCTCGGCCATTGCACCGCAGGTGGTGCCTACGTGCCAGGGCTGTCGGACTACAACGTCATCGTGCGTGGCACCGGCGCGATCTTTCTCGCTGGCCCGCCGCTGGTGAAGGCGGCGACCGGCGAGGAGAACACCGTTGATGAACTGGGCGGTGCCGACATGCACACCAGCGTCTCCGGCACTGCCGACTACCCGGCGAGCAGCGAGGAAGAGGCGATTGCCATCGCCCGCGACATCGTCGCGCAGTTCAAGCGGCCGCAGAAAACTCACATCGAGTGGCAGCAGCCGGAGGCGCCGCACTACGACCCGGCCGAGCTGTACGGAATCATTCCGCGCGACATCAAGCAGCAGTTCGACATCCGCGAGGTGATCGCACGCCTGGTCGATGGCAGCCGCTTTCACGAGTATCAGCCCAACTACGGCAAGACGCTGATCTGCGGCTATGCCCACCTCTGGGGCTACAAGATCGGCATTCTCGGCAACAACGGCGTGCTGCTCAACGACTCGGCCTTGAAGGGCGCGCACTTCATCGAGCTGTGCAACCAGAACAAGACGCCAATAGTGTTTTTACAGAACATCACTGGCTTCATGGTCGGCCGCGAATACGAGCGGCGTGGCATCACCAAGGACGGCGCGAAGATGATCATGGCGGTGTCGTGCAGCGAGGTACCCAAGTTCACGGTGATGTGCAACGGCAGTTTTGGCGCGGGCAATTACGGCATGAGTGGGCGCTCGTTCGACTCACGCTTTCTGTTCGGCTGGCCGCAGTCGCAGATCTCTGTGATGGGCGCTGAACAAGCAGCCAACACGCTGGCCGACGTGAAGATCCGCCAGCTCGCCAAGCAGGGCAGAGAGCTTTCGCAGGACGACATCAACGCCATCCGCGACCCGGTGCTGGGCGACTTCAAGCGCAAGCAGAGCGCCTACTGGAGTACCTCGGAAATCTGGGACGACGGCATTCTCGATCCGGTCGACACCCGCAACGCACTGGGCATCGCGCTCTCCGCCGCACTCAACGCGCCGATTGCCGAGCCCCGCTACGGCGTGTTCCGCATGTAGTCTGCCGCCATGAATCCAAAAACCTCCGATCAGCTGCGCCAAGCCCTGCCCACCACCGAGGCGCGCGAGATTGTGGTGCGCGACGTGCAGTTCGGGTTCGGCACCCATCTCATCCTGTTCCTGATGCGCTGGCTGCTGCGGCCCTGGCTGGCGCGGGCGCTGCGCGGATCGCCGGAGCGCATCGCGAAGATCCAGTTGCAGATGGCGAGCCGCATCTGCAAGGACAGCTCCGGCCTGCTTCTGGACTACGACATCGTCGGCAAGGTGCCGGGGCATGTGCTGGGCTCGCTGAAGGATAGCCACAAGCCGGCGATCCTCTGGCTGCACGGCGGCGCATTCATTTTGCCGGCAGTGCCGGAGGTGCACGTGCACATCGTCAGCAAGATGTGCCGCGACCTCGATGCGGTGGGTTTTCTGCCGGACTATCGACTGACGCCCTTCAACCGCTTTCCGGCCGCACTCGACGACTGCGAGAACGCCTACCGTGCGCTGCTGGACTTGGGCTTCCCGGCGACGCGTATCGTGCTGGCCGGCGAGTCGGCAGGCGGCAATCTGGTGCTGGGGGTGCTGCAACGCATCCGCAAGGCCGGCCTGCCGATGCCCTCGTGTGCGATTCCGGTTTCGCCCGCAGGCGAGATGGGCCGCGTGCACGCACCGCCCTCGCGGGTGCTGAGGGCGCGCCGCGACCCCATCCTGCCGATCACGGCGCTGGCTAAAGTGGCGGAGATGTACGTCGGCGACTGGGATGCGTCCGACCCCGAGGTGTCGCCGCTGTATGCGGATTGCAGCGGCTTCCCGCCGCTGTTCCTGCTGGCCAGCAACAACGAGGTGCTGCTGGATGACACGGTACTGTTCGCGCGCCGCGCGCTTGCCGCGGGCGTGCCGACCCGCTTCGACATATGGCCGCTGCTGCCGCATGCCTTCCCCCTGTTCGAGCGGCTGTTCCCCAAGGCCAGGCTGGCACGGCAGGACATGGTGGCGTTCATGCGCCAGCACATTCGGCCGGCCTGAGCGGCTGACGGCAGACGAGGGTTCACAGCGGCAAAACACTCATCGTTTTGGATGAAGTGTGCAGCTTGGGTCGCCCTTACAGTGGCGGCGGAATTTCAGGATGAAATTCAAATCTTGCATGGAGGCGACATGGGTTTTTTTAGGGGAGCGGGCGCAGCGCATGGGCTGACGCTGGCTGGCGGCATGGTGATGACGGGCGTGGCCTGCGCAGGCTCATTCGACTGGTTTGGATTGGACGGCGAATACCAGTTGATCGGCAGTTATGCCGCGGCGATCCGCACCGAGTCGCCGGACAATCGAATCATCGCCACGCCACCGAGTGCAAAGATTCCGATCCCGGATTATCTGAAGCTGCCGGAGTCCAACAACTACGACGACGGCGACCGCAATTTCGACAAGGGTGCGCTGGTCAACAACCGCCTGACGGTGCTCGGCGAGCTGCAGTTGCAGAAGAAGGACTACGGCCTGCTGCTGCGCGGCGATGCCTTCTACGACGATGTCTACCGGCGTCTCGACAACGACAACCAGTCGCCGGACACCATCAATACCACCCAGCAGCCGGTGAACTCGTTCACCCATGCCGCCCGCTACTACGACGGCCGCCGCACCCGCTTACTCGATGCCTATGCCTTCGGTACCTGGTACCTGGGCGACACGGTGGTTCTCAACCTGCGCATCGGCCAGCAGGTGGTGGCCTGGGGCGAGAGCCTGTTCTTTTCCGGGGTGGCGCTGGCGCAGGGGCCGGCGGATGCCACCAAGGCGACAGTGCCGGGTGCCGACGTCAAGAGCATTCTGCTGCCGGTCAACCAGGTTGCCATGCAGCTGACGTTGACTGACGACCTCACCCTGCTCGGCCAGTACAAGTTCGAGTACAAGGAAACCGAGCTGAATCCGGTCGGCGAGTTCTTCTCGATCGCCGATGTGGTCGGCCCCGGCGCGGAGTTCATCTACGGGATCCAGAACCCGCTGTATCTGGCCAATCTCGCCGACATCAATCTGCTCTCCGACGATGTGCCGGAGGCGCTGCAGCTGATCGTCGACCTGCTGCCCGTCGACCTACCGGCCGACCAGCTCAGCGGCGTACTGTCGACCCTGCTCGGCCAACTCGATGGCGTGCTGCCGGACGCCAACCTGCCGGTCGGCGGCATCCAGCAGCCGGGTGTGCCGAAAAACATCAACGTCCAGCGCGGACCGGACATCCGCCCCAGCGATTTCGGCCAATGGGGGCTAGGGCTTCGCTACCGGCTGACTGCGGACACCAGCCTCGGCCTGTATCGCCTGCGCTACCACAACACCACGCCGGCGCCGGTACAGAACTATGGCGACGGAATACTGCTGCCCGGCAACGGCCCGCTGCCACCGGTCACCACCGCACTGCTGGGCGTGAAGATTCCGGTCACCTACAACATCCGCTATTTCGACGGCATCAATCTCAGCGCGCTGAGTTTTTCCAGCACGCTGCTGGGCGCCAACGTCGCCGGCGAACTGATTTACCGCGACGGCATCGACACACTGGTGGATGTGGATGGCGGACTGCTCGGCCCGGTGCCGACGCCCACCCGCAGCAAGATCACTCAGGGCCTGCTGTCGGCGATTTACGTGATCGGCCCCGGCCTGGCCTGGGATGCGATTACCCTCGTCGGCGAAACCAGCTATATCCACGTCAACCAGGTAGATCAGGCCTGCGGCCCGGTCAGTTGCTCCAAGGACCTCACCTACAGCCGCAATGCCTGGGGCTATTCGGTGTTGTCGTTTATCGACTACCGCAATATTTTTCCCGGCTGGGATTTGCAGATTCCGGTCAGCTTCGCGGGCATTGCGAAAGGACAGTCGTCGCTGCTGGGCGGCCTCGGTGCGCTGGCGGGCGAGGGCGACCTCAGGGGCAGCATCGGCGCCAGTTTCACCCGGCTGCAAAAGCTGACGCTGGGGGTGAACTACAGCGCCTTCTTCGGCGCGCCGGACTTCCGCCAGCGCCCGTACGCCGACCGCGACAACGCCTCGATCACCGCCACCTACCGGTTTTAGGCTGTGCTTACTGCAAACGGGCGAAGCCGGCACGGGCGGGCCCGGCCACCATGCTGCCGTAAACTGCGCACCCCGAAAACGACGAGCCGCCCCCATGAGCGAGACCACTGCGCACCCCACCTTTCTGATTGTCGGCGGCGGCCAGGCCGGCGGCGAAGTGGCGGGCGAGCTGCGCAAGCAGGGGTTTTCCGGGCGGGTGCTGATCGTCAGCGAAGAGGCGCAGATTCCCTACAAGCGGCCGCCGCTGTCGAAGGGATTCCTGGCCGGCACCGTCAACGAGGATGCGCTGTTCGTCTCGCAGCCGGCCAACCTCGAAAAACTCAACATCGAGTTCATCGGCAATGCCCGTGTCGAGGGCATCGACCGCGCCGCCCATCAGGTGCAGCTCGCCGATGGCCGCAGGCTCGGCTACGACAAACTGGCACTGACCACCGGCGGCCGCGCCAGACTGCTGACCCAGCAGGGCGGCGACAAGCCCAATGTGCTGCCGCTGCGCAGCATCGCCGACGTGCGCCGGATCCAGCCGCACTGCTTCGCCGGCCAAAAAGTGGTGATCATCGGTGCCGGCTTCATCGGCCTGGAGACGGCTGCGGTGCTGGTGAAGATGGGTCTGCAGGTGACGGTGCTGGAAGGCTTGCCGAGAGTGCTGGCGCGCGTCACCGCGCCGGAGGTGTCGAGTTTCTTCGAGCGCGTGCACCGCGAGGCGGGAGTTGACCTGCGCACGGGTGTGCAGGTGGAGGCGTTGGAAGGCGATGCGCGAGTGACCCATGTGCGGCTCGCCGATGGCAGCCGCATCGAGGCGGACTTTCTGATCGTCGGCATCGGCGTGGTCGCCAACACCGAGCTGGCGGAAGCTGCTGGCCTGGCGGTGGACAACGGCATCGTCGTCGACGAGTTCGCGCGCACCTCGGACCCCGACGTCGTCGCTGCCGGCGACTGCACAAATCATCCCAGCCCGTTCGCCGGCCGGCGCATACGGCTGGAGTCGGTGCAGAACGCCATGGAGCAGGGCCGCATCGCCGCCCGCAGCCTGCTCGGCAAGACCGAGCCGTACCACAACGTGCCCTGGTTCTGGTCCGATCAATACGA
>JBKJJE010000044.1:0-33068 GCA_046598075.1 Stagnimonas sp.
CATGTCGCGGCCCCTGAGGCCGAATTGTTCCTTCGCCAGCACCACGATGCTGCGGCCTTCCGGCGTCTCGTCGCTGAGCGAAGAAAGCTGAGCGGCGTCGGCCAGTTCTTTCGGCGACACACCCGGCATGGCGATGAACTCGACGGCCTGACGATTGCCCAGTGTGATGGTGCCGGTCTTGTCGAGCAGCAGCGTGTCCACGTCGCCCGCCGCCTCCACCGCGCGGCCCGACATGGCCAGCACGTTGAACTGCACCAGGCGGTTCATGCCGGCGATACCAATGGCGCTCAGCAGGGCGCCGATGGTGGTGGGGATCAGCGTCACGAACAGTGCGGCGAGCACGATCAAGCTGATTTTGCCGCCTGCGTGCGGCGCTGACACGGTGCCTTCGCGCATCGAAGTGGGTGCGGGAAGCGCCGCATATGCCGACCCAACGGCATCCATAGCCTGCGCTGAACTTGCGGAGGCATAGGCTGCAAAGGCAGGAATGGTGGCGACCGCCAGCACGAACACCAGCGACATGCCGGCGAGCAGCACGTTGAGCGCCAGCTCATTCGGTGTTTTCTGACGTGCTGCCCCTTCCACCAGCGCGATCATGCGGTCGAGAAAGCTCGAACCGGCAGCCGCCGTGATGCGGATGACGAGGGTGTCCGACAACACCCGCGTGCCGCCGGTGACGGCGCTGCGGTCGCCGCCGGATTCGCGCACCACCGGGGCGGATTCACCCGTGATGGCGGCTTCATCGACGGTGGCCACACCGCTGAGGATGGTGCCGTCGCCGGGGATGACGTCGCCGGCGCTGACGCGCACGAAGTCGCCGACCTTGAGCTGTGTGGCGGGCACATCGGTGGTGGCTGTCGCGGTCTCGTTCGCCAGTTTCCTGGCAACCGTCGTCGCGCGGGTCTTGCGCAGGGTATCGGCCTGCGCCTTGCCACGGCCTTCGGCGATCGCCTCGGCAAAGTTGGCGAACAGCACCGTGAACCAGAGCCAGATCACCACCTGGGATGAGAACAGCACATTCGGCGCGCCGATGGTGGCATCGCGGATGCACAGCACCGTCGAGAGCACGGCGACCAGCGCGGTGATGAAGATCACCGGATTCTTGGCGAGCGAGGCCGGGTTGAGCTTGAGCACCGCGCCTTTCAGCGCCGGGATAACCAGCTTTTTATCGAACAGCGATGCGGGTTTGTTTTTCATGTGTGTTCCTTTCTCGTCATTCCCGCGAAAGCGGGAATCCAGGGGCCGTGAATGCTTGCTGTGGTGCCTGCGTTTCGTGCTCTGGATTCCCGCGTTCGCGGGAATGACAGATGACTAGAAGGTTTGGCCTGCCAACATGGCGAGGTGTTCGACGATCGGCCCCAGCGCCAGCGCGGGGAAGAACGTGAGCCCGCCGACAATCAGCACGATGGCGATTAGCAAGCCCACGAACAGCCCATTGTTGGTGGGAAAGGTTCCGGGCGAGGGCGGGATGACGTTCTTGGCAGCAAGGCTGCCGGCCACCGCGAGCAGCGGCACGATCATGGCGAAGCGACCCACCAGCATGGTGATGCCGAGCAGGGTGTTCCACAGCGGCGCATTGGCGGTGAGGCCCGCGAAGGCCGAGCCGTTGTTGCCCGCCGCACTGCTGAAGGCGTAGAGAATCTCGCTGAAGCCGTGCGGCCCGGCGTTGTTCAAGCCCGCCAGCAGAGTCGGCGATAGGCATGCATAGGCCGTGAAGCCAAGCAGCACCGTGGGGATGCAGAGAATGGCCAGCATCACCAACTTCATCTCGCGCGCTTCGATCTTCTTGCCCAGATATTCGGGTGTGCGGCCGACCATCAGGCCGGCGATGAAGACGGTGAGCAGTGCATACACCAACATGCCGTAAAGCCCGGCGCCGACGCCGCCGAAGATCGACTCGCCGAGCTGGATGTTGACCATCGTCACCAGTCCGCTGAGCGGGTTGAGCGAGTCGTGCATGGCATTGACCGAGCCGTTGCTGGCGGCGGTGGTGCCTGCGGCCCAGATTGCGGATTGCGCCACCCCGAAGCGGGTCTCCTTGCCCTCCAGATTCGGGCCTTGCACGCCCATCGCGGCGATGGCGGGATTGGGGCTCGACTCGGCGGCGTAGAGCACGGCTGTGCCGGCGGCCAACAGCAGCGCCATCGCACCGAACAGCGCCCAGCCGTGGCGCTCGTCCCTGACCATGCGGCCGAAGGTGTTGGTGAGTGCGCCTGCGATCAGCACCAGAAACAGCGACTCGACGAAGTTGGTCAGCGCGGTCGGGTTTTCGAAGGGATGCGCAGAGTTGACGTTGAAGAAGCCGCCGCCATTGCTGCCGAGCTGCTTGATGGCGAGCTGTGAGGCGACCGGGCCCTGCGCGATGATCTGTCTCGCCCCTTCGAGCGTGGTGGCCTCGGTGTAGGCCGAGAAGTTCTGCGGCACGCCGAGCGCGACCAGCAGCAGTGCCGAAATGAAGGCAAGCGGCAGCAGCACGTAGAGCAGGGCGCGGGTCAAGTCCACCCAGAAGTTGCCGATGCCGTTTGCCTTGCGGCGCGCCAGGCCGCGGGTAAGTGCCAAGGCCACACCGATGCCGGTGGCGGCAGACACGAAGTTCTGGGTGGTCAGCCCGATCATCTGGCTGAAGTAGCTGAGCGTGGTCTCGCCGCCATAGCTCTGCCAGTTGCTGTTGGTGACGAAGCTCACTGCGGTGTTGAAGGCGAGGTGGGGTGATACCCCCGCCAGATCCTGCGGATTCAGCGGCAGGAAGTTTTGCAGGCGCAGGATCAGATACAGCAGCAGAAAGCCGCAGGCATTGAACGCCAGCATGGCCCCGGTGTAGCTGATCCAGGATTGATCCTGTTTTTCATCGACCCCCGCCGCGCGATAAAAGCCACGCTCGATGTGGCCGACCATGGGCGATAGCCAAGTGCGCTGACCCTCGAACACGCGAAACAGGAAGCCGCCAAGGGGGCGCGTCAACAGCACCAGTGCTGCAAAGTAGAAGGCGATCTGCAGCCAGCCGTTGAAACTCATCAGAACCGCTCCGGTTTGATGAGCGCGTAGGTCAGGTAGCCCAGAAGGATGGCGAGGGTGAGGCCGCCGAGTGCGTAGTCGAGCATTGGGAGAACCTTTAGTTGCGGTTGCAGAACACGGCATAGCCGAACATGGCGGCAAAGCCACCCAGGCCCAGCAGCAGAAAAAGCACATCGTTCACGGCACACCCTCCAAGGGGTTTTGAGATGACGCTATTGGGCGCTTGCAGTCCGTGAAGATTCGAGTGGGCAGGCAGGGCCGGGGCGTGAAGAAGCCATAAAGATTTTGGTCGACCGGATTTACCGCCGCGATGCCTTGTTGACGCAAGATTGACAACATCCCACTAAGCTCTTGACGCATGAATCTCCCGGTGAAAACCCAGTTGCTGCGCAGCCTGCTGGCGCTGGCGGCCGCGCTGCTGCTGCTTGCGCCTTTGCTGTGGATGCTGCCGGTCTCGCTGCACCAGCCCGGCCAGCCGTTGCGCGCGGCGGGTCTGGCCTGGCCCGAGGCCCCGACGCTCGCGGCCTATGCGCGGGTGTTCGAGTGGGTGCCGATGGTCTCCGGCCTGATCAACTCGCTGGCCTATACCGTGGCGGGCGTCGTACTCAGCCTGCTGATGGCCTCGCTCACCGGCTTCGGCATCGCCCGTCTGGACGCGCGGCGCATGAGCCTGGCAGTGGTCGCGCTGGTCATCGCCGCCAGCATTCCGCTCACTGCCATCTGGGTGCCGCGCTTCGTGTTGTTCGAAGCGATGGGACTGGCGAGCACCGGTCTGCCCTTGCTCGCCCCGGCGCTCTACGGGGCCAGTCCGCTGTTCGTGCTGCTCTACACCATGGCATTCCGCCGTCTCGGCCCCGAGCCGTTCGAGGCGGCGACGCTGGAGGGCATCGGCACGCTCCGCCAATGGTGGCGCTTCGCACTGCCGCAGGTGCGCGCCACCAGCATTGCGGTGGCCACACTTGCCGCCATGCAGTTCTGGGGGGCTTTCCTCGAACCGCTGCTGTATCTGGAGAGCGAACGCGAGCTCACCGCCCCCCTGCTGCTGCACGCGCTGGACCTGCTCGGCCCCACCCAGTGGGCAGTGCTGATGGCCGGCAGCGCCCTGCTTGCCGCCCCCGTGCTGCTGGTGTTCGTGGCTGTGCAGCCGCTGCTCAATACCCTGTCGCGAGACGCTCGAAAATGATCATTGCCAAATCCCTGCTCACCAGCCTCGCGCTCGCCCTGATGGTTGCCGCTTGCGGCAAGGCGGCCGATACCGCAGCCCCCGGCAAGGCGGCCGAGAGCAAGCCGGTGCGCCTGCAAATCTTCGGTGACCCGGCGGAGATCAGCGCCTATCGCGAGCTGATTGCCACCTATCAAACCGCACACCCCGGCAAGCGCATCGAGCTGATTCCGGTCGGCAAGCAGGCCGACCACATGGCGAAGCTGTCCACCGCCTTCGCGGCCGGCAATCCACCGGACCTGTTCATTCTCAACTTCCGCCGCTTCGGGCAGTTCGCCGGGCGCGGCGCACTGGCGCCGCTGGGGGCGATGATGGCGGCGGATGGTCGCTTCAAGGCCGAGGAGTTCTACCCACAGCCGGTCGAGGCCTTCAATTTCCAGGGCACTCAGTACTGCCTGCCGCAGAACGTCTCCAGCTTGGTGGTCTACTACAACCGCAAGCTGTTCAAGGACGCCGGCGTCGACGAGCCCAAGGCCGACTGGCGCTTCGCCGACCTGTTGGCCGCTGCGCAGAAAATCCGTCGCGACACCGATGGCGACGGCAAGACCGATGTCTGGGGGGTCGCCATTCAGCCGACGCTGATCCGCATCGCCCCCTTCATCTGGGGCATGAAAGGGGCGCTGGTGGATGACCTCAACAAGCCCAGCCTGCTGCGCATCGACGGTGGCAACGCGGTGCATGCGATGGCCCTGGTGAAGGCGCTGGTGACCGATTACCGGGTGATGCCGGGCCAGGCCGACAGCTATGCCGAGGACGCCGACAGCCGCTTCGCGCGCGGCGGCGTCGCCATGCTGTTCCAGTCGCGCCGCTACACCGCCACCTTGCGCGAGCTGGGTGACCAGGCGCCGGACTGGGATGTCGCCCCGTTCCCCTTGCTGCGCGAGCCGGTGGGGGTGCTGCATGCCGATGCCTATTGCATGGCGGCCAAGGCCGCATCGCCCGCTGATGCCCAGGCGTTTGTTGAATATGCGCTATCGGCAGAAGGCCAATCACTGCTCGCCAGGAGTGGCCGCACGGTGCCCTCGCGCATGGCGGTGGCCACCTCGCCAGCCTTTCTCGACCCGACGCTGGCGCCGCAGCACGCGCAGGTGTTTCTGGATGCCATCCCGCATCTGCGCCGCACCCCCAACACCGCGCGCTGGCACGAGGTGGAAAGCAAGGCCGACGTGCTGCTCGACGAGTGGCTCTACGAACCTGCCGCTCCCGGAGAGGCGGAAGGCGTGCTGGGCAGCAGCCTGGCTGCCGCGCGCCGCATCGCCAGCAGCGTGCAGCCGATCCTGCTCGAAGATCTGCGGGCGACGAATGCGGCACCGGTTGCTGCGCCGGGCGTCGGCAAATGAGTGCAGGTCTGCGGCTGGATGCGGTCAGCGTCGCACTCGGTGACAAGCCGGTGCTGAAGGCGGTGTCGCTGGCGGTGGCTCCCGGCGAGCGGGTGGTACTGGCAGGGCCGTCCGGTTCCGGCAAGTCGACGCTGCTGCGCGCCGTGGCCGGGCTGGTGGCGCTGGACAGCGGCAGCATCCACATCGACGGCAGCCGCATCGATACCTTGCCGTCGGCACGGCGCGATGTGGCGATGATGTTCCAGGGCTACGCGCTGTTCCCGCACCTGAGCGTGCTCGACAACCTCACGTTCGGCCTGCGCGCACGCGGCATGGGCAAGGCGACGGCGGATGAGCAGGCCGGCGCGGTCGCCACCACTCTCGGGCTTGCCGCGCTGCTCGCCCGCCGGCCGGCAGCACTCTCCGGTGGCGAACGCCAGCGCGTCGCGCTGGGCCGCGCGCTGCTGCGCAAACCCAGGGCGCTGCTGCTGGACGAGCCGCTGTCCAGCCTCGACACCCAGCTGCGCTCGAGAGCCCGCGCCGAGATCGTCCGCGCTCATGCCGGCAGCGCAGCGGCGATGCTGCTGGTGACCCACGACCAGGCCGAGGCGCTGGCGCTGGCCGACCGCCTGGGCATCCTGCACCACGGCGTGCTGCAGCAGCTGGCCGCCCCGCGCGAGGTCTATGCACGGCCCGCCAACCGCTTCGTCGCGCAGTTTCTCGGCAGCCCAGCGATGAACCTCTTGGAGGTGCGCCTGGCGCTCGACGGCGCGCTGTGGTGGCGCCAGGCGCGGCTGGCGGATGCGGTGGTGGCACCGCCTGCCTTTCTCGCCGCCGGCAGCGCCACGCTTGGCCTCAGGCCCGAACAACTCAGCCTGCCCGGTTCGCGCTGGGCCGCGGCCAGCCGCGCGGTGGCATCGGTGCAGGCGCGCATCACCGCGGTGGAGGCTGGCGGCGACCAGCAGATCGTCTGGCTGGATGCCGAGGGCGAGCGGCTGGCGGTACGCACCGAACCAGAGTGGCCGGCCCGCATCGGCGACCGTCTGCCGGTCACCCTGCATCTGGACAAGGCCTGCTGGTTCGCACCGGAAGGCGAGGGCGCCCTGCTATGAGTCGCCGCTGGCGGGCCTGGGGCTGGTCGCTGCCGGGTCTGGTGCTGTTGGCGGCACTGGTGGTGCTGCCGGCGCTGGCGACGCTGCCGCTGGCGCTGCTGCATTTCGATGGCGTCTCGGCGCCGCGCTTCGCTGGCGGCGAAAACATTGCGCGACTGTGGAGTGATCCGCTGTTCTGGCAGAGCCTTGGCAACTCGCTGAAGGTACTGCTGATCTCGGTGCCACTGCGGCTGCTGCTGGCTCTGGGGTTGGCGCTGCTGCTGCACCGCAACGGCCCCGGCGTGGGCCTGGGCCGGGCGGCGGCACTGGCACCCGGCGTGACGCCGGACATCGCCTGGGCGCTGATCTGGCTGTTCCTACTTAACCCGGTCTACGGCCCAGTGGCGCTGCTGCTGCCGGTGTTCGGCATCGCGTCCGATGCCTGGCTGACCCAGCCTGCCGTGGCGCGCGGCCTGCTGTCGCTGATGACGCTGTGGCTGATCGGCGAGCTGACTGTGGTGCTGATTGCCGCCCGGCAGGAGCTAGGCAGCGAGGTCTACGAGGCGGCGCGCATCGAGGGTGCTTCCCCCTGGCACATCTTCAGCCGCGTCACGCTGCCGCTGCTGATGCCGGTGCTGGTGCTGCTGGCCTGCCGCGATGCGGCGCTGAGTTTCCAGACCAGCCTCACGCCCGCCATGATCGTCACCAAGGGCGGGCCGCAGTTCGGCACCCTGATGCTGCCGCTGTATGCCTACCAGAACGGTTTCGAGTACCTGCGCTTCGGCTACGCCTCGGCGATCCTGCTGGCGATGTTCGCCATCACCCTGCTGCTGATTGCCGTGCAGCTGCGCTGGCTGCGACGCTGGTCGATGCGGGGACGCTGATCCGGCGCGCCACGTAAAATGCGCGCCATTCGCCTTTTGCCGAGCTGCCCCGAATGTCTGTTTTCTCCCATCCCGAATACGACGGCCACGAGCAGGTCGCCTTCCACCACGATGCCGCAAGCGGCCTGAAGGCGATCATCGCGGTCCACAACACCACGCTCGGCTGCGGCCTGGGCGGCTGCCGCATGTGGCCGTATGCCAGCGATGCCGAGGCGCTCAACGACGTGCTGCGGCTGTCGCGCGGCATGACCTACAAGGCGGCACTGGCAGGTCTGCCGCAGGGCGGCGGCAAGAGCGTGATCCTGGGCGATCCGCGCCAGGACAAGTCGCCGGAGCTGATGCGGGCGATGGGCCGCTTCGTCGAGCAGTTCGGCGGCCAGTACGTGGTGGCGGAAGACTCCGGCACCTCGGTGCAGGACATCCGCACCATGGCGGAAGTGACCCGCCACATCGGCGGTCTCGCCGACGGCGAGGCGATGTCGCAGGGGCGCTCCGGCGACCCTTCGCCGGCCACTGCCTATGGCACTTTCGTGGGCCTGAAGGCAGCCGTACAGCACCGCCTCGGGCGCGATGATCTCAAGGGTCTGCGGGTTGCCATCCAAGGAGTCGGCAACGTCGGCTACCGGCTGGCACAGCAGCTGTTCGAGGCCGGGGCCGAGCTGTGGGTGACCGACCTCCATTTCCCCAGCGTCGATCGCGCCGTGCAGGACTTCCGCGCCAAGGCGGTCAGCATGGAGCAGATTTTTGCACTGGATGTCGATGTCTTCGCGCCCTGCGCGCTCGGCGCGATCCTCAACGACATCACCCTGCCGATGCTGAAGGCGCCGGTGATTGCCGGGGCTGCCAACAATCAGCTGGCTGCGCCACGCCACGGCCGGGCGCTGCTGGAGCGCGGCATTCTCTATGCGCCGGATTACGCCATCAACGCCGGCGGCATCATCGAGATCTATCACGAGACCCACGGCTACGACGAGGCCAAGACCCGGGCGCACCTCGACCGCATCGGCAGCGTGCTGACCCAGATCTTCGACCGCGCCCAGGCCGAGCAGAAGCCCACGCATGAAGTGGCGGACCGCATGGCGGAAGAGATTTTCCGCAAGTGAGCGAGCCGCTGGTCGCCGACATTGCCGCACGGCTGCTGGCCAGAGGTGAGTGGCTGGCGGTGGCGGAGTCCTGCACCGGCGGGCTGATCGCGGCCGCCTGCACCGAACTGCCCGGCTCCTCCAATTGGTTCGAGCGCGGGCTGGCGACCTATTCCAACCGCGCCAAGCAGGAGCTGCTGGGCGTGCCGGAGGCGCTGCTGGCGGCGCACGGGGCGGTCAGCGAGCCGACGGTGCGGGCGATGGCCGAGGGGCTGCTGGCAAGAGCGCCGGTGCAGCACGCCATCGCGGTGTCCGGCATCGCCGGACCTGCCGGCGGCACGCCGGAAAAGCCGGTCGGCACGGTATGGATCGCCTGGGCGGACCGGCAGGGCGTGCTGGCGCGCTGCTTCCAGTTCGCCGGTGATCGCCGCAGCGTCCGTCAGCAGGCCGTGCTGGCCGCCTTGCAGGCGCTTGCCGAGCGCCTGCGGCAGCTGCCCTGAGCGCGGCGCGGAGCATGGCCATCGAGTCGCGCAGTACCGTTGCCACTTCGGCGGTCACCGACAGCCGGCTCCCGCAGGGCTGGCATACCCTATCCAGATCGCCTGCAGCGACTCAAGGAGAATTCCATGCCCCAGCCAGTGCCCGAGCCGTCCGCCTTCCGCGCTGAAATCGAACGCCTGGCCGGCGCTCATGCCAACGCGCCGCCGACCGATTTCGTGCGTCAGTATCTGGGCGCGGTGTCTGATGAAGTGCTCGCCGCCCGCAGCCCGTCGGCGATCGCCGCCCTGCTCGCCGGGCACTGGCAGCTGGCGGCGCAACGCGCTGGTGACAGCGCCCTGGTCAAGATCACGCCGCCGTCCTCCGGGCAGCCGCTGGCGACCATGCAGACGGTGGTGCCGGACATGCCCTTCCTGGTCGACAGCCTGAGCCAGCGGGTGCGCGAAACCGGGGCGGCCATCGACTGGTCGGTGCACCCGATCCTGCACCTGCGGCGCGATGCCGAGGGTCGGGCGACGGCGACGCTGAGCGGTGGCGAATCCGGCGCTGCCGCAGAGTCGCTGATCCACCTCGAGTTCGAGCCGCTGGCGGATGCGGCGGCTTATCAGCGGCTGGAAACCGCCCTGCGCGAGACGCTGGCCGACGTCGGCACCGCAGTCGCCGATTACGCCGCCATGCGGCAGGCGCTGACCGCACTGCAAGCGGCGCTGGCCGTCGTGCCCAGTGGCGCCCGGGCGGAGGAGTTTGCCGAAGCACAGGCCTTCCTGAGCTGGCTCGACGAGCGGCACTTCACCTTTCTGGGCTTTACCGAGAGTCATGCCAAGAGTAGCGATGGCCGCATCTCGCTGCAGGCGAATCCCGCCAGCGGTCTGGGCCTGCTGCGGGCTGGCAGCCGGCTGGCCGCTGCCGACGAACTGATTGCCCCGCAGGAGGAGCTCGACAAGTACGCCGGCTCGGCCAGACTGCTGGTCATTACCAAGGGCAATGTCCGCTCGACGGTGCATCACGCCGAATATCTCGACGTGATTTCGGTGAAACGTTTTGCCGCCGATGGCCTGCTTGAGGGCACGGTGCGGTTGATCGGCCTGTTCACTGCCGAGGCCTATCACGCCCGGCCCACCGAGATTCCCATCATCCGCCGCAAGGTGGCTGAGGTACTGGCGCGCTCCGGCCTCGCCGAGCACAGCCACAGCGGCAAGAACCTGCGCGAGATCCTGCAGACCTGGCCGCGCGACGAGCTGTTCCAGACCGGCGAGGACGAGCTGTTTGCCGCCTCCTTGAGCGTGCGCGCGCTGCGCGACCGGCACCAGCTGAAGCTGGTGATGCGCCGCGACCGCTATGGCCGCTTCTACTCCTGCCTGGTGTTCGTGCCGCGCGAGCGCTACTCGCGCGAGCTGCGCGAGACCGTGGCGCGCGAGCTGCTCGCCGCCTTTCACGGCACCGCGGTGGATCGCAACGTCGAGTTTCTGCGCGGCGGATTCACCCGCATGCACTTCATCGTTCGCACGCCGCCGGGTACCGTGGTGGAGTTCACCACGCCGGAGCTGGAAACCCGCCTCGCGCAGGCGACCCGCGGCTGGCGCGAGCAGTTCCGCGAGGCGCTGGGCGATGCCGCGCTGAATGCCGCCTATGGCGAGGCTTTCCCGCTCTCCGCGCAGGAATCGCTGACGCCGGTGGCGGCGGCGATGGACGCCCGCGTCCTGGCCGCGCTCTCGCCCGGGCAGCCGCTGTCGCCGCGCCTGCTGCTGGACGCTGCCGGCACCGTGGTGGGTCTCAAGCTCTACCGGCTGCAGCAGCCGATGCCGCTGTCGGATGCCATGCCGCTGTTGGAAAACTTCGGCCTGAAAGTTGCCAACCACGATCCCATGGAGGTGCGTGCCGCTACTGGCGAGACCGCCTTTATCCAGCACTTCGTGTTGCAGCCGCTCGCGGTCGCGGGCCAGCACCCGGATGCCCTGCGCGCCCAGTTCGAGGCCGCGTTTCTTGCCGTGCAACGCGGCGAGGCGGAGAACGACAGTCTCAACCGGCTGGTGATCACCGCCGGCATGAGCGCCCGGCAGGTCACCGCGCTGCGGACGTTTGCCACCTATCTGGTGCAGACCGCCCTGCCGTTCGGGCCGGTCTACATGCAGGGCGTGTTCGCGGGCCATCCGGCGCTGGCGAGGCGTATCGTCGAGCTGTTCGAGGCGCGCTTCGATCCCGCGCTCGACGACGGCAGGCGCAGGGATCAGGTGATCGTCATCAACCAGGCCATCGAGGACGCACTCGACAAGGTGGCCTCGCTCGATGCCGACCGCATCCTGCGCGCCGCGGTGGCGGTGGTGCGTGCGGCCTTGCGCACAAATTTCTACCAGCCGGGCAGCGACGGCGCGGTGAAGACCTATGTCAGCGTCAAGCTCGATCCGGCCAGGATTCCCGACCTGCCGCTGCCACGGCCGGCGTTCGAGATCTGGGTGTATTCCCCGCAGGTCGAGGGGGTGCACCTGCGCGGCGGCAAAGTCGCCCGAGGCGGCCTGCGCTGGTCTGATCGCCGCCAGGATTTCCGCACCGAGGTGCTCGGCCTGATGAAGGCGCAACAGGTGAAGAACACGGTAATCGTGCCGGTCGGTGCCAAGGGCGGCTTCGTGGTCAAGACCGGCAATCCGGCGGATCGCGAGGCCTGGGCCAGGCTCGGCATCGAGTGCTACAAGACGTTTCTGCGCGGCCTGCTCGACATCACCGACAACCGCGCCGGGGATGCCATCGTGCCGCCCGGCAACGTGGTTCGCTACGACGGCGACGATCCTTATCTTGTGGTCGCTGCCGACAAGGGCACCGCGACTTTCAGCGACATCGCCAATGGCATTTCCGCCGAATACGGCCACTGGCTGGGCGATGCCTTTGCCTCCGGTGGCAGCGTCGGCTACGACCACAAGAAAATGGGCATCACCGCCAAGGGGGCCTGGGAGAGCGTGAAGCGGCACTTCCGCGAGCTGCCGACCCCGAAGGACATCCAGAGCGAGGATTTCAGCGTGGTCGGTATCGGCGACATGTCCGGCGACGTGTTCGGCAACGGCATGTTGCTATCGCGCCATATCCGCCTGCTGGCTGCGTTCGACCACCGCCACATCTTCATCGACCCGACGCCCGACCCCGAGGAGAGCTGCCGTGAGCGGGAGCGGCTGTTCGCGCTGCCGCGCTCGTCCTGGGACGACTACGACCGGACGCTGATCTCGAAAGGGGGCGGCATCTGGCCGCGCTCGGCGAAAAGCATCGAGGTCTCAGACGAGGCGCGCGAGGCGCTCGGCATCGACAGCCGGCGGCTGTCGCCCAATGAGCTGATGCACGCGATTCTCGCTGCACCCGCCGACCTCTTGTGGAACGGCGGCATCGGCACCTACGTGAAGGCCGCCACCCAGAGTCATCCGGAAGTCGGCGACCGCGCCAACGATGGCCTGCGGGTCAACGGCCGGGACCTGCGCTGCAAGGTGATCGGCGAGGGCGGCAACCTGGGTTGCACCCAGCTGGGCCGCATCGAGGCGGCACTCGGCGGCGTGCGGCTGAACACCGATGCCATCGACAACGCCGGCGGTGTGCACAGTTCCGACCGCGAGGTGAACATCAAGATTCCGCTCAACGCGCTGATGCGTGAAGGCAAGCTGACGCGCGAGGTGCGCGACCCGCTGCTGGCCTCGATGACCGACGACATCGCCCGCTTCGTGCTGCGCGACAGCTTCGTGCAGTCGATGGCCGTCTCGCTGCTGGAAGCCACCGCGGTGCAGCGGCTCGACGAGCACGCGGAACTGATCCGCACGCTGGAACGCGAGGGCCTGCTCAACCGCGCGGTGGAGTTCCTTCCCGACGAGGAAACCATCAAGGAACGCCAGCGTCAGGGCAAGGGGCTGACGCGTCCAGAACTTGCGGTGCTGCTGGCCTACGCCAAGATGAGCCTGTTCGAGGCGACGCTGAAAAGCGACATGCCGGACGATGTGTTTTTCGTGCGCGACCTGCTGGCGAACTTCCCGAAGGCGCTGGTGCAGCAGTACACCCCCGAGCTGCGCAACCACCAGCTCAAGCGCGAGATCATTGCCACCATCCTCTCCAATGCCGTCGCCAACCGCATGGGGGTGTCGTTCGCGCACCGGCTGGCGGAAGACCACGGCCATGATCGCGGCGAGGTGCTCAAGGCCTATGCCACCGCGCACGAGGTGTTTGGCGGCGATGGCTACTGGCGGCAGATCGAGGCGCTCGACGGGGTGCTGCCGGCCGCCACCCAGTACCGGCTGATGGGCTTCGCTGCCGGCCTGCTCAAGCACGCCACCGGCTGGCTGGTGATGGCCGGTTACGCCAAGAAGCCGGTGTTGGCGGCAGTGGACCGCTTCGCCGCGGCCATCGGCGAGCTGGAGGCCCTGCTGCCGGCGGCGCTGCCGCCCAGCTATCTGGAGGATTGGAACCGCACCGTCGCCCTGCTGATGGCCGAGAAAGTGCCGGAGCCGCTGGCCAGGCGCCTCGCCAGCACCCGCGTGCTGGGGGCCAGCATGGACATCACCGAACTCGCGCTGGAAGCCAACGTGACGCTGGTGGACGCTGCTGCCGCCTACTTCGCCACTGCCGAACGCTTCCGCCTGCTCTGGCTGTATGCCGCCATCAACAGCCTGCAGGTGCAGGGCAAGTGGCATGCGCTGGCGCGGCAGAACCTGCGTGATGATCTGTTCCACATCCATCACCTGCTGGCGGGCCGCATTCTCAAGTATCCGGGCGACGCGGCTGCGCGCCTCGCCGCCTGGGTAGGCGATCACGTCGCCGAAATCAGCTTCGCGGAACAGCGCATCGCCGATCTCGGCACCGCCGGCCCGGTAGACTTCGAGCGGCTGGTGGTGGCGGTGCGGGAACTCCGCAAGCTGCGTTCACTCTAAAATCAAGCTCTTGCGCCAGCCTCAGACGGCCCAAGATTCATTTGACCTCTCACGGAGATTTTCCATGCAGCAACCGGTCCGACTCAACAACCTCAGCACCTACGGCAGCGCCACCTCGCTGCTCGCCACCCACAAGGTGCTGCGCAATACCTACATGCTGCTGTCCGCCACCCTGCTGTTTTCGGCATTGATGGCCGGTCTGGCGATGGCGGTCGGCGCGCCGCGCGGCGTAGGCCTGATCACCTCTCTGGCGGCGATGGCGCTGATCTGGTTTGCGCTGCCGCGCACCGCCAATTCTGAGAAGGGCCTGTATGTGGTGTTCGCCATCACCGGCCTGCTCGGTTTTGGCCTGGGCCCGATGATCAACCAGTATCTCAAGCTCGCCAACGGCGGCCAGCTGGTGATGACCGCACTCGGCGGCACCGCGCTGATCTTCGGTGCGCTGTCGGCCTATGTGCTGACCACCAAGAAGGATTTCTCCTTCATGGGCGGCTTTTTGATGACTGGCGTGATGGTGCTGTTCTTCGCCTCGCTGGCCCTGGTCGGCGCTAGCTTCTTCGGTCTCAACATCAGCGGTGCCTTCATCGCGATTTCAGCGGTGTCGATGCTGCTGTTCTCCGCCCTGATCCTGTTCGACACCAGCCGCATCATCCACGGTGGCGAGACCAACTACATCATGGCCACCATCGCGCTGTATCTGGATATCCTCAACATCTTCACCAGCCTGCTGCACCTGCTCGGCTTCGCCAGCCGCGACGACTGATCGCTGCAAGGCCGGTCAAAAAGCCCCGCACTGCGGGGCTTTTTCATGGCCGGGGTTCCGGCCGTGGCCCGCTGCGGCGACAATAGGCCGTTCCCTTCCGCACGCTCCAGAGTGAAGAACTCTGGCCGACCGCCGCCATGCTCCGCCTCACCGAACTGACGCTACCCATCGATCACCCGGAGGAGGCCCTGCGTCCTGCCATCCTCAAGCGACTGGGCCTGGAGGACGCCGCACTACTCGACTACGCCGTGTTCAAGCGCAGCTACGACGCCCGCAAGAAGGCGGTTGACCTGTGCTTTGTCTATACCGTCGACCTTGAGGTTGCCGACGAGGCCGGCCTGTTGCATCGGCTGCAAGGCGACCGCAATGTCGGCGCGGCACCCGACACCAGCTATCACTTTGTCACCACCATGCCGCCGGCGATGGCGCATCGCCCGCTCATCGTCGGCTTCGGCCCCTGCGGCATCTTTGCCGCGCTGGTGCTGGCGCAGATGGGCTTCAGGCCCATCGTGCTGGAACGCGGCACCGCAGTACGCGAGCGCACCAAGGACACCTGGGCGCTGTGGCGCAAGAACCAGCTCAACCCGGAAAGCAATGTGCAGTTTGGCGAGGGCGGCGCGGGTACTTTCAGCGACGGCAAGCTCTACAGCCAGATAAAGGACCCGCGCTATCTCGGCCGCAAGGTACTGCAGGAGTTCGTGAAGGCAGGTGCGCCGGAGGAGATCCTCTATGTCAGCAAGCCGCACGTCGGCACCTTCCGCCTCGCCGGCATGGTCGAAAAGATGCGGGCGGAGATCATCAGTCTCGGCGGCGAGATCCGCTTTCAGCAGCGCGTCACCGACGTGCTGATCGAGGACGGCCACATGCGCGGTGTCACCCTGGCCAGCGGCGAGCAGATCCGCAGCGACCAGGTGGTGATCGCCCTCGGCCACAGCGCCCGCGATACCTTTCGCATGCTGCACGGACGCGGCGTGTTCATGGAGGCCAAGCCGTTCTCGCTGGGCTTTCGCATCGAGCATCCACAATCGCTGATCGACCGGGCGCGGCTGGGCAAGTTCGCCGGCCATCCCAAGCTGGGGGCGGCCGACTACAAGCTGGTGCATCACGCCCGCAACGGCCGCTCGGTCTACAGTTTTTGCATGTGTCCCGGCGGCACCGTGGTGGCGGCCACCAGCGAGGAAAACCGCGTCGTCACCAACGGCATGAGCCAGTACTCGCGCAACGAGCGCAACGCCAATGCCGGCATCGTGGTCGGCATCACGCCGGCGGATTATCCCGGCGGGCCGCTGGCCGGGCTGGCCCTGCAGGAACACTGGGAATCGCGCGCCTTCGTGCTGGGCGGCAGCACCTATGAAGCACCCGCGCAGCTGGTGGGCGACTTCATCGCTGGCCGCGCTTCGACTGTACTGGGCAGCGTGCAGCCCTCGTACAAGCCGGGCGTGAAGCTGGGCAGCCTCGACACCGCGCTGCCCGGCTACGCCATCGACGCCATCCGCGAGGCGCTGCCGGCGTTCGAGAAGCAGATTCGCGGTTTTGCATTGCACGATGCTGTGCTTACCGGCGTGGAAACCCGCACCTCGGCGCCATTGCGCATCACCCGCGGTGAAGACCTGCAAAGTCTCAACACCCGCGGGCTGTATCCGGCCGGCGAGGGTGCCGGTTATGCCGGCGGCATCCTTTCCGCTGCCGTCGATGGCATCCGGGTGGCCGAGGCCCTGGCCAGGCAGATGATCGGCTAGGGGCTAATGGCTGGCATTTTCGCCCGGCATCGGCTGCGGGTTGCTGACGAAGCCGAGCGTCGCCGGGGCATCCGCCACGTCCAGCCGGGTCACCGGCAGCCGCTGGCTGCCGAGATGCAGCAGCAGCGGCGTCGCCGCGCCCGAAGGCAGCGCCAGCGCCGCCGCCAATGCCGCTTCTTCGATCGGCTTGCCGCCGAGACGCAGGCGATCCAGTGCCCAGTCCAGGTCCTGTTCGTAGAGTGCCGCCGGCCCCTGTGCGGTGGCGAGCCACAGGCCGCCGGCTTCATCGAGATAGGCGGCGCTGACCGAGCTCACCGGCGCGCCGGTGTGCGTCCACAGGCTGCCGTCGTCCTCGGCCCGCAGCAGCAGCGGCGCGCGCGCCAGCGACACGTAGCCGCGCTGCGGCCCGTTCTGGAAATACCAGCGGCCGCGCTCGTCCGCCGCATAGTTGAGATTCAGCGTGTCGATGATCTGCGGGCGGCTGATGGTTTCACCCTTGATCAGCCAGCGGCCACGGCGATCCAGCGCCAGCCAGCCATACAGTGCCGGCACTTCCGGCCAGCGGCTGCGCGCGCGCTGCACCCAGTCTTCCATTGCAATCTCCTTGTATAGATGCGCTCCGACTGGCAAACCGCCCGGTCTGTCACGCATCATGCGCACCGCCAACCCCAAAACATTTCCCAAGGATACTTATGGCCCTCCCGGCAAGTCTCAAGAGTCGCCTGCGCCTGCCGGTGATCGGCGCGCCGCTGTTCATCGTCAGCAACCCGAAACTGGTCATCGCCCAATGCCAGGCTGGCATCGTCGGCAGCTTTCCGGCACTCAACGCCCGGCCTGCCGCCCAGCTGGAGGAATGGCTGATCGAGATCACCACCGCGCTGGCTGCCTATGACGCGGCCCACCCGGAGGCTCCCAGCGCGCCGTTCGCGGTCAACCAGATCGTCCACAAGAGCAACGACCGGCTGATGCACGACCTGGAACTGTGCGTGAAGTACAAGGTGCCCATCGTCATCACCTCGCTGGGCGCACGCGAAGACGTCAACGCCGCCATCCACAGCTACGGCGGCATCGTGCTGCACGACATCATCAACAACAGGTTCGCCAGGAAGGCCATCGAGAAGGGGGCCGACGGCATCATCGCGGTGGCGGCCGGTGCCGGCGGCCACGCCGGCACCACCTCTCCGTTCGCCCTGGTGCAGGAAATCCGTGCCTGGTTCAAGGGCCCGCTGGCGCTGTCAGGCAGCATGGCGACCGGCGACGCGGTGCTGGCTGCCGAGGCGATGGGTGCCGACGTGGCGTACATCGGCTCGGCCTTCATCGCCACCGACGAGGCCAATGCCAGTGCGACCTACAAGCAGTGCATTGTCGACAGCAGTGCCGACGACATCGTCTATTCGGCGACCTTCACCGGCGTCCACGGCAATTACCTGAAGCCTTCGATCGTCGCGGCCGGCCTCGACCCCGACAAGGTCAGCGTGGCCGACCCCAGCAGGATGGATTTCGGCAGCACCGGCAACGCCGCCAAGGCCTGGAAGGACATCTGGGGCTGCGGCCAGGGCATCGGCGCCGTGCACGAGGTGGTGCCGGCGGCGAAGCTGGTGGCGCGCCTCGCTGGTGAATACAGCGCCGCGCGCCAGCGCCTGCTCGGCTAGTCGTCGACGCTGCGCCGCAGCACCTTCACCCGCCCGCGCTGGGTCTTGCTGTCGACGCGCTTGATTCTGGCGCTGCGCGAGGGCTTGGTGGCGCGGCGCTGGCGCGGGACGTGCGCGGCCTTGGCGATCAGCAGGCGCAGGCGTTCCAGGGCCGCCTCACGGTTCTGCTCCTGACTGCGGTGCTGCTGCGCCTTGATGACGATCACGCCGTCCTGGGTGGTGCGCTGATCGGCGAGGTGCAGCAGGCGCGCCTTGATTGCATCGGGCAATGAGGAGGCGCTGATGTCGAAGCGCAGATGGATGGCGCTGGAAGTCTTGTTGACGTGCTGCCCGCCTGCGCCCTGTGCGCGGGTGGCGCTCAGGCTGATCTGAGCCAGTGGCAGGCTCAGGGCGTCGGTGATGACCAGCACCCGCTAGTCCTGCCGGCGGGGCACATCAAGCTTGTGGCCGTCGAGTTTCCGGGCCGCCTCGGCAGTCTGGTTGCGCTCGCGCTGCTTCTCGTCCTTGCTGCGACCGAAACGGATGCGGTTCTCCGCCGCCAGCTTTTCAGCAGCGGTGCGTGCCCTGGCCTTGCGGGCCTTGCTGAGATTGATGACCTTGCTCATGGTCGATGCCGATGGGAATGCCGGCGAGCATCGTAAGCGACATCGCCGATGGTCCCGAAGCAGGCAGCCCGGTGCTAGCTCTGGGTGGGTACCATCACGCCGCACACCTGAGCCAGCTGATTGCGGGCGCTGCTCAGCTTGGCGGTGGCCAGCTGCCACTCTTTCGGGGTCATCGCCCCCGACCCCGCAGCCAGCTGCGCGATTGCAATGCGCAGCGAAAACTCGTAGTTGCGGATCTGATCCAGCTTGCCGAGCGTCATCGACTCCATGCGCGCATCGGTGCGCGCCGCACAGGCGCTCATCAGCTGCTGGTCGACGGTGTTTGCCGGGGCGGCGGCCTGCGCCATCGTGCCCGTCAACATCATGGTGGTAAGCAAGGCAACTACAGGGTTCATGCCGAATTTCAGGTTGTGGGGACAACCGGCTCCAATAAATTTGCCCAGTGATCGTACCTCGAAACGCAGTCAGGGGGACACCCCCCGAAGGCGATCCTGGAAGCGGGACTTGCTTTTCAGTATCGGCCGCCGCCTGGCCGAGGCCCCAAAAAAACCGCGTCATCGGCCTGCGTCGCCGATGCGTCACGGTAAAGATCTGTCAAGCGGGGTCTGCGCTCATTTGCCGTTCAGTCTTTCTGCCCATGTTGGTTGGCGTTCCGAACGGAGTCCATCATGAACAAAAACCTCATCCTCGCGTCCATCCTCGGTCTAGGCTTGGCGGCATCGCCGGGTGCGATGGCCAAGCCCGACAAGCATCAGGGGCGCGACCATGGCCGCGGCCCTGATCGCGCACATCAAGATCATCGTGCTGCTGGTCATCAGCGCGACAACGGCAAGCACCGTGGCAACAGTGGCCATCGCGGCAACGACAACCACCGTGATGCTCGCGATCGCGACCATGATCGCGATCACTATCAAAACGCCTGGTATGGCGAGCGCGAGCGCCGCTGGCAGGGGGAACGCCATCGCGTCATCGCCTATCAGCCGCCACGCGGCTACGTGCGCCACGACTGGCATTACGGCGACCGGGTGCCGGTGGCCTACCGCAGCCGCCGCTATGTGGTGGATGACTACTACGTCTACCGCCTGGAGGTGCCGCCGCGCGGCTATCACTGGCTGCGGGTGGATGACGACGTAGTGCTCACCACGATCACCACCGGCGTGATTGCCGCGGTGGTCTACGGCATCTTTCAGTAGCGGTTGCGGGAGCCCGGCTGGTTACGCTTTCACAGGCTTGGCCGGGCTGCCCTAGCGGTTGAGCAGAGAGTCAACCTTGGCGGCGCAGATGAAATCGTTCTCGGTGAGGCCGTTCGCCGTGTGGGTCCACCAGCTCATCGACACGGTCTTGTAGCCGAAGCTGATGTCCGGGTGATGATCTTCCTTGTGGGCAACATAGATGGCGGCATTCACGAATGCCGTCGTGTGGTAGTAGTTCTTGAACTGGAAGGTGGCCGCCAGCTTTCTGCCGTCATCGACGATCTGCCATTCCGCCCGCAGCTCTTTCCTGAGGGTTGCCGCTTCGGCAGCTGGCAGGGGTGGCGTCTTGCCCTCGCAGGGGATGCAGCGTTTGTCGGCGAGTGTGGTCATGGTTGATTCCGATGAAAGTTACAGAAGGGCATTGTCGAGGTCGCGGCGCAGATCTTCCAGCGCCTCGACGCCGACCGAAAGGCGACAGAGCGTGTCACTGATGCCGAGCGCGGCGCGCTGAACGGCGGGCACGCTGGCGTGGGTCATGATGGCCGGATGCTCGATCAGGCTCTCGACGCCGCCGAGCGACTCCGCGAGTGCGAACAGCTCGGTGCGTTCGAGAAAGCGGCGCGCGTCCTCGAGCCCGCCATGCAGCTCGATGGAGATCATGCCGCCGAAGCCGCCTGCCATCTGCCGCCTGGCCAGCGCGTGCTGGGGGTGCGAGGGCAGGCCGGGATAATGGACTTTCGCCACTTTCGGATGCTGTTCGAGCCATAGCGCCAGCGCCAGTGCGTTCTCGCAATGCCGCTGCATGCGCAGGGCCAGGGTCTTGACGCCGCGCAGGCCGAGATAGCTGTCGAACGGCCCCAGCACCGCGCCGACGGCGTTCTGCAGGAAGGTAATCCGCTCGGTCAGCTCTTCATCGGCGCCGGTGATCAGCAGGCCGTTGACCACATCCGAGTGGCCGCTGATGTACTTGGTGCCTGAATGCATCACGCCGGCAAAGCCGTGTTCCAGCGGCCTTTGCAGATACGGCGTGGCGAACGTGTTGTCGGCCCAGGCCGGGATGCGGTGGCGCCGGGCGATCTCGCCGATTGCCGCCAGATCGGCAAGCTTCAGCATCGGGTTGGTCGGTGTTTCAACCCAGATCAGCCGGGTTGCGGGGGTGATTGCGGCCTCGATGTTTTTCGGTTCGCGCAGATCGACGAAGCTGAACTTCAAGCCGGCAGACTCGGCGCGCACCCGCGCGAACAGGCGATAGCTGCCGCCATAGAGATCATCGCTGGCGATCACATGCGCACCCGGCTGCAGGGTGTCGAGCAGGGTCGCCGTCGCTGCCAGACCTGATGCGAATGCAAAGCCGCGGCTGCCGCCTTCCAGATCGGCCACGCAGCGTTCGTAGGCATAGCGGGTGGGGTTGTGGCTGCGCGAATACTCGTAGCCTCTATGGACGCCGGGTGACTCCTGCACATAGGTCGAAGACAGCGACACCGGCGGCATGATCGCGCCGGTGGTGGGGTCCGGGCTTTGGCCGGCGTGGATGCAGCGGGTGGCAAAATGCGGGGCGGTGATCAGGGCAGTCATCGGGTCAATCCTCGAAATCAACGGTTTCGGCCGAGCGACGGAAGGTCCAGGCCAGGCCGACGCCGGTTGCCCAGTTCAGCTGCTGGCGCAGCAGCGGGCTGTCGGCATTGGTGGCGCCTTGCAGGGCGCTGGCGCGGCCAAAGGCGAACAGCGTGAGGGCATCCGAGAACGCGCGGCTGAAAGCCAGGGTCAGCCGCGATTCCAGGTAACCGCCCCTGGCCTCGTAGGCGGGCCGGTCTGCGCGCACGAACTCGGGCCCGACACGATAGAAATAATCCGCCAGCGCGCCGCTGGCAAACACCGGGCCGATGGCAAGGCGGCCGCGCCAGTCGCTGTCTGCCAGTCGCTGGTTGGAGTAGATCAGTTCCGGTGTGGTCACCACGCCGCGCGAGGCAATCTGGGTGAAGTCGGTCGAGAACACCGCGCGCACCGGCAAGGCCAGGCTCCAGGCCGCACCCACGGAGGGACGCGCGAACACCAGTGTCAGCCGCGGGCCGATTTCCAGCAGCAAGTCGAGTTTCGGCATGCCCTCGCGTACCGGATTGCCCCTGCCCACCGGCAGCGCACCGCCAAAACTCAGATCGAGTTCGGTGTCGGCGGTAAACCGGTAGCGGCCCCTGACACCGCCCCCGTCGGCCCTCAAGGTCTTGCCGCGATAGACCGCATAGGGCAGCGGCAGCACCCGTAGCTGATTGCGGTCGGCGCCGGGGTAGTCCGGCAGGGTGGCGACGGTGGTGATCACCCCGTATTCCCACAGCGGCGGGCGCTCGGGCGTGGGTGCTGCAGCGGGCGCGACCGCTGCTGCCGGGCCGGGCAGCAGCGCGTACGGCAAAGTGCAGCAGGCGGCGATCAATATGGAAAAACGCATGGCTCAGCCCAGCTGCTTTCGGAGGTAATTCAACAGGTCGATCTTGGTGATCAGGCCAACAAAGCGGCCCTGCTCGGCAACCACCGCGACCAGGTCCCTGGCAAAGATCGGCAACAGCTCGCTGACCGGCGCATCCGGGGCGATGGTCACCACCTTTGCACACATCGCAGTCGATACCGGCTGCGCAAAACGCGCCGGATCGGCCTGCACGCTCAGCAGCAGGTCGGACTCATCGAGGATGCCCACCACCCGCTCGCCCTCCATCACCGGCAGCTGGCTGACGTCGAACAGCTTCATGCGCCGGTACGCCTGCAGCAAAGTCTCATGGGGCGCCAGCGTGGCCACACTGCCTTCCTGATAACGACGCACGATCAGGTCGACGAGATTGCCCTGCCGGGGCCGGTCGAGCAGGCCTTGCTCGAACATCCAGAAATCGTTGTACATCTTGGTGAGGTACTTGTTGCCGCTATCGCAGATGAAGGTGACCACCCGCTTCGGTGCGGTCTGCTCGCGGCAATAGCGCAGGGCGGCTGCCACCAGGGTGCCGGTCGATGAACCGCCGAGGATGCCCTCTTTCGAGAGCACTTCGCGGGCGGTGAAGAAGCTTTCGGCGTCGCTGATCGCATACGCCTTGCCGGCGAGGGAGAGGTCGCAGTTGGGCGGGATGAAATCCTCGCCGATGCCTTCCACCAGCCAGCTGCCAGGCGTGACTTTTTCATTCCGCTCGATCAGCGGTTCGAGGATGGAGCCGACCGGGTCAGCCACCACCATCTGCACCTGCGGTGCCACCCGCGCGAAGTAGCGGCCCAGCCCGGTCAGCGTGCCGCCGCTGCCGACGCCGACCACCACCGCATCCAGCATGTGCTCGCACTGCGCCCAGATCTCCGGGCCGGTGGTCGCCTCGTGCGCGAACGGGTTGGCGGGATTGGCGAACTGGTTGACGTAGAAACTGTTGGGGATCTCGCCCGCCAAGCGTTCGGCGATGTCCTGGTAATACTCCGGATGACCCTTGCCGACATCGCTGCGGGTGATGCGGCAATCCGCCCCCAAGGCGCGCAGGTGCAGAATTTTTTCCTGTGCCATCTTGTCCGGGATGACCAGAATGATCCGGTAGCCCTTCTGTGCCGCCACCAGTGCCAGCCCCAGGCCGGTATTGCCGGCGGTGGCTTCGATCAGGGTGCCGCCGGGCATTATTTTTCCTTGCCGCTCGGCAGCTTCGACCATCGACAGGCCGATACGGTCCTTGATGCTGCCGGTGGGATTCTGGTTTTCCAGCTTGACGAACAGGCGGCAGCAGCCGCTGTCCAGGTTTTTCAGCTCGACCAGTGGCGTGTTGCCGATGGTGTTGAGGACGTGTCCGTCGCGACGCATGGGAGGATTCCGGATGGAGATGGCGCAGGCTAGCAGCCTTATGCTGTCGGCCTCCAATCCGCCCACTTTCTGCCTTAAGGTTTCCTCGAATATGTCTTACAGCGCGCAAAACCTGGTCTGGATCGACCTCGAAATGACCGGCCTCGATCCCCAGCAGGATCGCATCATCGAGATCGCCACCCTGGTCACCGACAAGGATCTCAACCTGCTCGCCGAGGGGCCGGTGCTGGCGGTGCATCAGAGCGACGCGGTGCTGGCGATGATGGACGCCTGGAATCAGCGCACGCATGGCAAATCCGGACTGGTGCAGCGGGTGAAAAGCTCACCGTTTCTGGAGGCAGAGGTGTCGCGCCTGACGCTCGATTTCCTGCGCCAGTGGCTGCCGGCAGGCGCCTCGCCGATCTGCGGCAATTCCATCTGCCAGGATCGGCGTTTTCTGGCGCGCTGGATGCCGGAGCTGGAGCGGTTCTTCCACTACCGCAACCTCGATGTCTCCACCGTCAAGGAATTGGCCGCGCGCTGGGCGCCCGAGACGCTGCGCAGGCTGAAGAAAGACGGCACCCACCAGGCGCTCGATGACGTGCGCGAGTCGGTGCTGGAACTCAAGCACTATCGGGCGGCACTGTTCCGCTGCTGATCCGGTGAAGTTGGCCCGCTGCGCGGGCCTTGAGCCTGACGACGCTAGGCCACGAAACGCACCAGCACGCGCCCACCGCCCAGCGTGCTCTGCTCCAGGCCGAGCTGTCCCTGGTAGGCATCGACGATGTCCTTTACCGCCCCCAGGCCCAGGCCCTGGCCCTCCTGCCGGGTATCGGCGCGGATGCCGCGTTCCAGCAGATGTATGGCTTCTTCAGGGAAGCCGGGGCCGTCATCCTCGATGCTGAGCAGCACCTCGCGATGCTCGCGCCAGGCGCTGACTCTGATCCGCTGCTGGCCATATTTGCAGGCGTTGTCGAGCAGGTTGCCGACCAGCTCGTAGAGATCGCCGGAGTCGGCGCGCAGGCGCAAATCGGCCGGGATGTCGATCTCAAAGACGATGCGCCGGGTGTGATAGACCTTCACCAGCGCGCCGGTGATTTTCTCCACCAGCGGCCGCAGCAGGGTCGGCTCCGCCAATGTCCGGCTGCCGACGGTGGCGGCGCGCTTGAGCTGATGCTGGACGATGTGTCCCATGCGGGCGACCTGTTCGCCGAGCAGCTTCTGGTGGTCGGCGGCCAGCGGCCGCTCGGCGATGCCGTGCAGCACCGCCAGCGGGGTCTTCAGGGAATGCGCGAGATCGCCGAGCGCATTTCGGTAGCGGCTCTGCTGGCTGCGCTCGTTGACGATCATCGCATTCAGCCCCTCAGTGAGCGGCCGCAATTCGACCGGATAGTGGCCTTCGATCCGTTCCCGCGAGCCGCTCTCGATATCTGCAAGCTGTCTGACCAGACGGCGCAGGGGGCGCAGGCTCCAGCGCATCACCGCACCTTGCAGCAGCAGCAGTACCGCAGCGCCGCTGCCGAGCCAGGTGAACAGCGTGCGGCGATAGGCGCGGATCTGCGCCTGGTACAGGGCGCTGTCTTCCGCCAGCATCAGCGTGTAGTGGCGCGGCACCGCGTTGTCGCTGGCGTAGCTGATGCCGAACAGCAGCACGAACCGGCCGGCGAGCTGTTCAAAACGCCACTCACCCACCGGCTGGGTGGCCGGCGTGGGAATGTCGTCGCCCAAGCTCGGCGAACCCCAGAGCAGACCGGAAGCCTCGCCGAACAGCGCAGCCTCCAGGCCCGACAGCGGTTGTTGCAGGCGGGTGTCCGGCAACTTGTCGTCGGCAAACGACAGCTCGCCGTACTCATTGGGCTCGGCGCCGCCGAGCAGCGCATAGCTGATCGCCTGCATGCGCTCCATTTGCGACTGCTCTGCGCTGGCGACGAAGGCCTGATTCAGGCTGACGCCGCCGAACACCAGAAAGAACGCCAGCGTCAGTGAAGTCGCCAGTAGCAGCCTGATGCGGAGCGAGAACACTGCGCGCTGGGAAACGACAGGTTAGGCGCGCGGCAAGTCCCAGCGATAGCCTGATCCACGCAGGGTGGTAATCGGGTTCATGGTCGCCTCCGGGTCGATCTTCAGCCGCAGGCGGCGGATGAACACTTCGATGACATTGCTGTCGCGCTCGTCTTCTTCGGCATACAGATGCTCCGAGAGCTCGGATTTGGAAATCACCTTGCCGGCGTTGGTGAGGAGATATTCCAGCACGCGGTATTCATAGCTGGTGAGGTCCACGCCGCGCTCGCCGACCATCAGCGATTTGGCGGTGGTATCCAGCTCGATCGGGCCGGACACCAGCTTCGCACTGGCCCAGCCGCCGGCACGGCGCAGCAGGGCGCGGGCGCGGGCCAGCAACTCCGGAGTCTGGAACGGCTTCACCAGATAGTCGTCGGCGCCGGCCTCGAGGCCTTCTACCTTGTTCTGCCAGCCATCGCGGGCGGTGAGGATCAGCACTGGCACACTGCGCGGGCCGGTGGAACTGCCGGTACCCTTGCGCAGCCGCTTGATCAGATCGATGCCGGTCAGCTTGGGCAGGCCTAAGTCGACGATGGCAAGATCGATCGGATATTCCTGCGCCATGTAGAGGCCGTTCTCGCCGTCGGCGGCGGACTCCGCGACATAGCCTTCGCCACGCAGGGCTTCGCAAATCTGCTCGCGCAGGGCGGCATCATCTTCAACGACCAAAACTCGCATGGGCCTACCTCGTTATTGTGTGGATGTTGTGTGAGTAACTGCTGGTCTGAAAATCAATCCGGTACAAAGACAAATCGCACGTTGCCGTCTTTCAGCAACTTCACCCGCCAGCCGCCAGTGGCGGCATCCACCGACAACACCCGACCGCCGCCGTTGAGCGACTGCGCTTGCTGCGCCGCCTGTCTGGCGTTCAGCCCCCGAGCCTGCTCGGCCTGCCGTTCGCCCCGATCAGCTGGCAGAAAGTCCTCCCCGCCTGCACGCTCCGGCTTCGACTTGCCAAACAGTGGTGACCCCAGCAGCGGTGACGCAGCAGCAGTTTCGGCCAGCACGACAGCTACCAGTACCAGCGCCGCCGCAAACAGCATTTTTCTCTTCATGTGATCTCCGTCCGGATCTGAACCGGCCATGCGCGCCAAGCGTATGCCAAAGGCAGGGCAGGGCGTTGCAGCGGCTGGTTCATGCGCGGCTATCCTCCGACGGATAAGCCCCGCAACAGGCGGGGATGCCATGCAAGCTAAGTCCGGTGTCTGAACTTAGTCTGAACTTTAAGAACGGCGCGCGCGGCTCACCCGCGGCGCCCCAGGGCCGCCAGCCCCAGCGCGGCCATCAGCAGCAGCCCCATGGCCCCGCCGCCGAAGCGTCCGCCCTGGCTGCCGCTGACGATGTGCTGGACTGGTGCATCGCCGATCAGCGGTGGCGTGACGGGTGGCACGGCAGGTGGCGTGCCCGCCTGTGCCAGCAGCGCCACGATCTGCTGCGTGCGGTCACGCTGCAGGCGGCTGGCGTTGCGGGTGCTGGCGAAGGCGATCACGCCGCCGTCTGTAGCGGGCCAGGTATTGATGCCGCGGCTGGGCAGCATGGCCACCTGCATCCAGTTGCCGAGTGCATCGTTCACTGCCGTCATCACCCGCCAGCGCCAGTCGCTGCTGCGCGAGTCGTACCAGACCACCCGCACGGCACCGGCGGCGTCATTGCCAAGCCGGGGGTACTGGCCCATGCCCACCGGGTCTTCGGCGATGGCAACCGGTGCCGAGAAGCTGGCACCGCCATCCGTCGAGCGCGCCGACAGCACGGTCAGATTGACTCCGGAGCTGTTCAAGCCGACGTTGTCCCAGACCACGAGCAGAGCACCATCGGCTGCGAAGGCGACACTCGGATGGCGGTCGGCGCGGTCGTCCGCACCCAGGCTCGCCGGTGCTTCCCAGCCGGTGGCACCTGCCGCGCGAGTGCTGACCAGCACCTGCCAGTTTTCGACATCGCTGCTATCGCCGGTGATCACCGCGCCGGTCCACAAGGCGTCTGGATCGCTGCGGTCGTCGTGGAAGGCAACCGCGATGCGGCCATCCGGCCCCACCGCGACGCTGGGCCAGACGCTGGCCGGATAGCGCGGGCTGCGGCTGTCGAGCGGATTGCCGGCGACGACGGTTTTGCCGGCACGGCTGAGATTGACTGGGGCGGCATCGCTGCCGATCACCTGCGCCATCACGTCGAAGGGCATGGCCGCGCTGATTTCCTGCCAGACCAGCACCGGCCTGCCGTCGGGCAGCAGCGCGAGGTCGGGTTTCTCGGCGCGACCAGCCAGCGCACGCACCAGCTGTTCCGGCTGCCAGTTCAAGCCGCCGTCGCTGGAATGCCGCAGATAGATGGCCGGGCGGCGCGGCAGTTGGCCAGCTCGCTCGTCCTGCCAGGCCACCCACACCGCTGCACCGCGCGCGGCCACTTTGGGGAAGCGCGCGGCAGCAGTCATTGGCGCAAGATCGACTGGCGCGCCCATCGCGCCGTCGGCGCCGACCCGGCGGTATTGCACATGGGTCGTGCCATCGCCGTGCGTCTCTGCCACCAGATGAGTGATACCAGCCGCGACCGCGACATCGGGAAAGCCCGCGAACTGGCCCGCGGCGCCCAACAGCAGCTGTGCGCGGTCATCAACGCCACTATCAACTGGCAAGGGTATTTCGGCTGTGGGCGATACCGGTGCATTGGCGATGAAGATCGGCGAGCAGACCGCGCGCAGCTGGTCGGCGAGGGCTGTGAGGTCAGGCAGCTGGCCGTTCTGCAACTGCGCGGCGGTGGCGGTATCGACTCCCGCCGGCTGGCCGGGGCCGCGCACTTCCACCCGGTACCAGGTGGGCGCGGCTTCCACCAGCACCGTCTCGATGGTCTCGAAGCTGTTGGCGGCCGGCGTGTAGGTCTTGAAGGCGCCAGCCTCGCGGCCCGGTGCCTTGTAGAGCAGCACCGTGGTGCCCAGCGCATTGGCGACTCTCAGACGCAGCTTGCCGCTGCTGCCGGTGGCGGCGCTCACTTCGTCGCCGCACAGGGCCTCGTAATTGCCATCGCCGTCGAAATCCGCTTCCAGCATCGCTGCCGGGGCAATGGCCGGGTGGTCGAGTGCGATGCGGGTATGGCCTGCCTGCAGGCCCTGGAGGATGGCGCGCTCGCCGAGAGCTGCCGCGTGGACGCCGGTGGCTGGCATTCCCGGCCCGGCGATGCTCCACAGCTCGCGGAAATGATTGTCGCTGGCACCCACCATGCCGAAGCGGAAGCCTGCGTTCCAGCGATTCTCCGCGTAGTCGATCTCGGTCTCCACGCCGCTGGCGCGGTTCCAGGTTTCCACCGTGTCCATGCCGACCGCGCTGGCGCGTTCGTTGGGGCTGCCGTCGTCGTTGAGCTCGCCGTCGTCGGGGTGGGCGATGCTCCAGCTGGCACCCTGCGCGTGGGCGTCCCAGATGCTGGTCTGCAAGCGGTCGTAATCGCCGGTGGCGAGCCGGCTTGCACCCTGTACCAGCCAGTCCACCGCACCCAGCACGGTGCTGTGCGGCGAGCCATTGGCCTCCTCGCCGGGGATCAGCAGCAGGTTGGCGGATTCCCACAGCGGATCGTAGTGCTGGTCATAGGTCCGGTGGTCGGTGAGCGGCATCCACGCCAGGCCGTTCTGCACGCCCTGGCCGATCTGGTCGGCGATCGAGACATTGCCGGGCCCGGTACCATCCAAGCCCTGCCGCAGTGCGCTGCCGTCCGAGGAATGATCGTCATGGACATGGGTGTCGCCACGCAGCCACTGGCCTGCTGGCGCCTGCGCGAGCGCGTGCGGGGCGATGAGGGCAGAGCAGACGGCAAGGCGAAGCACTCGGAGCAGGGACATGGCGGGCAACCGGAAAGCGGGGGCGGCACTCTGCATCATCAAGGTAAAGATCTGTTGACGGTTTCAAGTCAGCGGCGTCAGTTTCGCAGCCGCCGCAGCGAGTGCAGCCGGTAGGCCCCGAACCGTTTCGCCAGCTCGATCTCGCCGGCGTACTCGAGCGCGAACTGGCCACTGTCCTCGACGGCCAGCCGGGCGGCAAATGCCTCGGTGGCGTAGATCTGCCCCGGCGGCGTCACCGGCTCGATGCGTGCGGTGAGCGAGAGCTGGGTGCCGAAATAGGTGCGCGCCGCATGGATCGGGTCGTGGCCCTCGAAGACCGGCGCGTAGTGGCCGGCGATGCGCAGGCTCAGCCCCGCCAGCGGTGAGCCTGGTTTAAGGCCATGCAGGTCCACGTAATGCTGGATGTCGGCCATGATGCTGGCGGCGGTGCTGGCGTCGGCAGTGACCACGTGCAGTGCATCGCCCCAGGTGTGACGCAGCAGGATGGCCTCGCCGTGGCGCGCCAGCAGCTGGGCGATGCCGCGCATCAGGCCGCTCCAGAACTGCGGCAGCTGCACGTCCTCCAGCCGCTGGAAGCCGGCGAAATCGGCAAAGATCAGGCCCACCATGCGGCGGCCAGCCGGCACCGGCGCCGACGGTTCGGCCTGCCGCAGCCAGCGCAGCGCCTTGCGCGCCAGCTGGTCGCCCTCGGCGAGGCTGGGCAGGGCGTTGAACTGCGCGGTCGGTCCGCGCGGATCGACTTCGATCAGTTGCAGCCTGCCGCCGAAGCGGCGGGCGGTGAGCAGTGCCAGTCCCAATGCCCGCTCGGTGACGTTGCTGGCGGCCCAGCCCAGCTCGTCTTCCAGAAAACCCCGCTCGGCATGTACCCGCGCCGCCCCAGCGAGGCAGCGTTCCAGCCGCTGCGCCCAGTAATCTCCCAGTCGCTGGCGGGTACTCTCGATCATCCGCTCGGCGCGGTACGGCAGCACCAGATGCAGGCTGTGGCCCTGCGCCAGCAGAGCTTCCGCCAGCAACAGGTCGAAGCTGTCGCAAAGACCGGCGAACAGGCTGGCGTTGCGGGCAAAAGCGGGGATCACCGGCGCGGCGATCAGCTCCGCGGGTTTCAGGCCGGCGAGCCCCAGGCGACGCAGCACGATCAAGGGGGGCAGCGTCAGCGCCGACAGCAGCTCCGGCGACGCCCCCAGCGCGGTACACAGACGCCTGAGCTGGACCAGGGTGCGGCTGCGGCGGACCATGTCGACGGGCAGGGCATCAGCCTCGGCGAGGTGGGCGCAAAGTGCTGCATGATCACCCAGGATCAGCGTCGCCTCCGCCCGGGTGGCGGCAGCGAAGAAGCGCTGCTCGACGGTATCGACAGGCTCGGCAGCGATTGCCGCCAGGGCCTTGCTGGCGTACTCCCGGGCACGCCCGGAATCCATCCCCAGCACCGACATGCTGGCTGCGTTGATGGCGCTGTAGCTGCTGCCGAAGCGCCGCCAGGCCTCCAGGTAATCCTCGGCGGCTTCCAGGAAGTAGCGCCGGCTGCCGCTGCGCAGGCCCAAGTCCTTCTTGATGCGGCCCTTGAGTGTCAGCCAGCGTTCGTCGCACTGCGCCTCTGCGGGTGCCAGGGTCTGGTATTCGCGCAGCGCCAGATCGGTGCTGCCGATACCTGCCAGCACCTGCACCCTCAGGTATCCCAGCTCGGCGCCTTGCACTCCCTGCTTGAGTGCGCGGAACAGGATGTCATTGGCCATCAGCTCGTTGCCGGCAGTGATCGCAGCCTGGGCGCGCGCCAGCACCTTCTGGCTGCGCGCGTCGCCGCCGCCGGCACTCATCGTCACTTTCGCCGGCATCGGGTTGACCACGATCAGACCAGTCTCGCGGGCAGGTCTGTCAGCCTTTTTGGCGGTGGAATACTGCGGCGGGATCAGCAGCGGGTTCTGCCGCCAGGCCACCGCTTCGGCAGTGCCGCCGGCCTGGCCCGGGTGGTCGTCCTGCAGCACCGCCAGCAGCACTTCGGAGTGCTCCGCCAGCACCGCCGCCAGTAGCCGGTACTGGTGCTGGCGCTGCTCCGGGTCGGACAGCGCCGCCTCGTCACCCGGTGCATACAGGCGCAGCACCGTGTCGCAGGCAGCCAGCGCGGCATGCATGCGGGAATGCAGCCCCTGGTGATCGGCAGCACTCAAGGTGTAGCCGTCTTTTTCGGCGCGCTCGGTCCAATCCTCGATCAGCTGCGCCACCGGCACCGCGCACAGGCCGACTTTCCTCAGCTTCAGCTGGTGACGTTGGCACCAGCTCGCGGCGCGATCCATCAACAGCAGATCGGCGCCCGGCGCGAGGCCGGTGAACAGGGTGATCGGCCGGCCACCGGCCATGTCGCGCAGCAGTGGCAGCACCCGCGCTTCCAGTGCCGCGGTGACCACCGCCTCCTCCTCGCGGTTGAGCAGCAGATGACCGACGCCACCGACCAGCAGGCAGTGACCCGGTGCGTCACCAAGCAGGGTATGCAGCCAGTCGGGGGAGGCAGCGGGGCTCATGGTTTCCAAGCATATCGTGTGTCGCCCAGCCGCCCGCACGGGTGGAATGCCCGCTCTGGCTGCGCCACTATGTGCACTACCGCCAAAGGGGAGCGGGAACAGGGGACACGCATGCAGCCAAGCCGCCGCTACCGCGCCTTCATCAGCTACAGCCATGCTGATGAGGCCTGGGCGAAGTGGCTGCATCGGGCGCTGGAAACCTACCGGGTACCGGCGCGTCTACGACAAGGTGAACAGGCGGATTTACCCAAGCGGCTGCTGCCGATTTTTCGCGATCGCGACGAGTTGCCCTCGGCGTCTGAACTGGGCGCAGTGATCCAGCAGGCCTTGCAGCAGTCCGACACGCTGATTGTGATTTGCTCGCCGCGCTCGGCCTTGTCGCGCTGGGTCAACGAAGAAATCCGCTACTTCAAATCGCTCGGTCGCAGTCGGCAGGTGCTCGCACTCATCGTCAGCGGCGAGCCGCATGCGGTCAACCCGGCCGAGGAGTGTTTCCCGCCCGCATTGCGGCAAGAGCTGGCCGAAGACGGCAGCCTGATCACCGCCGTCATCGAACCCATCGCGGCGGATGTGCGCGCCGGTGGCGATGGTCGCAGCGGCGCGCTACTGAAACTGGTTGCGGGCCTGCTCGGGGTTGGGCTTGATCAGCTCAAGCAGCGCGAGGCGTATCGCCAACGCTGGCGACGCATCGGCATTGCGGCCTTGGTCGCTACCATGCTCGCCTCGCTGCTCTCGATGTGGCAGTGGCAACGCAGCGAGAAGCAGCAGGCCCTGCAGGCACAGGCGCTGCAAGTGCGCCGCAGCACGCTGTATGAAAATGGCCGTCGCGAATTGCTGGCCGGCCAGCAGGCCCGCGCTGCGGTGTACCTGGTAGGCGCGCTACAACTCGGCCTCGACACGCCGGCGCTGCGCTTCATGCT
>JBKJJE010000142.1:0-52140 GCA_046598075.1 Stagnimonas sp.
GGCGCCTATCTCAAACTTGGCAACCGGCCGTTCACCTACCTGCTGGAATCGATGCAGGGCGGCGAGCAGTGGGGCCGTTACTCCTTTATCGGGCTCGCCTGCCGGGAGATCATCCGCGTCCACAACCGCCGGGTCAGCGTCACCAGGGACGGCGCCTGCGTGCGGGATGAGCACATGGATGATCCGCTCGCCTTCATCCGCAGCCACACCAAGAGCGTGAAGGCGCCGCTGCCGGGAGCCCTGCGCTTCACCGGCGGCTGGGTCGGATACTTCGGCTTCGAGACCGTGCGCTACGTCGAGCCCAGGCTGGACCGGGAGCAGGCCGATCCGATCGGCACGCCCGACATCCTGCTGATGAAAAGCGACGAAGTGGTGGTGTTCGATACCGCCAGGGCGACCATCACGCTGGTGGTGCATGTCGAAGACACGCCCGAAGGCCGCAGGCAGGGTGAAAGCCGTCTGGTCGAACTGCAGGCGCAGCTGGCGGCCCCGCTGCAGCAGTCGCGTGCGCCATTCAGCGAAGCCAGCGCCGAGCTGCCGTTTGCCTCCAGCATGGGCGAAGCGGCATTCAAGGCTGCCGTGCAGCGGATCAAGGACTACACCGCCGCCGGTGACGTCATGCAGGTAGTGCCCGCGCATCGGCTCAGCGCGCCGTTTACTGCCGATCCGGTGCAGCTCTACCGCGCCATCCGCCGGCTCAATCCCTCGCCCTATCTCTACTGCCTGCATCTGGGCGACCACCATGTGGTGGGCTCCAGCCCGGAGATTCTGGTGCGCGTGCAGGATGGGCTGGCCACCGTGCGGCCGCTCGCAGGCACCCGCAAGCGTGGCGCCAGTGCCGACGAAGACGAGCGGATCCAGGCCGAGTTGCTGGCAGACCCCAAGGAAGTTGCCGAACACCTGATGCTGATCGACCTGGGCCGCAACGACCTGGGCCGCGTCGCCGAGATCGGCAGCGTCAAGCTCACCGAGAAAATGGCGGTGGAAAAATACAGCCACGTCATGCACATCGTCAGCAACGTCACCGCCCAGCTCAAGCCGGGACTCGATGCTCTCGCCGCCCTCGCCGCGACTTTCCCCGCCGGCACCTTGAGCGGCGCGCCCAAGGTGCGGGCGATGGAAATCATCCAGGAACTCGAACCGCACAAGCGCGGCATCTACGGCGGCGCGGTGGGCTACATCGGCTGGTGCGGCAACATGGATGTCGCCATCGCCATCCGCACCGCCGTGATCAAGGACGGACAGATCCATGTGCAGGCCGGCGCCGGCGTGGTGGCAGACAGTGACCCGCAGGCCGAGTGGGACGAAACCATGAGCAAGGCGCGGGCGATGATGCGGGCTGCCGCACAAGCCGCAGGCGGTGCCGTATGATTTTGATGATCGACAACTACGATAGCTTCACCTACAACCTCGTGCAGTACCTGGGCGAACTGGGGGCTGAGGTCGAGGTGCATCGCAACGACCAGATCACGGTCGCCGAGGTGGCTGCCAAAAACCCCAGCCACATCGTGCTCTCGCCCGGCCCCTGCACGCCCAACGAGGCAGGCATCTGTCTCGACCTGCTGGCCCAGCTCAAAGGTCGGTTCCCGATCCTTGGCGTCTGCCTTGGGCATCAGGCGATGGGCCAGGCATTTGGCGGCACGGTGCAGCGGGCACGAGCGGTGATGCATGGCAAGACCTCGCCCGTGCATCACGCACAACAGGGCGTTTTCGCCGGTTTGCCGTCGCCTTTCACCGCCACCCGCTATCACTCGCTGATCGTCGCGCAAGAGGACCTGCCGGACTGTTTCGAGATCACCGCCTGGACTCAAGCACCCGATGGTTCGATGGACGAGATCATGGGCCTGCGGCACAGGACTCTGGCCCTAGAGGGCGTGCAGTTCCATCCCGAATCCATCCTCACCGAGCATGGCCACGCGATGCTGAAGAATTTCCTAGAGGAAAAACGCTGATGGCTCTCACCCCCCAGGAAGCCCTGCAACGCACCATCGAGCATCGCGAGATTTTTCAGGACGAGATGATCGAGCTGTTCCGCTCGATCATGCGCGGTGAGGTGTCGCCGCTGATGACCGCCGCCATCCTCACCGGCCTGCGTGTGAAGAAGGAAACCGTCGGCGAGATTGCGGCGGCGGCGATGGTGATGCGCGAGTTCGCGCGCAAGGTGGAGGTGGCTGATCCGGGCGAGCACTTCCTGGACATCGTCGGCACCGGCGGCGATGGCGCACACAGCTTCAATATCTCGACTGCGGCGGCCTTCGTCGCCGCTGCCGCCGGGGCCAAGGTCGCCAAGCACGGCAATCGCGGCGTGTCGTCCAAGAGCGGTTCGGCGGATGTGCTCGAAGCCCTGGGTGCCTCGCTCGACCTGCAACCGGAACAAGTGGCGGCCTGCATCGTTGAAACCGGCATCGGCTTCATGTTCGCACCCAACCACCATCCGGCGATGAAGGCGGTGGCCCCGGTGCGACGCGAGATGGGCGTGCGCACCATCTTCAACATTCTCGGGCCGCTCACCAATCCTGCCGGCGCACCCAACATCCTGATGGGCGTCTTCCACCCCGACCTGGTCGGCATCCAGGTGCGGGTGCTGGAGCGCCTGGGTGCCAAGCGTGCGCTGGTGGTGTGGGGCAAGGACGGTCTCGACGAGATCACTCTCGGGGCCGGGACTCTGGTGGGCGAGCTGCGCGATGGCGTGGTGCGCGAATACGAAATCCATCCCGAAGACTTCGGCCTGGCCATGGCAGGCTCGCGCGGGCTGACGGTGGCCGATGCGGCCGAGTCGAAAATGCGCCTGCTGGAAGCACTCGACAACGCCCCTGGCATCGCCCGCGAGATCGTTGCACTCAATGCCGGCGCGGCGCTCTACACGGCAGGGCTGGCCGACTCGATTGGCGCCGGCATCGGCAAGGCGCGCGAGGTGCTGGCGAGTGGCGCGGCACGCGCCAGGCTCGATGTCTTCGTGAAAATGACACAGAGGCTGGCGGGCAAGCCATGAGCGACATTCTCGACAAGATTCTCGCCGTCAAGGCCGAAGAAATCGTCCGTCTCGGCAGGCGCTATTCGCGCAGCACACTCGAAGCGCTGGGTCGCGAACAGGGCGGTACCCGCGGCTTCATCCGCGCCCTCACCGCGAAAGTCGAAAGCGGCGCCGCCGGCGTGATTGCCGAGATCAAGAAGGCCTCACCCAGCAAGGGCCTGATCCGCGCCGACTTCGACCCGGGCTGGCTCGCGCGCGAATATGCCGCGGGTGGCGCCGCCTGCCTGTCGGTACTCACCGACGAACAGTTCTTCCAGGGCCACAATGCCTTTCTGATGCAGGCGCGCAGCAGCTGCATGCTGCCGGTCATCCGCAAGGATTTCCTCATCGACGCCTTGCAGATTGCCGAAGCGCGCGCCATCGGTGCCGACTGCGTGCTGCTGATCGTCGCTGCGCTCGCACCGGCGCAACTCGAAGCACTCGCCCATTACGCCGTGAGCTTAGGCATGGACGTACTGGTGGAGATTCACGATCGCGTCGAGCTGGAGGCGGTGCTTAGCGCCAAGCTGCCACCCATCCTGCTCGGCATCAACAACCGCAATCTGCGCAGCTTCGCGGTCAGCCTCGACACCACGCTGACGCTGCTCGCCGACCTCCCTCAGGGAACCGAGGTCGTCACTGAATCCGGCATCTCGACAATCGCCGACGTGCAGCAGATGCGCGCAGCCGGCGTGCAGCGGTTTCTGGTCGGCGAATCGCTGATGCGGCAGGACGCCCCCGGCGCAGCTCTGCGGGCACTGATCGCCTAGGGCAGCGGTTTGGCGCGGCGCAGCGAGGGCCGTACCACGCCGGTGAACTGCACGCCCAGCACCACGATGCTGCGCCCCTGCACGGTGACGGTGCCGTCTTCGGTGAGTTTCTTCAGCACCCGCCCGGCCATCTCGCGGGAGCAGCCGACGATGCGCGCCAGCTCCTGCCGCGAGATGCGCACCAGCGTGCCGCGCGCATGCGGCTGGGCATCGGGCTGGCGGCAAAGATTGAGGATCTCGTGGGCGACCCGGCCCTGCACATCCAGAAACGCCAAGTCGGTCAGGCGCTGGGTGGTGGCGCGCAGTCGCTGCGCGAGCTGGCCTGCCAGCAGCAGCATGATCTCCGGGTACTCGCGGATGAAGCGGCGGAAGTTCTCGTAGCCGATCTCGGCAATCAGCACCTGGGTGCGGGTGCGCACTTCCGCCGTGCGGGTCTTCTGTTCGGGGAACAGACACATCTCGCCGAAGAATTCGCCCGGATTCAGATAAGCCAGCACCATCTCGCGGTTGTCCTCGTCCTGCACGCTGACGCTCATCGAGCCTTCCAGAATCAGGAACAGCGACAGCGGCTCATCGCCAGCGTGGATGATCACCTGCTTGGGCGGATACGAGCGCTTGGTTGCCCTGGCGATGAAGGCTTGGATGGCAGGCTGGTCGAGCATGACAGCGGTTTCTCCCCGGTTTGCGACGCTGCTCGCATCGCCTGAACCCCTTGATTTCGCCGACAATACCACAAGGTCAGAACCACTCATCTCCAGTGAAAAACACCATGCAGGCACGCATCAAATGGGTGGAAAACATGGCCTTCGTGGCCGAATCCGGCTCCGGTCATGCGGTGGTGCTCGATGGCCCCCCGGAGCTTGGCGGCCGCAATCTGGGTGCCCGCCCGATGGAGCTGTTGCTGATGGGCGTCGGCGCCTGTTCGAGCGTCGACGTGGTGATGATCCTGAAGAAAGGCCGCCAGCCGGTGGTCGACTGCGTCTGCGAACTGAAGGCCGAGCGGGCCGATACCGAGCCGAAGGTGTTCACCGCCATCCATCTGCATTTCGTCATCAGCGGCCGTGGCCTCAACCCGGTGCAGGTCGAGCGGGCAGTGCAGCTTTCGGCTGAAAAGTACTGCTCGGCGTCGATCATGCTGGGCAAGGCCGGAGTGGCAATCACCCACGACTTCGAGATTCGCGAGCCGGCGTAGGACGGGCGCGCGGCAACTTCATCAAAGTTTCATGGGCAAAGCGTCGCCGTTTGCCCGATAATTCGCCGATCCCCGCAGGTCAGCCTCGCGGGGATTTTCATTTCGTCGCTCTGGTACCCGGTTTCAGGCGCGCGTTGCGCCGTCGTTTTTGGAGAACACACTTGGCAAAGATCAAAGCCACCAGCAACCCGAAGCTCAAGCTGCTCGGGTTCAACAACCTCACCAAGTCGCTGAGCTTCAACATCTACGACATCTGCTACGCCCGCACCAAGCAGGACCAGCAGGAATACGTCGAATACATCGACGAGCAATACAACGCCGAACGCCTGACCGAGATCCTCACCAACGTCGCCGACATGATCGGCGCGCATGTGCTCAACGTCGCCCGGCAGGACTACGACCCGCAGGGTGCCAGCGTCACCATGCTGATCTCCGAGGGCCATCACGATGGTCTGAAAACCCCCGGCAAGGACAGTGTCGTCGGTCATCTCGACAAGAGCCACATCACCGTCCACACCTACCCCGAGAACCATCCCGACGCCGGCATCTCGACTTTCCGTGCCGATATTGATGTGAGCACCTGCGGCAAGATCAGCCCGCTGAAGGCGCTCAACTACCTCATCAAGAGTTTCGAGAGCGACATCGTGGTGCTGGACTACCGCGTGCGCGGCTTCACCCGCAACGTGCGTGGCATGAAGCACTTCATCGATCACAACATCGACTCGATCCAGAACTTCATCGCCCGCGACGTGAAGGACAAGTACGACATGGTGGACGTCAACGTCTACCAGGAGAACATCTTCCACACCAAGATGAAGCTGAAGGAGCTCGACCTCAACACCTATCTGTTCGGTGAAGGGGCCAGCGAGCTGCCGCCGCGCGAAGCCAAGCGCATCCGCGGCCGGGTTGACCACGAGATCATGGAAATCTTCTACGGCAAGAATATCCAGGCCTGACGCCGATCCCGGCAGTGCTGTGTCGCGGATAAATTAGGTCCACAAACACGAGGCCACTGATTCTGGGGACTCTGCTCGGTCCCCAAGATAAATTAAGGATCACAAACTCTTAGTCGATTCATTCTCGAACTGCCCTCATCCAGCGACGCCCCTGGATGACTGAAGCCTTTTGAGTCTGGTGAAACCCAATGAGTACGAGCACGCGATACCACGGACATACAGCAGGTCGTGCGCTATCTAATTCTGATGCTCATCTAAAGGCTTTCAGCTTGTCGCGCCCTTTCGGCGCTCTGCCCGCTTCTTTTGATTGACCATCTCAGGCAGACCGACGCAACCAGCAAGCCGGTCAATGCGATGTTGATTCGTGCCTCCTGAATTTCTATGCACGCGCTCCCCACGAGCACGAGCAGTCCGAATGCGATGGCCCGGTCATAGAATCTTGACGCCCGATCCTCGGCGACCAAAAGCTTGCAACGCTGCGCGGAGAGCTCAGATTGCTCCTCGGCAATTGCCTTGAGTGCAGACGCGACGCCATAAGGTGCAGTAGCCCCGACGGCATTTGGTGTTCCGCCTTTGAACCATCTTTGAAGTAGCCGCTGGAACTTGTTCATGCGACTCGCTTGCCACTCAGCTGTGTCAGATGCTGCCGGAAATACTCCGAAGTTCTGCTTTCGGCGTCGGCGAACTCATTCCTGATCAGCGCGACCAAAAGTTCAGCCTCTCGCTCTTCGCTCACCGCCTCGGCGAGTCCCTTGGCCCACGCGCGTACTCCAACCGCCACTTCACGGATGGTGCGCAGCTGATCGTCGGACAGTCCCGGTCTACGCCCAAAGACGATGAATTCTGTATCAACCCCCATTGCCCGCACCTTTGGGAGATACATGACGTCTGGCAGCCGATCATCAACCTCATAGAGGCGCTGACTCGACTTGCTCACGGCGGCGTTCAAGGCGAATTCAGCCAACGTCAAACCCAAGCGCTCGCGTTCACGTCTCAGTCGGATTCCAAAAGTATCCAAATAGATGTCGTTTTGCACAATTAGATTTCCTTGTTACTATTTAAGGCATAGACACATCTGGTTTAACCACTTTTTGTACAAATTTCCATGTCGACAGCATGCTCCTTACATGTTCGGACTGTTGACGAGGTCCGAGCCGAATTCGATCGCCGTGGGGTGACCTTTAAGCACTGGGCGCTTGCCCACGGCTTTGAGCCTTCTGAGGTCTATTCGATGCTGAATGGACGCATGCGCGGGCGCCGCGGGCGCGCGCACCAACTAGCTGTAGCGCTAGGCCTCAAAGTGGGGCTTGAAGATGACTCCCCGACGCCGAAAATCGCGCCTTCGCGCGGACAGGAGCACGCCATGCGCTAAACGAAAAAGGGACACCAAACTGCTTTGGTGCCCCTTGTCCGCGCTAACCAGGCGGAAGTACAGGTTGGTGGCCCTTCCAGTTTACGCCGAAGACTAGCGTGGTCAAGGAGGGAGAGGTTTGCCCGCGCGCCAGAGCTCGAATCGATTCGATCTCAGGAGCGCGCCATGAAGTTGGCCCAGCTGTCGACCACCGAACAGGTCGAGAGAGCTATTAAGAAATACGTGCATCAAGTGCCCGGCCCGGCTTATCGCAGCGGTGCGGGCATCGTCAGCTTTCCAAGCAGCGGATTTAGCTATCGGATCGCGAGTACGAAGGTCGGTCGCCAGCTAATCGCCTACTCAAAAAGTGAATACCAGTTAGAACTGAGAGCTGATTGGGACGACTACGTCACCGACATCCAAGATCAGTTTCTGATCCTGCCGTTCGAAGAATCGATCATCGAGGCAGCCCGACTGAAAGTCCGGCACCCGCAGGTCCGCGGAGTCATCCGGCCGGTCAGTGTCGACATGGTGTTGTCGACTCGAGATGGGAGGTTATTCGCGATAGAGGCCAAGGCATCTCCGAAGTTTTTCACGGGTCCCAAGACTAAGAAGCGACAGCAGCGCATTGATCTCCAAGCTGCATGTTGCCGCCGAAAAGGGTACGAGTTTGTATTGGCCTTTGGATCAACCCTCGACTACGAGGTTACGAAAAACCTCAGGCTATTGAAGTATCACGTTCTTCATGCGCGGCAAGGGACATCGGCATTGGCGACGCGGATCGCCACGGACTACCTGCCGAGAAGAGCAAATTCCAATGCGTCGCTCTCTACCCTGGTAGACCGCTGCAGCAGCAAGTTCGGGCGTCACGAGAAAGTCATTCTTGGTGCCATCTACTTCGCAATCTGGCGGCAGCTCTTGCGCGTGGACCTCCGAGCACCACTTCGCCTGGATTCACCGTTGAGGTGGACTGATCATCCTTCGATGTGGGTGGAGTTGCCATGGTCACGCTAATGACCGGCGACTACTTGATGGGACGGAACCCATCGACACCGAGCTACCGGGTCGTACAGATGCTGCCTGGTAGAGCAGGTCGGCAGCAGGTCATCTTGCATCAGTTGGGCGTGCGCCGATTTCCTCGGACATACGACTGGGCAGGCGTATCCGCCAAGATCGAATCCACTGAATTGAGGCACGCCCGCTCGCGAGCCGTCGATGGGTTGAGTGAAAAAGAACTCTCGACCCGACATAAAACGATACGTGACGGAGCATGGAAGCGGATTTCGCCCGCGGTGTCGGGAGGCGCGTGGAGAAAGATGTTGTCGATGTCAGGCACCGAACGTACGAGGGTGTATCAGGACTTGGCGAGGAAGAGCAACGTCGATGAAATCAGGATACGCGAGGACTTGCTACGTTTCTGGGCAGGGGGCTGCACCAAGGAAGGGCTGACGCCAAAATTCCATGGCCTGAAAAAGCGCCGCAAGCTCGGAGAGAACGAAACCAAGCGAGGTCGCAAGCGCCTTGATGGTCTGCCAGGAATCCAGCTGTCATGGGCCAAGCGACGACAGGTTGAGAAGTTCATTCTGCGAACAGAGTCGTCCGGGATCTCTGTCGACGAACAATACCTGGAGCTGATTGCGCACTTTTGGTCTACCCCGCAAATTGGACGGCGAGGCGAGCTGATGTGGATTCCGCTCCCAGACGGTCAGAGGCTCAGCAAGGCTCAGCACAAAAGTATCCGCCGATCACTGCACGCGAGAAATCTACTTCGGCGTAGGAAGCTCGGGCAGAGGGATTACTTAAGCAAAGTCCGTTCAAGTGCCAAAACCTGGGATGGAGAAGCTACTGGTCCAGGAGCTATCTACCAGTTGGATCTGAGCGGAACTCAGGTTGAGCTGGTTAGCTGTATCAACCGTCGCAAACGCATCAGTACGGCCATCTTTGGCTTAGCGATTGATGCGTACTCGAAACGAATTGTCGGATTCTGTCTCACGATCTCCCAGCCAAAGTGGGAGGTCGCGGCGACAGTCCTGTATTACGCGATCAGCAGTAAGAAGGCGATATACAAACGTTACGGAATCGTTGACGACGCAGCACACATTCCTGCGTTAGGAAAACCCTTGTTGCTCATCTGGGACAGAGGCAGCGAAAACACGGGCGAGGCAAGCGATTCATTAGCGGTGATCGCACTGGTTGATTCAATGAATACACGGCGATGGCACGGAAGTGATAAGCCACATGTGGAAAGGGCCATCGGAACCTTCAAAACCTCGTTCTTTAAAACGCTCACTGGCTGGCGCAAGAAGGGTGGTACGCCACGAGGGGCTCGTAATCCGAAGAAAGATGCAGCACTCACCCTCTTTGAGGTGACTCAGCTTTTTCTTGCGGCCGTTCTGAGATTCAACAGAAATCCAATACCACTGGAGTCGATGCCAGCTGATGCTCGAAGGGCGGGAGTAAGGCCGACCCCGAACGACATCTGGGAATTTGGCGTGAAGAATGCACACGGTGCGTTGGTGGGAGTCTCTCCTGCGCGTGCCCGCGCCGATCTCCTACGTTGGGAGACCGCCAAGATCACGAAAAAAGGCGTGACGTATGGCCCCTCGAAGTTCACCTGCGATGAGTTCGAGCGCCTCGATATGTACTCGGCGATCCGAGAATCCGGTCCGAAGGAAATTTTGGTCGGCGTCGACGAGATGCGGCCAGACATCCTGTGGTACCGCGACAGCAAGCACAGGAAGTCGCTTCGTCTAAGGCGCATCGACCCGAGCCGGGAGCACGCGACGTACTTCCCGCATGACTACAGCGAGGAGCGATCTGATTATCTGGGAGCAAGGCGTCAGGTAGAAAAAGACAACTTCCCACGCAACTTTCAGGATTTCCAGGAGCGAAAACGGGTTAACCGCGAGGCGGTTGCCGAGCAACGCAAACTGGGCCCTGGAGGAGGCTATTCCAAGACGGAAAAAGTGCGCGCGAACCGCGCTTCGGAAAAGTCCCTGCGCGGTGAGCACGGTCTGGGTGCTGTTCCGTCAGCTCAGACCCGACCCAAGGCCGGCACCCAATCACGAATGCGCTCAAGCACACACCAGAACCTTCGCAATCGGCGCTTGGATGAGATCGCACGCCGGAGTAAATCATGAGGCGTGAGACTGAAAACCCCCTAATTGCCGCACTCGGCAAACGACCTTCAGAAAGCGAGATCGTGAGCCTTCTGACAATGAAGCCGAAACGCATTCCCGAACTGCGGCAAGCCGATCGAGACATTCGGATTCGACGCCTGAAGGAAAAGCCAATCGACTCTATTTCCCCGTTCCCCGAGATTTTGGATTTCGTGGATAAAGCGCACGCAGCCATACGACGCGGTTACATGAGCAAGCGTGATTTGGTCGAGCCGCCTCAGCGAGGACTTTACAAAAGTGGCGAGAGGGCAATCGATCGGAATTCCGAAGATGTACCGGAGCCAGAGCATTTGCTCGCACTCATTGGGCCCACAGGAATGGGAAAGTCCACAGCAGGCCGACGGTTCGAAGATTCTTTGCCCAAATTCATCGACCATGGTCTTAGCGGAGACAGAAAGGCTCGGCTGATCCAGTTTCCAGTCATTCGACTCAGCACTCCTCCAGGAACCAGTCCGTCGGCACTTCCCGCGATGTGCTGCCGCGCGATTGCGGAACATCACCGAAATGTATTCGGCGAGCCCTTAACCCGAGCTGCTAAAAGCAGCAACGCCACGGATTATGTTTTTGAGCTGTCTCGGCTCTCTAGGGCGTTCGCTATAGGCTTTTTCGCTCTCGATGATGTCGATCGCTTAATGAACGCCTCGGCATTCACCGATAAGAGTGTCAAGCGGCGTCTTATTGACAACGTCCTCTGGTTGCGCAGGACCGCCGAGGTCCCATTTTCGTTTATTGGCAATTATCCAAGTCTCGATCTGTTGGGCGCTGATGGACGGACGATCCGTCGTACTGCGGAGGGCGGATTGTCTTACCTCGAAATCCCCGGCTCTGTGAAGGATCAGATGTTCAAAACCATCGTAGAGGCTAAATGGGCGTCGATGCTTTTGAGGAGAGCAGGTGCCCTCACACCGGCCATGAGACAGACCCTTTTCGATCTATCTGGAGGGCTGCCTGGCTATCTGCAAACTCTTCTTGTCGAGTCTCAAATTGCAGCCCTCCGGGACGGGAAAGAGTCGCTCAGTGTCGACCTAGTTCAAGCCACCTTTGAATATGACTGCACGACACTTCATGGACCTGTCGCAGCTCTGATGTCTAGGGATGAATCCATGTTAAGGCTTTATCCAGACATCTACGATTTGCGTGCATTTCGCTTGAAGGCGCTGCGGGCCAAGCGGGGTTCCAAGTGACTCTCTTCTGCTTTCCAACGCTTGAACCAGGTGAGGTTCTATTTTCTGGTCTCAGCAGAATGCACATTGCCCTTGGCCGCCGATCTGCCCGAGCAACGACAAACTCGATTGCCAGTTATCAGGAGCTTTCGAGATCTCACGCTCTTCCAAACTACTTAAGTAGGATTCAAGGGCAGTTACCTATGTCACACCCCCAAAAGGAACTAGAGACACTCGTTAATCAACATACGATTTCACCGTCTCTCGGCTATTTTTCAGATGTAGCGGCTTCCCGTTACGACGAGAAAGGCCACCTCAAACCCGAACCGCAGAAGGAACGGCTCTATTTCTCATCCGATAAAAGACGGGCAACTCGGCCGGCGTTTTGTCGGACGTGTGTTGCGGTAGATATCGAGCGCATCGGCGTTCCAATGATCCATCGCGAGCACCAGCTCATGGGGATCACGATGTGCACGAACTGCAAACGTGAGTTGGAGTTCGAATGCCCGATCTGTCAGAGCATGCGCAGTCGATTTGATTTCTTCACCATTCGCGGCCCGTGCAGCGTACCTGGCCATCCGAGACGACTATTGACCTCGGCGGTATCGAACAGCTTGGAGGAACAGTTATCTCTCGCGAAGGAAATCGTACACAGTTGCACTGCCCAACCTGCGCGTTTCACCAAATCATGGGGTTCAATGCTCGCGGCCGCATTGGTCGCCGTGGGGTGTAGACGTGGAACCACCGTGCACGCTCCTCTTGTCGGAGAACTGCTTCGCGAGACATTCTCGCCCGCCCTACTTCAGCATTTTCGTCTTGAGGTTGTAGAGCCTGACGGTCTTTCCATGCGAACTGCGCCCGCCCTGCGGCGCTCCCTGGACACTCTTCTTCCAGTACAGAAAATCATTGTCGCAATGGCCATTAGCGGCAATCTGAGGTCCTTTGAACAAGCATGCTCGGTGGAAGAGCCTCGTGGGCAGTGGGGTTCTTCTGTTTGGGTTCCCACGTGGCGTCCAACCGTCCTAGAGAGCATTGCAGCCGGCGACAACCTCACCACCATCTCAGAGAAACATGGACTGTCAAAAGGCACGCTCAGGTCTGAGCTGAGGGCGCTGGGCATTCCGATGCCTAACTGGGATGCCAGTCAAAGCACTTTGGACGCTGTGCGGTCTGTAGCACGGGGAATGTCGGTCATAAACGCGTCCTTCCGCTACCGACTTTCCGCCGCAGTCATCCTTACTGCGATCAGGCGAAGGCTTCCCGCCAGGTATTGTTCGATTCGAGAGGAATACTTTACGGAGCAGCGGGAGCAGCATCGGCAGAGATTCTTGTCACTCGTGGACGACGCAGACCTGATAATTCGAGGAAGCATCACGAAAGTTCTTGGGGCGACACTGACGTGGATGGCCAAGAACGATCGTAAGTGGCTGAGGGGCCAACTGAATACACACAAGGTTCGCCGCGGGCGCAAGGTGGGAACACGTCTACGGCTTGCGGCAACCGATGCAGAAGCCGCAGCGCGAGACGCAGCGGAGTCACTTTACAGTCGGCGTGATACGCGGAGGGTGACACCTGCCCGAATTGTCAAAGAAGCGGGAATACCTCGCACAGTTCTTCGGGATTCGATGCTGGGCGTTCTTATCGTGAAGCTGGCAGAAAGCGAGGACTCTTGGTGGCAGCGACGCATCCGCATACACATGGAAGCATCACCGACATCCTCGTTTTCGGTATTCCGCACAAGATTTGCCAGTAAGTGCTCCCCCGAAAGAACTACTTGGTTGAAAAACGAATTCTCGTCGGCGGGCTTGCGCTTTCAGTGATTGGACTACTACCGCCGACGCTACTCAATCCCGGAAAACGTCCGACTCGATTTAGTCAATCCTCACATTGCATCGTCCGAGCCCTCTGGTCCCAACGAACTCAACTTTCCTGTGCCGGCCGTAGCAGATTCACTTTCATTGATGCCATCTGCGCATTCTCTTGCTGTTGATGACCGATTGGCATTCCTGATGATCGGCCGTTTGCTTCGATCTTGATTGACCAGTGGCTTGATCGCGGTCAGAGCTGCCGTTCGTTGTAGCAAGCCCTGAAACACCGTGCCAATAGCGGTTGTTGAGCACCTCCGAGGTACCTATCCGACGAATAACCGGATTGCATCAGGTGTATCCCTATAATCGAAGCACAAACAAGTGAAGGGACGGCAATATGGGCGTTGCTGAGTGGTTTTCACAGTTTTGCGCGACTTTGCGAATGGATCAGACGAAGCGATCTTCGCTTGCTACCCGAACAGGGCGCATCACTAAAGCAGTTAACGCATATTTTCGGAAGAACGACTCCGACACCGCATTCCGTTTTTATGTGGGCTCGCTGGGGCGAAACACTGCGATTCCTTCTGTAAGCGATGCAGATCTTCTGTGTGAACTTCCAGCTTCTATTTACCATCAGTACGACGCACACACAGGGAACGGGCAGTCCGCTCTTTTGGGCTCGGTTCGAACAGCAATTCGCGCGACCTATCCAACATCAGAAATTGCCGGCGATGGCCAAGTTGTAGCGATCAAATTTACAGATGGTGTGACCTATGAAGTTCTGCCCGCCTTCTCAAACGTAGGCGGCGGCTACACCTTTGCTGATGCCAATGGCGGTGGCTCTTGGAAAACATGTAAACCAAAGCAGGAAATCGATGCTTTTGCGACACGGAACAAAGAGTGCAACTCAAATCTCGTCGAGTTAGGACGAATGGCACGAGCATGGCGGGATAACTGTAACGTGCCGATGAACGGCATGTTGATTGATGCTCTTGCTTACCAATTCATCGGCACTTGGCAGTACCGAGACAAGTCGTATCTTTACTTTGACTGGCTGACGCGAGACTTTTTTTCTTTTCTTGCATCGCGGGACGCTAACCAGAAGTTCTGGCTTGCGCCTGGCAGTGGCTCTTACGTCGCCCGCACCGGAGCCTTTGAGTACAAGGCGCGACAGGCGGAGCTCCGTGCTTTAGAAGCGATCAATCACCAGGCCGAAGGACACGAATGGTCTGCACGTAGCAAGTATCGAGAGATCTACGGATCAGGATTCCCTGCTTAGGAGCACCAGCATGTCAAATACCCCGAGTTTGGAAGACCAGCTCCGCGAGATGTATGGGCGGGCTGCCTACACTCATAAGACACACGAGAAAATGGCCGACAACTACATCCATCGCTATAACCTGATCAAGTCGGTAGAAGTCATCTTCTCAGCGATTACTACTGGCAGCTTGTTGATCGCGCTGTTTGGCGACTCTCGTATTGGCACCATCATCGGCGCGATTCTATCCACGGTGTTGCTAGGCCTTACTCTTTACTTCAAGGAGGCAAGCTTGGGAGAGCAAGCACAAAAGCACACTGTGGTTGCGTCCAAGCTGTGGGGAATTCGAGAACGGTTATTAAGCCTGCTAGTCGACATGCACGATGGCCGCAACGTCGATGAAGTTCGTGCAGAAAGAGACAAGCTCAATGACCTAATGCAAGAAATCTACAAGGGGGCCCCTCGTACAAGTTCTCGGGCTTACCTAGCGGCGCAGAAAGCTCTGAAGGTTCAAGAGGAGCTGTTCTTCTCGCAGGCGGAACTTAACAAGATGCTGCCAAAAAACCTTCGTCGATCGTAGTAGCCAACTAACTCTCAGGTCATTGGAACGCCGTTGAGTGACAGCTGCAGATTTTCTTGATGGAGAACCTGATGACCCCGACGCTCGATATTCGCGAAACATTTCTAACGGTCATAAGTGAGCAGTCGGCCGACGCAGGGGCGGACGGTAATTTGCAGACCAACTCCTTGTTACCCGAAGTGGGGAGACGCGTTGCCGCAAGAGGGAACATCGAGCTTGAGCAAGCCATCTTGTCGCAGTTTCAGGAGTTGTTCCGGACCGGATATTTAGCTTGGGGACACAACCTATCCAACCCCAATCCGCCGTTCATTCATGTCACTGCAGTCGGGCGGCGCGCGCTGCAGACTTTATCCCGAGACCCTGCCAATCCCACCGGCTACCGGAGGCACCTATCGAATATCGCAGACCTCACGCCAATGGCGCGAGACTACTTAGTCGTCTCTGAAGAATTCGTTTTTCAATCGGCGCCAGGTACCAGGACCTGGTTTGGCGTCTGGCCGTCGATGTTTTGAAGCGTGAGCATCTGCTGGAACGCGAGCACAAAAGAGGCGATCCATCGCAGGAGCCATCTCAGGTTGTAGCCGGCCGCGCACAGGACGGCGTGGAACGCATCGCCTTGAGCACCTTTCAGGGCACAGCGGCGCATCCCGCAGTCGTCTTTGACGTGGCCGATGATCGGTTCTATGGCTTGCCGTCGTTTCACCCAGCGCCACTGACTGCGGGTGAGTCGCTTCGATTTCCCGCGATGCAGGATCGTGGTGCCTTCGATCTCCCGTCCCCGGAATCCCAGATCGACGATGGCGGTCTGCGGTTTTATCCGGGTCAGGCACTCGACCTGCTCCAGCTGCTCTTGCAGGGTGTCGCCGTCATAGGGATTCCCCGAAAAGCTTCTCGCCCCGACGATCAGCCCCTGTTTCGCGGTAATGGCGATCCCGACTTTGACGCCGAATTCGTAGGGCTGGCGGGCTTTGCCCTTGCCGATGCACTCAACCTCCGGCGCATGCAGGGCATAAAGCTTGTCTTTGTCCTTGGGACGTTGCCGGTGCAGGCGCTCGGCGCGCTCCAGCCAGGGGCTGAGGGCCGTCCGGGCGACCTCACTGGCCCGGTCGAGCTTGCGCTGCACATCCCGCAGCAGCCGGCCCAGCACAGTGCGCTGGCGCTTGAGCACACGGCGTAATCTCTTGAACTGCTTGGCATGGGCATAGCCGCCCGCCTGTCGTTGCAGCTTAGGCCCCTGCCGCGCGTAACTCTGCCGCAGGGGAATGGCGTGCCGCTGGGCCAAGAGCACGATCTTCTTACGGGCGACCTCCAGTAGACGGCTATCGGTCGGATAGGCCACGGCCTTCTCCTGCACCGTGGTGTCCACGATGACCCGTTGCATCGCCGTAGGATCGATGGCTTTCATCTCCCGCGCGGCCGCAATGGTCTGGGCCAGCAACTCTTCCAGCCCCGCTTCGCCCAGGAGCTTGCGCCAGCGAACGAGGGAAGACGGATCGCACGGCAGCGTGGTCTGGAAGAACACCTCTCCCGTGAAGAACTGCCAATACGGATTTTCCAGCCAGCGCTCGCACACGGCTTCGTCGGACAGATCGTAGGCGTGCTTGAGGTACAGAAGACCCGCCATGAGCCGAACCGGTAAGGCCGGACGACCCGCCCCCACCGGCGCTGGTGGCAAGGTGTCTTTCAGCGCGTCTTCCAATGCCGCCCAAGGCATCCGCTGGGCCAGCCGAATCAGGGGATGTCGTAGATCGACCTGCCCATCCAACCGCGAGCGAAACAGATCATCGCTGCGCGCCGCAGACGTCTCCGAAGCCGTCGGAAGATGACGCATCACACCCTCCCGCAATTGCCAGAAATCGACGCCCGAATTATCTCTTCCCGGCAATCCCCGCATCCACCCAACAACCAGAAAACTCAACATCTATGAGGGCTGCGGGAATTCTTCAGAGGCGACTACTTAGATGAAGCCGTCGAGTGCTATGTCAACGGAGTCTATCGAGCCTCTGCCGTCATGGTCGGGGCAGCGGCGGAGTCGCTTATCCTTGACCTTGCCGGGATAGTGATATCGGTCAGCACCGGCGCGGGACGTCGAGTGCCCAAGGAGCTTCAGGACTGGCGGATCAAACGTGTCCTAGATTCGCTGCAGAGCTTCTTCGCTACGAACAAGCAGGCGATGGATGCCGATGTGCGAGATGAGTTGGAGGCCTACTGGCCAGCATTTACTCAGCAAATCCGAGCGGTCAGAAACGAAGCCGGCCACCCATCTTCAGTCGCCGTCATCAATCAAGAAGTTGTGCATGCGGCGCTTCTTGTGTTCCCCGAGTTGGCGAAGCTTCACAAGAAACTTAAGGCTTGGGTGCAACAGCAATGGATTGGCCTAGGCGCACCTGCCGCTTCGTGAACGGCTGATCAAATAACAGGCGAATCGCTGACCACGACCTACGCCAAACGCTGATCAATAAGCGGGCGAATACGCGCCATCAAATAGGATGTCGTCGGATTCCTCTAAACGCGTGTCGATTCGGATCAGGAAGCCGTTCTGTGTGGGAACCCGCAGACGGTTTCGAGCTTCATCCGGAAACGCGTCGACAAATCCCTGTGCTTTTTCGTGGTCTCCGAAGAAGCCCACGATACGATGCTTTTGATTCCATTCCAGTGCCCAAGACCAGATCGTCTCGCTTGGATGCTTTCGAATCGACACCTTGAAGAACCCCTCGCCGGTTTCTCCAATCAACCGCGGCTCCCACGAGCTGACCAAGTTAGTGAATGCCTGGACTAGAGGATTCCCCCAATCGGAACGAATGGTGTGGAATAGCGGGGTGATCGATCCGGGCCAGCAGAAGCCGATCCGCTTTTCGTGGTTGTAGGTCAGGAAGTAAAAAAATCCCCGCAAGTGGTAGCCACACAAGCGGAATACCCGGCTGTCTTCCATCTGAGGCGCCGAGACAAAGCTCGCAGTCATCTTTCCATTTAAGAACGGCATGCTAACGGTGACCGTTTCCCCACTTTCGCCGACGGGCTTCTTTGTCCTTCGACTGATGCTCTTTTTACCTTTACGGGCAGCCGACGCGTGCAGAGCAGGGTCATCGACAGCGTACTGGCCATCGACGCCCCGCTGCATCGTGATCGCGGAGATATCGTTCTCCAAATCGGCTTTCAGCCCGTTGCAGCGGCTGCAAGCATTGAGAATCACATTCCACTGCTTGTCCATCTTTCCAACAGGGACGAATTTTCGGCCTACCACGTGCTCCCGGGTTGATATCTCCGGCGTGAGTACGACGTGGCAATACACGCAGGTGACGTTCTCCAACACAATCGTCTGATCAATTTTCAGATGGAAGAACTCGTCAGTACAAGGCGGCTGCCAAACCATGAGCGGTTACCGAAATTCATAAAAAGGGTTGATGACCTAGGCAGAAGGCATTAACCAGCCCAAGTGGCCGTCCGGTTAGCCAACGCCAGCTATGCGCTCGCCTACTTCTTTCGCCCGAGGGTTAGCCTCGGGCGTGCCCCTGGCTCGGGATTCGGCTCATGCAAGAACGATTTGATGACGTCGCGGATCTCGTTTTCAGAACTTCCTTTTACGACGAGCTCGCGCTGCGCCAGAACTGGCCTGATCAGCTTTCCGGTGGCTTCGACCGCCCAGTCCTCTCGGGACGAAGCAACGCAGTAGGGAATCGGAAACCCATCCTGCCTCCCGAGGAACGCTGTATGCGTCGCCTGTACGAGTTCATTGGGCAAGAGCAAGGCATCGATGCCGTTGTACTGCGGCACGTCCCTTGGAACACAGACAGTGACATCGAATGCACCCGCCAGGTCGTCATCGTACTCAAGCTGCTCGGAAGCTTCCTTGCCGATCATGATCAGCAAGCTTCGGCACTGCGGATCCTCGTCGCGCACCCGGCGCAGAAGCCGAGCGTGATGATCCTGGAAGACATCGCCACGACCCCAGAATGTCGAGTTGGCAACGATGCTGACCAGCCACGCGGCCGAGCGAGACTCCTCGCCTCTCTTGAGAGGAAGTCGCTTGAGGACACGCTCTAATTGCGCCGTGATCTGCGTCTTCGCTGTCAGCTCCGGCCGCCCCAAGCACCAGAAGTAGTTTTCGCCGCCATCCACACCGCCATCCGCCAGATAGCGGATCACTGCGCCCGGTGCAATCAGATCAGGGCAACTCGGCAGGCCCAGGGAGAGCTGATGAACGAGCGAATCCCGTGTGACAGTCCTGTCGGCACTAGCGGCCTCAAAGCGAAGGAGGTCCGTGATTCTCTTGAGGAGTACCTCCCGTGCCTTGTTCTGGCCCTCGAGAGGCAGCCCCTCGAACGTGACGGATGCCTCGCCTCTGTTGTCGAGGGCGATGGTTGCGTTCATCTCGTGCGGCAGCGAATACCCATCATTGATTTCGTCCACGAACGAGATCCGAGGGCGGAGACGAACAGACTCGGGCGATTCGGCAGCCCCTCGGGATCGAAGAACCATGTAGTCGTCATACTCGTTCTCGAGAACCTGCTGAACGCGATCCTTGAGCGACGTCAGATCAGGAGCTCGATCGCATTCGATGACGAACGGCCGAAACGCCCTTGCGCTACTGCTCCAAGCACACGGCTGGAGTGAGATCTGATCGATCCGAATCGATTCCGTGTGAAAGCGGATCTCCCTCAGTCGTGGAATGCCCTTCTGACCGTCGAACAGCTTCAGACCCGCTTCGGTCAGAGACAGCCCCCCGAACTCGCTGACCGCCACGCGGCCGGCCGCCGTCAGTGGGCTGAGGAACGCGTCGAGCTGGTCCGTGGACAGACCGAAGAGCTCCCTCACGGTGCCGATCGTCAACGATGACGTGCTCCACAAGAGGCGCAGGATGACCTCATCCATCAGCGCGGTATCGCCGCCGCCGATCCTTGCGACACGAGCTCGGAACTCGACGGCAGGAATCGCGATTGGGATCTTGTAAAGAACCTTGATGGCGTTCGGGTCAGTCATGAGCTCTAGCGCTAACGAGGCAGATTCTTCGAGGGAACCACGGACACGTCCTCGTTACCGTGGTGGCGTTCAATGTATTGCCAACACCTGCCGAACGTGTAGAGATGGTTGCTCTGGTGACCCCAGGTGCTTCCATCACCCACCAGGATCAGCCGCTCTTGCGCGCGCGAGAGAGCGACGTTCGATCGCTCCACTGATGTGAGGTATCCGACGTTACGCTTCGGATTGGAACGCACGAGGGACACAATCACGATGGCGTTCTCACGGCCCTGGTAGCTATCGACGGTGCCGATACGAATTAGATCTTGAACGTAGCGTGCCGTCGTGATGGACCGAAGCTGAGCCTCGACCTCGAGAACTTGGGAGGCGTACGTGCAGATGATTCCAATCGGCCAGTCGCCCTGATTCCGGATCTCCTCAAGTTGCTTGCGGGTCGCTGCGTGCAGCAGGAGCGAGTCGACCAGGGATGCGATGCACTTGGCTTCACATAGATTGAAATGGCTGCTGTCTTCGGGTGACTTCTTGTCGTCGTAGGCGAGATCATTCTGATCGCCTGTATTGATCCAGCTCACCGCGCTGGACCCGATGATGGGAAGCGCTGTGGCCCATTCCTTGGCGGGGCCTCGCGCCGTCTTCAATTCGATCCCTCTTGGCTCGTAGACAAGAGCGGAGACTATGTTTGATATCGGCTCGACCATCCGATACTGCTCCGTCAGCGTCGCTCGCCGCAACGACTCGGCATCCCGCCTGAAAATGCGTTCGAAGTCGCTCGATAGATAGTAAGGGGCGCCCTCCTTCGCGGTCGCGGCCATGTACTTCGCCATCGACTCTGGAATGAAGGGGGGCAACTGCAAGTGGTCACCCACCAAGATAATTCTCTTGGCGCTCTGCAACGCTACTGCGAGCTCGGATGCGGTGCACCGAGCGGCTTCATCGATGATGACCCAATCGAAGAGTCGGTCGCGGAGTCGAAGCCCCGTCAACCCGATACCAACGCAGGTGCCGCAGACAACGGCGTTCGTGCGAACGAGGAATTCCCCAAATGCCGTGTTTCCCTGCTCGGTCCTTAGACGAAGCAAGAGCTCACGGAGGATGAGCAGGGCGTCGACCAGTTTGCCGACCACCCTTTCATCGGGATTGCTCAGCTTCTTCGCGATGAGTGCGACGATGGCATTGGATGGTCCACCAGAGGCGATCAGGCCCTCGATGGACGTAGGGCTGCTACCGAGCAGCTCGCTGCATTTCTCGGAAGCGGTCGAATATGTGGCGACAGCGTCCGCTCTCATCGAGGCATCATGGCCTGAGTCTTCGAAAGAAGTGACGGCCCGCCTCATCGGCTCCAGTACCTCTGTGACGACCGAAGCGACAAACGTTGCCTGCTCTTCGGGCAGCCCCAGGTCTGCACCGATTGATCGAGCCCTAGCAGTCCAATCGGACCTCAGGCTCCCAGCGAACCGCGTTCTCAACGCGGATGTACTGACGCCCAGCAGCTCGTCCGCTATGTCCTCCTCTCGACCAACTCGGACCAGATCGAGTGGGTTCGAATGCTCCGTGAAGATGTCGCTGATCGTTCCAGCCGCATTGTTGACGGCTTCGTGGGTTTGGCTCGAGACCAAGATGTTTCGATAACCGAGCTCGGTCACGAGGTAGTGGACCAGGGACCCGATCAGGCGCGTCTTTCCAGTCCCGGGCGGCCCTTGGACCAAGAACAACGGTGCAGCCTCGACACATTTTCGAATTGCCGACGCCTGCCCATCATTGAGCTGGTATCGCGTCTTGAACCATTCATGGTCGTGAGTCACCGATACCGCAGTCGTTCCACGGGCAGAGCGCATCGCCTTCGGTTCATCGAATGCGTCCAACAGATAGGGGATCGGCGACTCGTTTGAAATTGCGCGCTCCATAGCAGCACACTTGCGCTCGCGGACCGCCTCCTCACGCTCATTGCGCAGAACGAGCACCTCGCCAACGGCGGGGACGATTCGCTCGTCGTCGAGCTCCAGGGTGAGGAACTCGTTCCGTGTCCATGCCGGGATCAGCCATCCGAGGCTGCGCTCTTCCTGGGCATTGGTCAGACGGAAGATTTGCACACGATCGCCAGAGGAGAATGTGTTACGCCACTTGAAGACCGGCACCACTAAGCCGAAGTCTGATCGATATGGGGCTGCGCCCACGCGCACCTCATTCTTCGATGTACGCTCGCAACTCAGCAGGCTGGTCCAGACTTCATGAGTGCTCAATCGACCCGCTGCGTTCACCCAGTCGAAGGTCGGTTGATCAAGGAATTTCTCATCGGCGGCATCGATCGCCGCCGGCCCGCGTGAGAGTTCGGCGTACCACGCCGCCAGCTTCGCGGGCAAAGCCTCAGACTGGGCCCCCGACCCGATGGACGTCAGGCCCACCTTTAGCTCTTTGACTTGAATGAGCCTGTCGGAGTTGTTCCGCATCCAGCCCAATTGCCTCGCCTTGGTTTGACTCAAGCGGGCGCGCAAGAACTCGATCGTGCCATCGGCCTGCGTTGTCACATCGAAGATGACTCCCTGCCGGAGGCCGGTGATCGTCAACCAAGGGGACTCGTTGACGGCTCGCGGGGGGCGGGTCTGGACGTAGTATCGATCGCCATCGGACTCTAGAGCCTGCGGCGATCCGACGGCATGCACCGCGATCAACAGCTCCTCAGTTGCGGAGACGCTCGTCTCACCTTCGAAACACACGCGCATGTGATGGAGCAGCTTCGCGACAGCTTCGGTCGCATCGCGCCATCCGCCGTTGAGCACGTCTTCGATGACTTTGCCGATGGCCAGGCTTGTACCCGCCACCTCCCACTGCCCCGCCTCCCGTTCCGTGTCCAGCGACAATACTTCGCACAGTAGGCGCGCGAGGGCGAATGCATCACGCTCATTGGCTGCCGTGCTTTCGTACTCGTCGGGCGCGAACCCTGTGGCTACTCTCGTGCTCCCTCCTGCCGACGGAAAATCGAAGGCGTCGATTACGACGATGGGCCGATCCCGTATCGGCGTTGCCGGATCGCCACCAACGAGGACGTTCGTCAGCGACAGGTCTCCATGAGGGATGCGAGCTTCATGGAGACGATGAATTGCCCGGCATAAGTTGAACCCTAGAGCCAGCGCTTGGAGGGGGTCGGCAATCGGCACGACCTCATGAAGCTCGACACCAGTCGCCTTCTCGTAGCAGACGAAAAGTCCTTCGTACGCTAGCCCGAAGTCTCTGACAACGGGCAGCTCTGCGGGCTGCAGCTCCGATATTCGCTTGACCTTCTCCAGTGATGGGATCAGCGGGAGCAACCGATCGATAGCGGAGCTCTTAGAGAATGCAGAGAAGATCTTGACGCACAGCACAGAGGATCCCGATGGATTGCTCTCGTAAAACATCTCTCCATTGGCGTTCGGCCGAGGAGGAGCCGTCGGCGGAAAGGTGAATGCCAGGCTCGTTTCGCGAAAGTAGCGTTGAAGCAGCGCCGTTGCTCCTGAGCCGCTCGGATGCGCAGGACCAGATTCTTTAGCGGCGTCATCCAGAGCTCTCAGTAGCTCCAGCGCGTTTGCGAATCGACATTCGGCCTGTCCCGCCTCGGCCAAGACGCGCTCGAACGCGGTGGCGAGCGCTTGATTGGCATTTGCCCCCTTATCACTCCCTCCAGACAGGGCGGACTTCAGCCAGCCGTGCGTCAGTGTGGCGAGTGCCAAGACATCCCGCTTCTGTGGAGAGACTCCAGTCTGCAGAGTCACTCCCAGCAGCAGCTCGCGAGTGGGTCCCAGCGTTCTGGGGTCCGGGATGTGGGCGCTCGCCAAGTGCGAAAGCTTCAGTCGCGTGCCTGGCCCCAGCCAAAGCGAATGGCTCCCGATGTCGCCGTGCGCTGCGCCGATGCGATGGATTTCGGCGACCACGGAGACCAAGGTCTTGATGTGGTCGATTACGTCGGCAAGCCTGCGCCCTGAACGGGATTGTCCTATGAAATCTCTGAACGAGGCCATTCCGCGGGGCAGTTCGTAGAGTTCGTAAGAGTCCTCGCTCTGGCGCCTTTCGATCGTGTAGTCGTCCGTGCTGAAAATCTCCGCCGATTTCGCCAGGAAATCCCTTACGACCTGCTCACGCGACAGGAGGTCGTCGCGAGTGCTTTCGAGCTGGAGGTGCAGCGGCAGTTTGCTGAAGTCCCAGACCCTAACGATGCCGGCATCACGCCGGGGTCCTGTCCCGAGATATTCCTGGTAGAGGTCTGTGGGGTGTTTCCAAACGGGGTGCGCCTCAAGTTCGAAGCCGAGTGGACGAATCCGTCTGGCGCGAACCACGCCGGCTCGCAACTTGAAGTGGAGATCGAAGCGAACCCGCTCCTCGTACAAATTGGTCGATCCCTCCTTCGTCAGCTTCTGGATCCTCTCTTTGCGCTTCTTGGGGTCGCAGAAGTCAGCCAAGCTAATGGCCTGGACGAGATCCTCGGACGGAAGCTGCGAGAAGTCACCTGCCGGAGAGAACACGACGTACGGATCGATGTAGAAGCGCAGACCTAGCTTCTTGCGGAGCAATGTGCCCGCCTTCTTGGCGTTCTCACGGATCTTTCGCGATGCGCTTCCGCCGCGTGGCCTTGCGTTCTGTAGCCACTGGCCCTTGTCGTCAGCGGTGATCACACCACGCCAATTCTTCAGGTCCACCAGAAAGACCCGATCGTCGGCTACGATTAATACATCAATCTCGACGGGTGGTCCGTCATTTAGAACGAGTTCGCAGTTGGCATAGGCGAACCATTCTTTCGGTAGGTGATTCTCGAGGTACTGCAGCCCCTCGACCTCTGCCTTGATCGGGCCTTCGAACGGAATGACATCGATCTTCATCGTTTCTGATGCGCTATTCAGCTAGATGGTCAAGCTTGAGTTTCCCGCATCATCGACATAGTGCTTCACCCAATTTCAATGTAACCCTGGCGGATTTATTTTCGTTTTCTGCCCAGGTCCTGAAAATATATCGCATGAATTGAGCAGAGAGTAGGAGGATCAGCGATTTTTTTGACCTGCTTCTGGCACCAAGCTGGCTTCCAGTTTCTCTGTTGCCATTCAATCCCCAACGTTCGCCGATTTCAGGCATGCCCTGTAGTCCATAGGCCTGAGTTGCAGGTGAGACACCATGTCACCTCGAAGCATGTATAGCTGCGGCGAAGACGAGAACTCAAAAACTCGGTACAGATGGAAGCTATCACCTGCTTCTTGCGAATACTCCAACTCATTCGCTGTCACGATGAATGATGTCAGTGCTCCGCCATTGGTCGTTTTCACCTCGATGGAGCGCTTTGCACCATCTTCTGAAAACGACGAAATGTCGTAACCAGCACCATCGCCCTGGATCTCCGACACCCACTCAATCTTGTCGGCGAGCATGCCCTGACCATTGGTATTCAGTCGGTACCTTTCGTATTCGAGAGTCCACTCTTCGCCTGCCCTGCCAAGTAAACGATTTGCGCTGTCTCTTGCTACGAAGTCGAGTTTCCTAGGAATTCGTGTTCTCGGCCTTCTGACACTTAGCTCCTTAGGGGTGGGAGGATCCACAAGCACGGCTAAAAAGTTGCGATCACCGGGTGCCCTTACCTCCTCGAATGCGTCGACGATTCTGATCAGTTGGGTCTCGCGTCGAGCGATTTCCCCGCGCACAACATCTCGCAGTAGCTTCTGGATGTTCGTTCTCGGCTTGTACCCAGGAATGTATGGCAGTCCAAACTCATCGAGCACGGCACTGATGTTTTGGTGCTTGAGCTCTACAGATGCCTTGGAGCGTGACGTCAGATGGCTGCGCAGCTGTTCGTTGAATTCGCTCTTGCTGTATGGGCGGCCCTGAGACTGCAACTCCAGCATGTCGAAATAGCTGTGAACTGTTCTCTCAGCTTCCTCTCTCGACCAGTCATGCCCGATTCGAACGACCTCGAAACCGAGTTCGGCTAACTTCTGCTGAACCGTCGCTTCTCCACCAGAGAAGATATCGGCAGTGAGCGGCCCTCGTTCTGGAATTTGGAAACCAACTGCTGCGCCGACGATGGCCTTCGAGTCATACAGATTCCCCGATGGAGCTCGGAGCATGAATTCGCGTGCTCGTCCGAATCCATATTTACTCAGGAATTGAGTTCGACCGAGCGAATCGAACTCGCGCATCGCTGCATTTACAGCGGCTGGATCAGTTAGCAATCCGAGACTCAATACATTTCTCCATTTCTCTTAGCGCCAGCCTACCAAGCGCGGAGATAAGAACTAATGAATCGCCCAGGTTTTCGTCGAGGCTCATTGGTTAACGTGAGGTCAGGATAGCCGAGGTTTTAACGCCTGCTTACTGGTGCTGACGAAGGGCGTCTTTTGACATCGACCCGCTTGTCGCAACAGGCTCAGACCAGCGCTAAGCGGCCCCGGCGAAAATCCGGTGGGTTCGCCGCCTCGCTGGTAGCTAGACAACAAAATACGTCAGTGACTTTCTATAAGGAGAAGTTATTACTAGGTGCTGACCTGCCCATCACGCACGACTGCGTTAGGTAAGCGCAGCTCTTAGAGAGGAAGCTGTCCCAGCTAGCTCGACATGCTTACTCAAAGAAAGAGTCAAGGGCTTTTCGAGGGTTCATGTTCAGCGAAGAAGCCACCGTTGATAAGTCCGCGCGGAATCGCAGCGCGCTTACGCGGGGATCCGTTGGCGCATGCGGTGCGGGTACATCGATCATGAGAAAAACCGCCAGACTGCGCTCGGCGTAAGTCATATCAAACTTGCGATCCAAACGTTCGGAAAATTCGCTCCCAAGAGCCGCGACAGTATTTGCCCAAAGCTTTTGCCGCAGTTCTGGCTGACCGGTAATGCGGTCCTCAACTTCGTTAACCATCTCCATAATCCCGACCCCTCCGCTCATCGGCTGCAGAAGAATCGAGGCAACATATCCGTTGCCGCTGACAGGCGGCTGCAGTTGTTCAAGTGCAAAATCGTGCTGACGTAAATCTCTGATGGCAGCTTTTATTTCAAGGCACCCAGACGACCAAGAGAAGTCGAACCGTTCAAATTGGTCGGCACGCCAGGCGCGCAGGGCTTGAGCAACGTTTTTGCTTTTGGCAATTACGAAAAGTTCTCCCCACAAACCAGTTAGCTCCTTACTGCTCGGTCGGCTGAGTGCACGGAACACGTCGAAAAGGGACCTGACGCAACGCTGTAATTCTCCAGTGCCAGCTGCAACAGGGAGTTGCTCAATTGCAGCCGAGAAACAACGGACGAACAACTCGTTAAGTTCAGGAGAAATTGCGCTGCAAGATATAACGGCAAACTGATCCTCAACGGTGCCGCTTGTCGTTGTGACACGACAAGTGTTGTGAAACTGTACTGATAGATGTTGGAGTTCGATCGCCGGTGAATAGACTGCAGGGCTTGAGTCCTGCAGCAGAAAAACCGGACATCCATCGCTAGCCTTCGCCAAAAAGTCTGCCCGAGTGACTGACAAGGGCAACGCCATAAAATCTATTGCTGATTTGGCGGCCGGTAGCTGCTGGAATGAGGCAAAGATACTCACCTCAGCTGCGCTCTTCTATTAAAAGACACTTGCGCAACGTAGTCGGCACATTCAGCGCGAACCAAGTAACGTCTTTGATATCTGCGCTACTTGGATCACGCCGATTAATCCCTAAGTTGAACCGACGCAGCTGCAGACTAATGCGATCCTTGAAACAGTGGTCTCGGTCGTTGACACCAGTTCCCGCGCTTTGGCTGAAGTATTGATTAATCGGAGCGTAGCGATGGGTCTGAGGCAGCCCGTGACCCGCCTCGCGCGTGCGATAGCCTGCGGGCGTCTGAAGACGATTCATCAGAAACACATCGACTTTCAGCGACTGATCGACTCCGAGCAAAGAAGCCAGAGCAATCAACATTGCACTGTGATCTTCGGAATCCTCCGCATCGCGCACTTGGACATCTAGCATGAAGTCCTCAAGAACCGCACGCAGCGGAACGGCTTCAATGACGTCGTGGGGCGAACTACCCGCAGCGCCAATTATCGGCCCCGCATTGATTGCCGCACCGTAGGCTTGCTCCCACTTCCGAACCACTGAACCAAGCAATTTTCGATTCTCTGTCGCTGCGTTGTCGTCATTTTGCATCGCCGCCGGAACTAGCCAGCCATTGACCGGAATACGACGCGTGCCCAAACCTATAACGTTCGGCCTCGTCGGCTTAAGGAGGTCCGTAAGAATGAAATCTCTTCGCCAACTAGAAAGTGGCTTGCCGCGATGGGTGGCTAAGGCATCCCGGACGAACTCTTCATGCTCGATGTATTCGGAAAACGCCGCTCTAACAGTCGCCTGAACGTAGACGCGACAGAGGCCTAAATACGGCGCTTTGTAACCAAAGAAGCGTGCTCGTTGTTGCAACGTATCCGCAGCCGGTGAAGTTCCAAGTGGACGCGGCATATAGGTCGTACATAACCCTTCTACGGTATAGCCCCGATCGAGCTTCGCACCTCCGACGAGTACCCAATAGCGGCTCGCCTTCCAATTGACCTTCTCCTCCGCATCCTTAGTACCATTGATTTCGACGATGTTGAGTTCGTCGAATACCTCATCCACGAGTTCGCTTATAAGTTCAGGGAGCGGTCGAATGCCGGGGAACGTGCGGAAGAGTGAGTCGTACTCGTTTTTGAAGAGTGTTTCAGCTGCCGCGGGATTGTTAGCGAAAAGCTTTTCGACGGTTGCCTTGAGCGTCTTCAGGCCCTTATCGAGCCAAGCCTTGTATTGTTTATGCGATGTCGTTGCGACTGCTGGGTGCACCATCATTGACCGGTTTCGATCCTTGGGTTTCGGTCCTCTTTGGCGCGTCAACGAGTGATGTGCTGCGACAAGTAAGAACGATCGAAATGCCTCAAGTAAGGTTTTTGGCGGACTGGTGAGCGCACGAGCAGGCGTAGGCACCTGCGCAGGTGGGATGTCGACGATGAGTGCGGGGTGGCTTTTGAAGAACGCCTTCCCGCCCGTATACGCCTCACCCGGGGTGACTAGTTCGGCAAAGTTGGGGTTGAGAAAGTCTGCCTGTGCCAGCAGCAGCATGGCCTGTGGCGTCGCCGTGTATTGCAAGTAGGAGTGGTGCGGCAAAACTGCGCGCAACTTCAGAATTGACTTGTAAGTTGTGCTGACATCTGTAAATGCTGACAGCCCAGCTTTAATTCGAGCTGCCTTTGTATTCAAACTCGCTTGGTCGCTCTCATCGTCAACTATGAGGCTCGGTACGTCGTTTAGATTGATTTCCTTGAGGACATTGGCGAGCTTTTCGAGCCAGCCTCCGTGCTTGAGAACTGTAATGAGAACAGCCTTCTTGGTAGGCTTTTTTCGCCATGCAGCAGCTTTGGTTTCTATCTGCTGCTTTTGACCTGACGTCGGATTATGAAGGTGATACCAATGGTCGTCGCCATCGTCGATTCCGAAATCCTTCTTAAGTCTCTCTTCTGACTGCTCAAGGAGATTGTTCTTCGTACCTGCTAACACGATGACGACGCCGTAACCGTTGTCTCTCGCCAACGCAATTACCGTTTCGAAGGACAGCGTCTTGCCGCTTTGCACATAGCCGACTACAAGCCCTGTCTCCGCCTTGCCTGTCTCGGTCGGTGGCAGGCACCTTCCAAGAATTCGTTGGGCTTCCTGAAGCACTGAGTCGGCCCCGTCGGTTAAGTCTTCATAGCTTGGGCCGTTGGGGTCCCGAGATTTGCTCTCCAAAAAAGCACGCGTGAAGTCGCGCTGCTCAGGCACCCAACGAAGGGGGGGCTTAACGTGCTTGAGCACTGTGATCGAGGTTGTCATCGCTGTTTATCGCAGAACGACTCATCGCTCCGCGCATCAATTGGTTGAAGTGGTAGAGAACAACTTCTGGAGCCTGAGCTGTAAGGTCTTCTGCGAGCATCAGCGAGATGCAAACTGCCGCTGCAACTCGCAGGAACAACTCTATGTTTTCGTTATTTGCTCCAAGGAACTCGCTAGAGAACGGGTGTGCAAGAGCCACCTCGATGACCAATCGTCGTGTGTCGTCCAAATCGCCTGGGAGTGAGTCTTTTTTGGCGAGCGACACCCAGTCTTCACGTGCCGGGTCGATATTTGTGCGTATGGTGATGACCCATTCATAGCTTCCATCGTTGACGCACACTGTTCGATCGGAAGCCTGCAGAGTGCTCTGGGCGAGTGTCTGCGGCAGCGGGGGGGCATCCGTTGGATTCGACTTGGTTTCGACCAGGACAGGGGCGACGTCTCTTTCTATGTAATCAGCCACCGATGCGGTGGCCGCCGCAGCGCGAGTCTCAATACTTTTTCTCGATGGCAGCGCCCGATAATTTTCTGCTTGGGTAAGTAAATCTAACGGCTCGGCCTTGAGTTCGTCTTTTAGCAACTCTAGGAAGACATCCTCATACTCTTCCCAACGGAACCCATCTTTCGTGTGGCTTACCTCGAAGCCTTCAACATGCAGTTCTCCAAATAGACGCTGGTATGGATAGCTATTGGTTTGCTTAAAGATGAAGCTCGGTCGATAGGTCTCGTCGTGGCTGCCTTCTATCAAACGATCGCGCCGGAACAGAGCAAAGCCGGCAAGTGGAGTCGAGCCCGTTTCACGTAAAGCTGCGAACCCGGTCACTCGTTGGCCCTCGCCAAAGTCGAGAGAGATATTCTTTCGCCACTCTATTGACTTCACATTTTCGCTTTGAGCCGGCACGCCGGGCGCCGTGTATTTCTGCGCCTTGAGGACTGATGCAGTTGTGTAGATCAGCGGCTCGGTGTTGAACGTGAGCGCCATGCGCCCGTCTCTAATGAATAGCCGATAAATACTCGCCAAATGCTCTTTGATCTTCCCGAGCGTGCGACCTTGGGGCATGTGATGCAGTTCGCGCAGGGTGACTACGGTGTAGTGCGCTGTCGGTCTGCCGATGTCTCGACTTTCGGTATCTAGGGTTTCAATCCTGTTGTCAACGATATGACGAATATCGAAGTGGATCGTTCTTTCAAGTATTTCGCCGATTGCTTTGGTGCGGACATCCCACTTTCCAGCGAACCAGCAGGCCGCACTTTTCATCCCCATACCGAACTCGGACAGCCCCGTTCTATCGGTAGGCACTTGAGCAGCTCGGAATGCTCTAGGAAAGTCGGCTGTAGAGATGCCAGCGGCGTTATCGGTAATAACGACAACACCAGGGCCGCTTGTGTCGATACGGACATCTACCTCAAGACGAAAACCTGGGCCGTGCAGAAGTTCAAGTGAGTCGCGATTTGACAGGTAGCTTTGAAGTGCGTTGTCGATAAACTCCGCGATAGCAAACCAAGGCTTGTAGTTCAGGTGCCTGAGCACCGAAAGCATCGTGACTTCGGGCCGAATTTCAATCGACCCGGTTATCTCAGCTTTCTGGGACGATTGCATCAGACTGCGAGGGCCTCAGCTTGGATATCTTTTCTGACTTGTGGCCCGGGTTGAATTGCCAGCAACGCCTTGGCAACCTTCTCCACGACGTTGGAGTTCACGGCATTACCTAGTGCTGCGAACGCTTGGTTGGCGCTTTTGGGAAGCCCCTTAAGGGAGTCCATGCTTTGCAGCTTTGCGCACTCACGCGGCGTCATGTATCGCTTCTGCCAGCCGATGATCGGTACTTGAGTGTCCGTCATCGCAATGAGGCTCGGCGCAGTGGTACGCCGTTTGACCCGCACCCCGGAAGCTCGGAACTGTATGACGTAATCCCAGACGTTGCGATTGCCGCCTTTGACGTTCCATTCAAACTTCTGAAGGCTTGACGGAAACTTCAGTATTTTTGGCAGCCAAGGGTCGATCCAAGTCTTGTTGTCTTCGTAGAACTTACGATTCTGGCGAATGAAATCTTGCTTCCATTTCGGGAAGATCCGATCCGGCGTTCTCGCATGGCTAGGCAACGCATCCCATCGTCCGTCGAGCGACTTGAAGGTGCCAATCTTTATGCCATGGCTACCCTTGAAACCCTTCAGGCCGTCCATGCCATACATCACTTTTAACGCATGGGGAGTAGTCGTTTCATAGGGGTAGGTGGCACCCCACTCCATCGACCAAAGAGGGTAGTAGGGCAGTTCGACGTCTTTGGGGCAGGCCTTGAGAAACTCGTCCCAAACTTCCAAACATTCGTTGACCTGCGCAGACAGTTGCTTCGCGTCAACGGGATCGCTGTCTAGCACTGACTCGATATTCGTCTCTTCCTTGCTGGCGGTTGGCCAGATGAAGTCATCCAACGGCAGAAGCGAGCCGACTATGTACACGCGCTCTCGAATCTGAGGGATGCCGAAATGATGAGGCGAAAGACGTTCTGCACGAATGTGGTAGCCAAGACCGGCTTCGTCAGTCCCCAGTATTTTTTGAATCTCTCCCCAGGTTCTACCCTCGTCGTGCTTGAGAAGGTTCGGCACGTTTTCAAGAATGAAATAGGTCGGCTTCTTCTCTTTTAGGAGGGCTGCGACGTTGAAGAATAGATGGCCCTGGTGAGTGCACTCAAAACCGAGTTGCTCGCCTGCCTTGGAAAACGGTTGGCAAGGGAACCCAGCTGCCAACATATCGTGATCGGGGACCTCATGAGGGCGAATTAGCGTGACGTCACCGAAGGGCTTGAGTCCGTGATTGCTCTCGTAAAGAACACGCAGATGCTCTTGCCATTCAGCGGCAAACACGCATTCACCACCGAGGCGAGCGAGCGCAAGATGGAAGCCCCCTAGACCAGCGAAGAGGTCAACGAATCGAAATCCTTCTAGCGTTCGCATGTAGTTGTCTGTCGGCAATTTTCAACGCCCCGTTGCGAATCATAGATTGCTACAGGGGTCAACTCAAAACGAGCACCTCCCTTCGGATGTCGCCAGAAGCCAGTTGCTGGCCCTGGTGGTCAATTTTGGACGCGCGCCAACACCCATGCGCCTAGTCAAGCCAGAACCTCGGAAGTCAATTTGGCGTTGCTAACTCTGTTATGTCGTGCGGTGCAACAAAGTGCTATTGAATAGTAAAGCAATTTTTTGTTTGTTTTTTGGTTATTTAACCTCATACTATGTTCACTGATGAACAAAGTAAATGCGTCTACGAAGTTTCCCCGCCCCATCGTCACGGTCGACATCGTGCTGATGACCCTGCTGGACGGCGAACTGGCGATTGCCTGCATCGAGCGTAGTGAGGAACCCTGGAAAGGGAATCTGGCTTTGCCGGGTGGTTACGTGCATACCGACAAGGACGGCAGCGTCGAGGACACCGCACGCCGGGTGCTGCGGACCAAGGCAGGCGTGGAGATCAGCTACCTCGAACAGCTGCAGACCTTCTCCGGTCCCTCACGCGATCCCCGCGACTGGTCGGTCAGCGTCGCCTACTGCGCGCTGATCCGACCTGAGGCGGCCTCTGCTTTGAATCCGGCAGCGCAGCTGGTGAAGATCAGCAAGCTGCCGCATCTACCGTTCGATCACAGCGCCATTGTCGAAGCCGCGCTGCGAAGGGTCCAGAACAAGGCCAGCTACTCCTCGCTGCCGACCTTCCTGCTGCCGAACGCTTTTACCCTTTCGGAAATGCAGAAGGTCTACGAACAGGTTCTGGGCGGGCGGCTGGACCGCGCGAGCTTCCGCCGCAAGATGACCGAGCAGAATTTCGTCGAGCCCATCAAGGGGCAGTTCAAGACCGGCGTGCAGCGGCCTGCCCAGCTGTATCGCCTGCGTAAACAAGTGCTGACAGCCTTTGGCCGCGCGCTGCAACCCGAATAAACCAGGGAGAACCCCATGAACCCCAATCACAAGCTTCGTGTCGCACACACTCTCAGTGGAATCATGGCCGCTCTGGACTACAGCGTGCTGGCCTTCTCCGGCGGCGAAGTGCATGTCCGCATTCTCGAACCCAACGAAGCGCCGGGTCAGGTGTTCGAGATCACGGCTCGCCTGCACGGCTCGGTCGAGATCATGGAACTGCTGATGCTGACCGATGCCCTGCGTCGTATGTCCGGGGGCGCCCGGATTCGGCTGGTATGCCCCTATTTTCCCTACGCACGCCAGGATCGAGTCTGTGCTCCCGGCGAGGCACTGAGCCTGCGGGTGATCGCGGATCTCATCAACGCCCAGGGCTATGAGTCGGTGGAGGTCTGGGACGCACATAGCGATGTCACCGGTGCCGTTCTGAACCGTATGGTCTCCGTACCCGCCCTGCACTTCGTGCGGCAGCTCGACCTGGTGGCAAAGGTAGACAAACCCATCCTGGTGGCGCCGGATGCGGGCGCCCTGAAGAAGGTCTCGTCCATCGCCAAGGCCCTCGGACTTCAGTGGGTCCGCGCAGACAAGAGCCGAGATCCCAAGACGGGAGAAATCACCGGCACAGCGGTCTACAGCGATCACGTCGGCCAGCGGGACTTCCTGATCGTGGACGACATCTGCGATGGCGGCAGAACCTTCATCGCTCTGGCCGAAGCGGTGCGTCCGCTTACCGACGGGCGTGTCTATCTCTATGTCACGCACGGCATCTTCAGCGCGGGTTACGACGCCCTGACGGCCGCCATCGATGGCATCTATACCGCCAACTCATTCCGACCTCTGGGCGAGCACCCCAAGGTCATCAACCTCTAAACCACGAAGGGAACGCACCATGAAAATCTTTGCTGCCCACGCTGCTGACTTCTACAAGACCGGCCACTACTACCAGTATCCGGATGGCACCGAGCTGGTCTACTCCAACAGCACACCGCGCAGCGACCGCTATGCGAGCCTGGGCGAAGCCTTCGATCACAAGGTCGTCTTCACCGGTTTGCAGGGCGTCATCCAGTGGATGCTGATCGATCTCTGGAACGAGACCTTCTTCCAGCTGCCGAAGGACGTCGCAATCAATCGCTACCTGCGCCGCGTCAACGGCGGCCTGGGCCCCGATGCGGTAACCGCGAAGAACTTCGCGGCCCTGCACGACCTTGGCTACCTGCCGCTGCGGATCAAGGCGCTGCCCGAAGGCGCCCGCGTGAATCTGCGCGTCCCGTTCTACACCGTCTGCAGCACCAAGGCCGGCTTCGGCTGGCTCACCAACTACATCGAGACGCAGATCTCTGCCGAGACCTGGAAGACGGTGACGGTCGCGACCATTGCCTACGAGTTCCGGAAATTGCTGGATCGTTATGCCGATGAAACCGGCGGCGCGAAGGCCTTCGTGCCCTGGCAGGGTCACGACTTCTCCATGCGCGGCATGTCCGGCGTTCACGATGCGGCCCAGAGCAGCATCGGTCACCTGATGTCCTTCCTCGGCACCGACACCATCCCGGCGCTCGACTACTTGGATATCTATTACCCGGATGCCAATCCAGAGGCGCCGACGGCCTTCCTCGGCGGCTCCGTGCCTGCGACCGAGCACAGTGTGATGTGCATGGGTGGCAAGGCTGACGAGTTCGAGACCTATCGCCGACTGATCTGTGACGTGTATCCGACCGGCATCGTCAGCATCGTCTCCGATACCTGGGATTTCTGGCACATCCTGACGGTGACGATGCCGGCGCTGAAGGATCAGGTGATGGGCCGCAAACCCAATGCGCTCGGCCAGGCCAAGGTGGTGCTGCGCCCCGACAGTGGTGATCCGGTCAAGATCATCTGCGGTGATCCTGAGGCACCGGCCGGCAGCCCGGCCGCCAAGGGTGCGGTCGAATGCCTATGGGAGGTGTTTGGTGGCACGACAACTGACCAGGGTTTCCGCGTGCTCGACAGCCACATCGGCCTGATCTATGGCGACTCCATCACCTACGAGCGTGCCTATTTGATCCTCGAAGGCATGAAGGCCAAGGGCTATGCAAGCGCCAACATCGTCTTCGGCGTCGGCTCCTTCACTTATCAGGGCGTGACCCGCGACACCTTCGGTCAGGCAATCAAGGCCACCTTCGGCATCGTGAATGGCGTGGGTCGTGAACTCGAAAAAGATCCTGTGACTGACAACGGCACCAAAAAGTCTGCCAAGGGCCTGCTGCGCGTTGAGCGTGAGGGTGACAACTACGTGCTCTACGACCGGCAGACCTGGGAGCAGGAGGCGCAGGGCGAGCTGCGGGTGGTATTCGAGGATGGCAAGGCGCTCAACCGCCAGAGCACCTGGGAGATTCGCCAGCGCCTGCACGGTGCGGCGTTCTTTGGCTGAGCATTGAAACTGGGGCCAGGTCATGCGCGTGATTCATGGCGATCTCATCGAACTCGCGCTGCGTGGCGAGTTTGATCTGATCGTTCACGGCTGTAACTGCCACTGCGCCATGCACTCCGGTGTCGCCAAAAGTATCCGCGCTGCGTTCCCTGAGGCGCACGAAGTTGACGAGAAAACGCAGTACGGCGATCCCGCCAAGCTCGGCACTTACACAGCAGCCTCGGTAGAACGCGACGGCGTTCGACTCACAATAATCAATGCGTACACGCAGTTTCATCGCCGGGGTAACGGAGTGCTGGCTGACTACAACGCCATCCGGGCGGTTATGAAGCTGATCAAGAGGGACTTCACAGGTGCGCGTATTGGATATCCCCGCATTGGTGCAGGGTTAGCAGGTGGGGATTGGAGTGTGATCGCTCGCATCCTTGACGAGGAGCTTCGCTGCGAAGACCACACGCTGGTGGAATATCAGCCGAGTTAAGTCCTGCTTTGATGCCGAAATGACGTCGTTAATCACTCACCATCAGAAAACAGGTAGCACCGCATGTTGCTAAAAACGTGGCCTCGCCGAGGCAGAAGGCGCTGGATCAAGTTAGCGTTACTCAGGAAGCGAACTTGCAATGATCATGAGCCTGCCGAGGTGAGTGACGAGGTCATTCACATGTTGCAGTCCCTATATATCCCTCCGGCAGAAGCTCGGTGGGTAGGAGACCTAATGGATCAGCTGGAACTTCGCCCTCTGCAAATCTAGGAGACTCGTTGTTACCCACGACATTTTGTGGCGCCAATTTATCTTTGTGGACCCAATTTATCCGCGACAGCTGGTGATCAGCGCACCGCAGCTTCAGGGCAGAGGCTGACTCGGTAGCGGCCGGGCCAGCATGCGGGTGGCGAGGCGCCGCACCACCAGCCAGCGCGGCGTCCGCAGCTGGACGATCATGCGGTAGCAGAGCAGATAGCTGACGGCGAACAGCAAGCAGAAGCCGATCAGGATCATCGGCGCATCCGCGAAAATCACGGCCGGGACCACGCACAGCAGCACCAGCACCAGCAGGTAGGGCGTGGTCATGGCATTGCGCAGCACCGAGTCGCGGTGGCTGGCCTCCGAGCGGTTGCTTTTCACCAGTCGCCGGTAGACGAGATGGTGCAGGTGCAGCGCATCGGCCTGTCCCATCTGTGCGATACCGCCCATGGCAGCGCGCCGGAACATCGAGAACAGGGTTTCCCAGACCGGATAGGCGACGATCAGCAGGGCGCACCAGGGGGATACCTCGGGATTGCGGCCGACCAGCAGGATGCTGAATTCGGCAATCAGAAAACCGATGAAATACGCTCCGGCATCGCCCAGGAAGATGCGTCCCATCGGGTAGTTCCAGAACAGGAAGCCGATCAGGCTGAGCACCGCCAGCAGCGAGGCCTGCGCCAGCGAGGTATCGCCATGCAGGGCAGCGATGGCGCCGATCGCCGAGAACGCCGCCAGCGAAAAGAAGCCGCTGAGTCCGTTGTATCCGTCGATGATGTTGATGGCGTGTACCACGCCGGTGACAGCGACTGCCGTCAGCATGAACGAGAGCAGCGCGCTGCGGGCGAGCAGTTCATCGACCAGCGGCACGTCAAGCCGGCGGATCTGTCCGTCGAGGAAGAACCAGCCCAGGCCGGCGGCCAGCACGGTGACCAGCAGGCGAGTGCGGATGCCCGCGCTGCGGCTGGTGTCTTCGATCAGGCCGACCAGGAATATCGGCAGCGAGCAGACCACCAGCGCCAGGGCGGAGTACTGACTCAGGTAGCCGAGCTGATCCCAGAGCAGGCAGCCGGTGACGAAAGTGATGAACACCGGCACGCCTCCTAGGCGCGGTACCCAATGCTGATGCACCTTCTGGACGCCGTGCAACTCATCTGCCCCGAAGCCTCCGCGCCGGGCGGCGGCAATCGTCAGACCGCCGGTCACCATGCCGAAAACGATCAGCACTATCATCCATATCATCATCTGCACGGACTCCGGAAAGGATCGCTTCGACGTGGTTGCAAGTGGCTGATGCTGTCATCAGTCAGGACAAATGTTCTCGACGTTTCACCGGCGCTGCAACACGGCGGTGTTCAAGCAGCGCCCTGGCAGACCGACTCCAGCATCAAATCCTGACAGGATTGTCGGCGATTTTTGGACTGACGCGGCTGTCAGCGCATTTTTACATGGACGCAGGGCTTGCCGCGCCATAGCGCGGCAGCAGCAGGTCGACCAGATTCCGCCAGCGACCCATCACCCGTTCCTGCTCGAACTGGGCGTCGAACAGCTGACGCGCGCGCGCGCCCATCTGGCGGCAGCGTTCAGGCTGTTCCGCCAGTTCGCGGATGGCGGCGGCGATGCCGCTGGGATCTTCCAGGGCCACGGCAATGCCGATGTCGTGCGCACGCACTAGGCGTGCTACCTCGCTGCTCGGACTGCCCAGAAACAGCAGCGCGCGACCGGCCGCCATCGCCGAGTAGATCTTGCTGGGCACCAGCACCTCGTCGAACTGCGGGTCGAGCATCACCAGATGGACATCCGCGATGCCGAGGATTTCGGGCATGCGCTCGAATGGCTGCTGTCCCTGCCAATGCATGTTGGGCAGCTGCAAAGCCTGCACCGCCTGCTGAAAGGCGGGCCGGCGGCTGCCCTCGCCCACCCACAGGAACTGCACGGCGGGTTGGTCGCGCAGCAGGGCGGCGGCCTCCAGCGAGGACTGGAAATTGTGGGCGAATCCGAGATTGCCGAAATAACCGACCACGAAGCTGCACGGCGGCAGCCACTCTCGGGCCAGCGGCAGCTGCTCGCGCGACACCGGCTGGATGCTGCCGCCGTTGGCCCAGTTGGGAATGATCTCGATCGGACAGCCGCTGCCGTCGCGCAGCAGGCGGTCACGCATGCCCTCGCCGATCACCACCAGCCGGGCCGAAGCGCGGTAGGCGTTGCGGCGCAGCGCATGCAGCACCGACATCAGGGGCGCTGCCCGGCGCATCAGGCCGGCACTCTGCACGACATCGGGGTAGAGATCCTGTACCCAGTGCACGATACGGGCGCCGCGCAGCCGGGCGGCCAGGGTGGCCAGCACATTGAACATCGGCGGGTCGGTCATGCAGATCACCAGCTCGCCGCGCCTCAGGCCGAACAGCAGCACCAGCAGCCCCTGCAGATAGAACGCGGCGTAGCCCAGAGCTTTCAGCAGCAGCCCGCGGCGTGCCGCAGAAGGCGCCCAGAGACGGGTGAAATTCAGCCTGCCGATCCGCTCCCCGGCCGGCAGCCGGGTGGGGGCACCGCTGTAGTAGCGGTTGCAGGCGAGGATCCGGATCTCGATATCCGGACGCGCCGCCGACAGGCTCAGTGCCAGGTCGTGCATCAGGCGGCTGGTTGGCGAGTCGTCCGGGAAGGCGAACCGGTTGACCAGTGTCAGGCGTCGCATCAGCGCGCGATCAGGCGGATTTCCACCCTGCGGTTCTGCTCGACTCCCGCCGGGATGTCCTCGTTCGCGCGCGGCCGTAATTCGCCCATGCCCTCGGTGCTGAAGCGGTCGTTGGAAACACCCATCTGGAACAGTTGCTGGCTGAGTGCCGCGGCCTGCGCTGCGGTGGCTTCTAGATTCTTGTCTTCATAGCCGATGGAGTCGGAATGCACGCGGATCTGCGCAAACAGCTGCGGATTCTTGATCAGCGCCGCCGCCACGGCAGCCAGGCTGGCTTCGCCGGCGGGACGGATCTCGGTGGCCTCCAGCCCCGCGAAGAAGTCTGCGCGCGGCAGATCAAGCTGCTGCGGCAGCAGGCAGCCTCCGGCATCCACCTTGGCGGCGGCCGGCGGTGGCGGGCAGGGACCATCGACGCTGAACACGGGCGGCACGATGCGCGCGGGCGGCGCTGACAGCGGTGGCAGCGGCAAGGCTTCCAGCGCCACTTCCGGCGGCGGGCTGGCGGCAGCCGGCGCGGCAAACTCCACCGGCGCACTGGCCAGATAGGGCGTCGGCGGCTTCTGCCCCAAGCTGTAGACCAGGCCTACCGAGCTCATCGCATCGTAGGTGACGCTGCGTCCGGGGATGAACGCCTGGTCAAAGCGCGCCAGGCCGCGCACTTCGGCGCGCAGCAGCAGCGCCTGACTCAGCTCATAACCAATACCCCATCCGATGTTGACGTAGGGGGCGTTGATCTGGGCATCGCCGCGCTTGGTCGCGGTATAGCCGGCGCCGAACAGGAACATGTAGTTGAAGCGCTGGTCCAGCCTTTCGAGGCGCAGATCGACTCCGCCCCCCAGCGAGCGCTCGCTGTCCCGGCCCGCTTCGCCCGGCGCACGAAAGCCGAACAGGCTGGCATCGACATAGGCACCGGGACGCAGTGGCAGGCCCAGGGTGACGCGCCCGGTGGGTCCCGCCGAGAGGCCTCGCAGGTTTTCAGGCAACACCACACCGGCAGAGATGCCGAGCTGCAGCGGTGTGGAGAGCAAACCGCTCTCGGCCCATGTGGATGGCGCCCAGGCAGCGAGTGCCATCGCCAACAGCGGAAATCCCTTTCTGATCTGTTTTTTCACTGCGCTGATCCGCTTGCGGAGGGTTCATCCATGGCGCCCGACGCCGGAGAAGCCCGATGGCCGGAAGCATAGACTTTAGCCGTGGCGCCTGCCACCGCACCGATCAAGACCACCAGCCAGCTCCTCAGTGCCGGGATATGCAGGATGAAATCGGTGCTGGCATGCAGGCCCGCGGCGACCAGAGCGACGGCGGCGGCCAGGGCGATGGCACGGGTGCCTGCACTACGCCGGGAGCGCAGCAGATTCACCGAGTGCCCGAGGTGCAGCAGGCCAATCAGCAGCAGCCAGGCCAGACCCACCAGACCGTGCTCGACGGCGAACTCCGCATATTCGTTGTGAGCATGGTCATAGAGACCCTCCAGGTTTTCGCTCTGGCTCGCCAGGAACAGGCTCTGGAAACTGCCGCCGCCCGCGCCGGTGAGCCGGTAGTTCTCGACCAGCGGTTGCAGGTCGCGCAGGGCAATCACCCGCTGCTCGGTTTCCAGTTCAGTGTCGTCCAGCCTTTTCACCACGCGCTCCAGCCCGTAGTAATGGCTGACGATCCAGAGATCTGCGACCGCGAAACTGCTCAGCAACAGGACTGCGGTCAACAGCCGGGCGCGGTCGTGCAGGACGGTCCACAGCAGCACGCCGAACACCAGCGCCACCACGAAGGCGGCATTGCCCATGCGCGACTGGCTGAGCACCACGGCGCTCAGCAGCACCAGCAGCAGCACGCGCCACACCAGTGCCGGGCTCATCACCCAAGTGAGCAGCCGCAGCAAGCGCCCGCGCCAGCCGCCCACGGAGGACGCTGGGCTGCGCCAGGCCAGCAGCAGCGCCAGCGCAGCGGCTGCGCCGAGCGCCAGCAGATGGGCGAAGTGGTTGCGGTTGACGAAAGTGCCGGTCGCCCAGCCACGGCCATAGACCTTGCGCTCGAAGAACCCGATCTCGCTGCCGGTGAGCGTCATGCCCAGGCCGTACAGCGCCTGTGCGCCGGCGACCAGCGCGATGGTGATCAGCAGCCCGCGCCGCCGCGCTTCTCCGCGCACGCTGCGGGCCGCCAGCAGGTAGAGGCCGAACAGCCCGCTGCTGGTCAGCAGGTCGGTGCGGCTGGAACTGGGTTCGACACTGAGCGTGTAGGCCGGCTCGATGCCCAGCGCAAGCACTCCCTGGTGCAGCGGCAGGGCGGCCGGCGACAACTGCCCCAGCCAGCCGATGGGCAGCGGCATCAGGCTGAGCGCGAGCCAGCACAGCCACAGCAGCCAGGCGGCAGCGCCGAGCCTGAAGGCGGTGCTTTTCGGCCAGCGGCCGCCATCCGCCGCCAGCAGCGAGCAGGCCAGCCCCAGCCCGGTGAGCAGCAAGGCAGCGGATTGCGCCGCGGCGCCGACACTGCCCCAGGGCCAGGGAATGGCGGCGACCAGCAGCAGCAGCAGCGCATAGGCGAGGCGATCCTGCCAGGCCGGCAAGTCGTCGGCCCTCACGGCAGCGCCTCCACCTGTCGGCACCACCGACGTCGCCGGGCATCCAGCGCGGCAGGCTGGGCGCAGGCGGCGAGCTCTGCCTCGATCTGCGCGCACCAGTGGCCGCGGGTGAACTGCGCGCCGTATTCCGCGCAGAAGGCGGGATGGCGGCGCACGCGGACGATGCGATCCAGAAACTTCTGGCGCTGGGCAGGGTTTTGCATGGTGCGCACGAAGCTCGGCCTCAGCGCCGCCAGCTGGGCCTCGGACAGCTGCGCGCCATGACGCCAGCGGATGTCCGCCAGCGCCAGATGCACTGCCGGCGAGCGGGGTGCCAGCTGCTGCGCGCGCGCCACGGCGAGGTCGAGCTCAGGCCCGAACTCGCCGACCAGTGCCAGCGCCCGTGCCAGCTCAGCCCAGCGGTAGGGATCGGCAGGCGCGTCGCGCAGCGTTTGCCGATATCGCTGCACCAGGGTCTGGGCATTGCCCTCGACTGCTGCCAGACGCCCGCCGAAAGCTCTGGCAGCGGCCTGCCAGAGTTTGCCGGCGACCGTGCTGGCAGCCGCCGCGCGGCGCACATCGCTCTGCGTGCTGCTGACTCTCGCCACCTGGTAATACAGGGTGGAGGCCAGCTGCACGCCGCCTGCCAGCATCAGCCCCAGGGCCAACAGCAGCGCCGGCCAGCGCACGTCAGCCGTAATACCGGTAGGCGTAGCGATAGTCGCCGTGGGCCTCGGCGTGGCGGCGCACGTCGACCTTGTTGAAGATGCAGCCCACCAGCGGCGCGTTGGTGGCGCGCAGCTGGTGGATCGCACGACGCACGGTCGCCATCTTGGTCTGCTCGGCACGGGCGAGGAACAGTACCGCGTCGGCGAGCCGGGCCAGGATCAGGGTGTCGCTGGCAGCCAGGCAGGGCGGCGAGTCGATGATGATGCGGTCGTAGCGTCCGCGCAGGTCCTTGAGCAGGCTGGCAAACGCCATCGAGCTGACGGTTTCCGAAGGGTTTGGCGGACGCTGGGCCACTGCCAGCACATCCAGGCCGGAGGCATCGCTATGGATGGCGGTCTCCAGGGTGGCGGTGCCCAGCAGCACCTCCATCAGTCCGTCGCGGTGCTGCTTGGGCAGGCTGAGCATGTTGCGCAGGGTTGGCGCGCGCAGGTCGCCTTCGAGCAGCAGCACTTTCTCAGAGGCGGCCAGCGCCAGCGCCAAGCAGGTGGCGACGCTGCTCTTGCCCTCGTTGGGCACCGCAGAAGTGATCACGTAGCACTGCCTGCGGTTGTCCACCTCGGCAAGCTTCATCGCGGTGCGTACCGAGCGGATGCCCTCGGCAAACGGCGTGCGCGGATCGCTGAGGAAATGCTTGACGATGCTGGCGCCGCGCTTGAACGAGAGCTTCGGCACGATGCCGAACAGCGGCACCTGCGCGGCACTTTCGAGGTCTTCCACCGAGTGCAGGCCCTCGCTCAGGACGTGGCGCAGCGAAGCGAATACCAGGCCCAGGAAAAACCCGATCAGCATCGCGACCACGATGATCTTCTGGCGGTCGGGCAGCACCGGCGATTTCGGCAGCAGGGCGCTGTCGGTGATGCGCGCATTGAGCGGCTCGTAGCTGGTGGTGCTGTCGGTTTCCTTGAAGCGTTGCAGGAACAGGTCGTAGAGCTGGCGGTTGGTCTGCACCTCGCGCTCCAGCACGCCCAGCTCGAACTGCTTGCGATCTAGCGAACGGGCGCGGCCGGTGGTGTTGGCCACCACGCCGGATACCTGCCGCTCGGTTTCGGCAGCAATTTCATACTGGTTGCGCACGCCTTCGGCGGCATTCGACAACTGCTCGTTGAAAGCCCGCCGCGCGGCCTGCAGCGTGGTCTGGGTGGCCGCCATCTGCGGGTGCTTGTCGCCATAGCGCTGCTGCACCTGCTTCAATTCCTGCTCGGCATCGAGCAAGGCAGCGCGTGCCTTCTGCACGCCGGCGTCCTGCAGCAGGGCGGTGATCTGCTCGAGCCGCGCCGGGTCGTTGCCGGCAGCGCGGATGCGCGAGTAGGTGCTGGAGAGCTCGGTCTTCACCCGCTGCGAGTCGCGCAGACGCTGGGTGTTCTCGATCAGCTCTTGATCGATCAGGCCGCGGTTGCTGCCGACTGCGATGATCTGGTTTTCGTCACGGTAGGTTTGCAGGGCCTTCTCGGCCTTCTGCAGCTCGGTGCTCAAGTCGCCGAGCTTGCCGGTGAGCCAGCGGCCGGCGCGCTGGGTTGCTTCCAGCCGGGATTCGAGGCCGCTTTCGATGTAGACATCGGCCAGCGCGGTGGCGACCCGCTGGGCGGTCTCCGGGTCGGCGGAAAAATAATGCACCCGCACCAGCCGGGTGCGCGGCACCGGCTGCACGCCCACCTGAGACAGCAGGATCGAGGTGGCCCGCTCGCGGCGCTGTTCCGGCGTGGCAGTCTCCACCGGCGCAGGCTTGGGCAGGCCGGGCAGAAACCGCTGCCAGTCCAGCCGCTGCTGGAGACTCGCCATCAGGTCCTCGGTGGCAGCGTCGGCCAGAAACCGGTCGTCATCGGCCAGCTTGAGCTTGTCGACGACCCGACTGGCGATGTCGCGCGAGCGCAGCAACTCGAACTGGGTGGCGAAGTACTCGCTGGAGACGCCCTGGGTCGGGTCGTAGACATCCTGCACCTGCTGCACGATGCGCTGGGCGCGCGGTTCGATCAGCAGGGTCACGGTGGCGCGGTAGACCGGGGGCAGCGACAGCGCAATGAGGACGCCGACCAGGGTCGCGGCGAGCGTCACCAGCGCGATGCCGCCACGGTAGCGGCGCAGAAACTTAAACAGCGATGCCAGATCGGAAGGGGCTTGCGCCCCGGCTTCGGCAGTGGTGACGGCAACCGGCAGATTATTCAAAACACGCCCTCTTCGACGAACACGGTATCGCCCGGATACAGCGGCGCATCCAATCCCACTTTTTCACGGGCGCTGGCCGGCGCGCCCTCGCGCAGTACGAAGATGCGACGTGCCGAACCCAGCGGCGACATGCCGCTGGCGAGCGTCAGCGCCTTTTCCACGCTCAGGCCTTCGCTGAACGGGAAGGCGCCGGTGTTGCGCACCGCGCCGGAGACGAAGATCGGCCGGTAGCGCACCACGTAGACCCGCACATTGGGGTCGCGCAGATAGCCGGCACGCAAGCGGTTGGCGATCTCCTGCTCCAGCTGCAGGGGGGTGAGTCCGACCGCGTTGACAGCCCCGATCAGCGGGTAGTTGATGCTGCCGGAGGACTCCACCGCCGCCTCGCGCGACAGGTCGGTCTCACGGAATACATCCACCCGGATCAGGTCGCCCACACCCAGCCGGTAGCTGGCGGCAGTGAATTGTGCGCGCGACACCGTTTCTGCAGCGCGCGGGCCCGAGGGGGCGGCGCAGGCCGCCAGCAGCAGCGTGGCAGCGAGGATGAGGGCAGTCTGCGCGAGGCTGCCGGGAATATGCAGGACCATGGGAGGATCGGCTTCAAAGAGTCAGGCGTATACCCAGCCTGACTTCCGGCGCGTCATATTCGCGGGTGGCCAGGGTGGAGTCGCGGTTGCGGCTCAAGTACTGCCCGAACACGGAGGCCTTCCGTGCCAGCAGGTAATCGAAACCGAGATCGATATTGAGGTATTCGTCGGTGCGGTTGGCGCCGACGAACTTGCTGTTGACATAGCGGGCCCCGGCATCGGTGCCGAACCGCGGCGTCCAAGTCTGGTGCCAGCTGAGAGCGGCCGATCGTTCGTCGATATAGAAGGTGTCGGTTCGGAAGGTTTCGGTCGATACCTGGCCGGTCCTCAACCTCAGTTCGGTCAGCGGTGTCGGCGCCCAGACGATGTTGGCCTTCCACCCGAATGACTGCCGGGCGGCTCTGGTGCGGCCGTCGAACGAGTAATCGCGCACGCCCAGCTGCACCTCGCCCGAAGTCTTGCCGGTGGCAGTCCAGCGCAGGCCCGTGCGCACGATCAATTCGCTGCCATTGCGGTTGCCCAGCCCCGACAACACCGGCCGCACGTAGTCGACGGTGGTGCGCGAGGCGTGGAAGATCACCGCGGTCTTGGGTGAATACTCATAGGCGAGTTCGTAGTCGATGACCCGCGAGGTGTAATCGAGAAACACGGTCTGGTCGCGGTTGGTCGTGTAGCGACGTTTGTTCTGGCCCACGCTCAGCACATTGCTGCCCAGCGACTCGTCGGCCCCGTAGCGGTAGGTGAGAAAGCCGCTGCTCAGATTCCAGCGGTCGATTTCGCCTCTGGAAAAATTCGGGAGACTCTCGGTGCGTTGCAGGCCGGCCGGGTCGTGGCCGTGACGAAATGCCCCGGCGATGTCGAGGCGGTGTCGTCTGAAGGGCTGCCAGAGGTAGTTGCTCCTGGCGCTGTAGTCCAGGTAGTGATCGAGATCGCCCGGCAGGTCGAAGTTGGATTGCTCGACATCGGCATCGAGATTGAAGCGGCCCGCCGAGCCGGCGCGCGCGATCGCCACCGACGGCCGCACCCGGTAACCGGTGGCCGAGACACTGCGAGAGGGTTCGTAGAAAAAGTTGTTGTTCTGCACAGCCGTGGCTTCCAGCGCCGCACCGCCCTGAAAGCCCAGGCCGAGATCGTACTTGTCCTGGGCCTGTGACCAGGCGGGCCCACTGCTCAGCAGCAGAATGCCCAAGCCCAGACTGCAGAGCAGCCTCGAAGGCAGTCGAAGAGGGAAGTCTCCGCCCCCGTCCTGCGGACGATTTGCAGGCTGAGGCTTCTGCGCATGCGCGACCGTGGAGCCGAGGTGGTCTAGACTTGCGCGGGTTTGATATCGCTGAAGCATTTGATCGAATCTCGCCAGTTATTTTGCTGAAGTTAAAGCAACGCTACTCGATAAACCGCTCAATGATAATCGTAGCAGTTGCCAGTGACCGTCCAAAGTTAGTCGACGCCCGGACTGCCGGGGGCCAGCCTCAAGCATGAAAGCCAAGCTTCAGCTGCCGGCCCGGCTGCTCATCGTGCAGCCCTATCTCACCGCCTACCGGCTGCCAGTGTTCGCCGAGCTGGCCGCCTGCTACGACGAGGTCATTCTCGCCTCCTCGCCGGCCTTGGCCGAGGCGGGCTATGGGCAGCCGGACATCGCCGACACGGCGATCCGCAGCCACGTCCAACTGCCGGAAATCCGCTGGTTCGGCGGCCGCATCTCCTGGCAACGCGGTGTTCTGAGGTTGTTGCTGGAGCAGCGCCCGGACAAACTGCTGATCGCAGCCAACCCGCGCATCCTGAGTTTCTGGCTGGCGCTGCTGGTGTGTCGCTGGCGCGGGATTTCCTGCTACTCCTACGGGCAGGGTTTTTACGACAAGCCGCATCCGCCGCTCTGGCTGGTGCTGGTCTACCGGCTGCTGGTGGCCGGCTCGAAGTGCTACATCTGCTACACGCAATCCGGCGTCGATTCGCTGCGCCGGCAGGGCATCCGCGGCGCGCTGGCGGTGGCCGACAACAGCTTGCGGCTCGAGGCGCCGACCGTGCCTGCCGAAAAATCCGGCACCGAACTCGGCGTGCTCTATCTCGGCCGGCTGCGGGAGGGCTGCCAGCTGGATCTGCTGATCCATGCGCTCGTAGTGGCGCGCGGCCGCACCGGCCTTGACCTTGGTCTGCATGTCGTTGGCGACGGCGAGCTTGCCGGCACTCTCAAGGCCGGCGCCGAAGGCCTCGACTGGATCCGCTGGCACGGCGAGCAATATGGTCAGGACGCCGTCCGCGAGATCGCCGATGCATGCCGTGTCGGCTGCCATCCCGGCAACGCCGGCCTCAGCGTGGTGCATTTCATGGGCCTGAGTCTGCCGCCGGTGATCCATGACCGCCTGGATCTGCACATGGGGCCGGAGCCCAGCTATGTCATCGACGGTGTCAACGGGCGGCGGTTCAGTCAGGCCGGAGGCGAGAGCAGCCTGGCCGAGGTGCTGATCGAGCTGTTCGCCGGCGACGCCTGCACACCCCTGGTGGCTGCCGCCTTCTCGAGCTACCTGCGGCTCAACGATCCCTCGCTGGCGCAGCGATTGATGCAGGCGATGGAGTCGCATTGAGCGTGCAGGCAGCGTGCTAACCTGCCCGGCATCGGCGTAGTCGGCGCCGCAGCTAATGGCTGGTAGCCGTCCTGGTCTGCTGTTGCCACCCTCCATGTCGACCCAACGAACGTGAACACCAGGCCCTGGACATCTGATTTTCGTGCCGTTGGCGGCATGAACTACGCGGTCGGCATTCTGGGCATCGTGGTCGGCACGATCGCGGCGATCCTGCTGCTGCCTGACCACTACTACGAGCCTGGTGGTTTGCGCGCCTCGGTGATTGCGCTGGCGCTCGGCCTGTTGTCCGGCCCTCTGGTTTCGTCGCTCACTGACCACCGCGTCTGGATCCGCGCCGAGAGTGTGATGATGGTCGGGCTGGTCTACTGGCTGCTGACCGAGCCGCTGGGCGGCAGCTACGTGGCCTATGAACTCACCCGCGCCGGCGTCATCAAGGCCTTCAGCCTGATCGGCCTGTTCGCGGCCTTGATCCAGGCGGGCTCGAAATGGGCGCATCTCAGTCACAACAGCTTCTCGCGGGTGAGCAGCACACAGCAGGATTTCAGCGGCCAATGGCTCTACAACGCGTTGCTGATCTGCGCGGCGCTGGGCCTGTTGGCCCGCCTGATTCCCTGCTCGTTCTCGCCGGCTTGCATGGTCGACGGCCTGTTCAGCGAGCGCGGCGCCTCGGCCTGGAATCGCGGCATGGGCGGTGGCAGCGAGGCCTTCGTTTCACACCTGGCCTACTTCGGCTATCTGACGCTGCCGCTGACCATCGCCCTGCATCACCGCACCGGCCGGGTCGACTGGCGGGTCGTGCTCGGTGCGGTGCTGACCATGCTGCTGCTGCTGTATCTGGTCCGCGACGGCGGGCGGCGGCTGGTCGGCATGGTGCTCGGCGCGGGCTTCATGACCTGGCTGTTGCTGCAGCCGCGTCTGGGCCTCAAGCAGTTTGCGCTGGCGATCGGGGCCGTAGTGGCCTTGCTTGGACTGATGCAGGTCATGTTCATCTTCCGGCTGCATGAGGGGGGGATCGTGTCCAGCATCGCCAGCGGCAAGGCGTTCAGCTTCAACCCGCTCGGCGACGGTGTACATGTGGACAACAATTTCCACTATCTGGTGCGGACGATAGACATCATTCCGGAGTTCAAGGACTACACCGGCTGGAAGGCGATCATCTTCTGGGCCGCGCGGCCGATCCCGCGCCTGTTCTGGCCGGACAAGCCGATCACGCCGGGGCTGAGCCTGCCCTACGAGTTCAACGAGTACTGGAGCGAGGGCTTCACCATCACCATCTCCGCGATTGGCGACTGGTACCTCGCATTCGGGGCCTGGTCGGTGGCGCTGGCCGCTCTGGGGATGGGTTTTCTCGGCGGCAAGCTGGTGCTGGTCTGGCTTGGCTCCACCGTGCGCCAGAAGCTGCTCTACAGCCTGGGCCTGATGTGGCTGTTCATCGGCCTGCGCAATTATCTGGAGCTGATCCTAATGAGCTACCCGATCCTGGCGCTCTATCTGCTCGGGAAGCTAACCACGGCAAGGACATTGCCTACGCCCGCTGCGGCGCTGCCCGGGCAGGCGCGGCCGTGAAGCTCGACATCGCCGGCAACCGCGCGGCGTCGAAGTACAGCCGCCGTGAGCTGGGCGAACGCCTGCTCTGGGCCTTGCTGCAACCGCTGTTCCGCTGCAGCCCCCGGCTGCTCTACGGCTGGCGTCGTGTTCTGCTGCGGCTGCTGGGCGCGCGCATCGGCCGCGCCGTGCAGATCCATCCGCGGGTGCGCATCTTCCTGCCCAGTCTGCTGAGCATCGGGGACGAGGCGGCAGTGGCGGAGGATGTGCGGCTCTACAACCTCGGGCCGCTGGTCATCGGCGCGCAGGCGACGGTCTCGCAGGGCGCGCATCTCTGCGGCGGCAGCCACGACGATGCCGACCCTGCCCTGTCCTTGATCCGCGCCGCCATCAACATTGGCGATGCCGCCTGGATTTGCGCCGATGCCTTCGTCGGCCCGGGCGTGACGATCGGCGAGGGTGCGGTGGTGGCCGCGCGTGCCGTGTGTCTGCGCGACGTGCCGCCCTGGCAGGTGGTGGCCGGGGTTCCCGCGCGGCAGATCCGCGAACGCCGGCTGCGGGCCGACGCTGCCTGATGCGGCTGCTGCTGACCATCCCCGATCTGGACGCCGCCATGGGCGGCCCGCCGGTGCTCGTCACCCGTCTCGCCGCCGCGCTGCACGCCGGCGGTGATCAGGTGCACCTGATGCACTCCAAGAAACCGGGATGCGAATCCCTGCGCGTGCCTGCCGGCGTGACGGCGGAGGCCCTGCCCTGGCAGCGCAGCCCCTGGCGGCGTTACCGGCAATTCCGCGCGGCGGTGATGCAGACCATCCGCCGACACGACATCGAACTGGTACACGACCACGGGCTGTGGCTGCCGGAGAACGCGGCCTCGGCAAGTGCGGCGCAGGCGGCGGCGCGGCCCTGGGTCGCCCAGCCCTGCGGCATGCTGCAAGCCTGGTCGCTGTCCCAGCAGCGCGCGAAGAAGCGGCTGGCCTGGGTCATCTACCAGCGCCGGCTGCTGGCGGGCGCCAGCGCGCTGATCGCCGCCAGTCCTGCCGAGGCGGAGGAAACGGCAGCCAGCCTGCCGCCGCACCTCGCCATGCACTGCATTCCGCACGGCGTCGACCAGCCGATGCTCGGTGACGCGCCGCGACAGCGGCAGGCGGTGTTCCTCGGTCGGCTGCATCCGGTCAAGCAGATCAATGTACTGCTCGACGCCTGGGCGACGCTGGCGCCCAGAGACTGGACGCTGGCCATCGCCGGCGGCGGCGAGCCGGACTATGAGGCGGCGTTGAAAGCGCAGGCTGCCGCGCTGAAGCTGTCGGAGCGCGTGCGGTTTCTCGGCCCGGTCAGCGGCGAGGCCAAGCGCGCGCTGCTGGCCGAAAGCCAGCTGTTCCTGCAACCCAGCCAGCAGGAGAACTTCGGTCTCGCCGTAGCCGAGGCACTGGCGCACGGCCTGCCTGCACTCACCACCCGTGCCATGCCCTGGTCGGCCCTGGTCGATGCCGGCTGCGGCTGGTCGGTGGCGCGCGATGCGGCCGCCATCACCGAAGGCCTGCGCAGCGCGCTCGCCTTGCCGCCAGAAACCCTCGCCACGATGGGAGCGGCGGCGCGCCGCTTCGCCGCCCGATTCTCCTGGCCGGAGACCGCCCGCCTGACCCGCCTCGCCTACCAGGCCGCTATGGCGCCGGCGGCACCATGACTTTTTCGGTCGCCATCCTCACTCGCAACGAGGAACAGGACATCGCCGCCTGCATCGCCTCGGTGGCGTTCTGCGACGACGTGCTGGTGTTCGACTCGTTCAGTACCGACGCCACCGTCGAACGCGCGCTGGCGGCGGGGGCGCGGGTGATCCAGCACGCCTTCGTGGACTACGCGAGCCAGCGCATGGCCTGTCTCGAACTCGGCGGCTTTGCCCACGCCTGGGTGTTCATGCTCGACGCCGATGAGCGTTTCACGCCCGCCCTGCGAGCCGAGATCGAGCGGGAACTCGCCCGCGCCGACAATCCCAACAGCCTCTACCGGCTGCGCCGCAAGGACTATCTCAAGGGTCGCTGGATCCGCGGCAGCAGTGCCTATCCCACCTGGTTTGGCCGGCTGCTCAGGCGCGGCGCGGTGCGCATCACCCGGCCGGTCAACGAGCTGTACGAGACCGACGGCGGCATCGGGCTGCTGCAGGAGCA
>JBKJJE010000197.1:0-2981 GCA_046598075.1 Stagnimonas sp.
ATAAAGCCCAGTCCGCGAGGGAGCTGATCATCGGCCACGCCGCAAAAGCGTCTGCGAGGCCGTAATTGATACCTCAAACCATCTCTAAATCTGCCTCAGACCAAATCGCGTTTTACATAAAGGTTTTGATTGACATGTGGACTCCCCAAGAGCTGCGCGGAATGCGCGCTTGAAAAATAGCCAGATTCACGAACTTTTGCCACCTTCATCAGCAGCCGTGAAGACCTCAAGCATCCAATTGCAGGGCAAAGGCAATGGCAGCCTGCACCAACTGCATCTTCGCAGTACTCAAGGTGGCAATACACGGGCCGAGGTTTCGTTTGGCGACGGTTTGCAGGTTGTCGAAGTTGGCGGCGCAGGTTTGCGGCAAGCCATCGGCATCGGTCAGCAACACCTCGGACGGGATGCCGCGCACCGTCGTGGTGATGGGTGCGACGGTGACGCCGCCCAGCACGCTAATCGCCGAGTCGCGGGTAAGGATGAGCACCGGGCGACGCTTGTCGGGCGCTTTGAAGGTGTACCAGCGCACCTCGCCACGCTTCACGGACTGCCCCAATCCTGTTCGGCCTCCCAGCCATCAAACTCGCCAGCCGCGACCGGGAATTGCGCATATCCGGCAGCGTGGCGGCGCTCTTGTTCCGCGCGGTCTGCCTTTGCCACTTCGGCAACAAGCGCACTGCGGATGAAGGCCGAGCGATTGATCTTGCGGCTGCGGCTCAAGCGATCCACGGTTTTGAGCAACGGCTCGTCGATAGTCATCTGGATAGTTTTCATCTGTGGATTCCACTGTGGTGACTCATCCGCAGTTTAGTCACTATCAAAACCATTTAGTGCCATTCATAAAACCGATCCCAACGACAGCAATACAAGAGCAAAAGCAGCGTAGTGGCGCATTGGTGGCTTCCTAAATCGCTGTTCAGCGAAACTTACACCGCCGTGATTTTAAAGTTGATACCAGCAATCTGGCATTTTCGTTTGTCCGCCAGAACCCCGGATTACAGCCGGGCTGCAAATTACGCAGCACCATCCGTTGCCGCGGGCGCATCCGGCTCCGCCGCCGCTTCAACCTCTGGCTCGAAGCGATCCACCCCCACAATCCGGTCGCCTGCTTCCGGCTTCATGATCCGCACGCCCTGGGTATTGCGGCCGGCGATGCGCACTTCGTGCGAGCGGGTGCGGATGAGATTTCCGCCTTCGGTGATCAGCATCAGCTCGTGGCGGTCGTCCACCGCAATCGCAGCAATCAAGTCGCCAGTCTTGTCGGTGACGGCCTGCGCGATCACGCCCATGCCGCCACGGCCACGCAGCGGGAACTGCTCGATGGGCGTTCGCTTGCCAAAGCCCTGGTCGGTGATGCTGAGGATGTCGAGGCCCGGCTGCACCACGATCATGCTGATGATGCGGGCAGCGGCGGGTAGCAGGGCGGTGGATTCCTCGGCGCCCTCCTCGCTCGCATCGGCACCCTCTTCTTCAGTCCCTTCAGCCACGCGCACCAGACGCATGCCGCGCACGCCGGTCGCACCGCGACCCATCGGACGCACGAGATGCTCCTTGAAGCGGATGACACGACCAGCATCGCTGAACAGCAGCACCTCGTCGCCGCCCGTGGTGAGTGCGGCCGAGATCAGCTCGTCGTCGGCACGCAGGTCAACCGCAATCAGGCCGTTGGAGCGAATGTTGGCGAAGGCGGCCAGCACCGTCTTCTTCACCGTGCCACGGCGGGTGACCATGAAGATGAAGGGGCCGGTCTCGCTCGCCTCGTCCTGCTCGGCGGAAAAGCCGGTGATCGGCAGCACAACGTTGATCTTCTCGCCGTCTTCCAGCGGCAGCAGGTTGTTGAACGGGCGGCCACGACCGCCACGCGAACCGGTGGGCAGTTCGAACACGCGCAGCTTGTAGGCCTTGCCGAAGCTACTGAAGCACAGCAGCGTGTCGTGGGTGTGGGTGACCCAGAGCTTTTCGAGGAAGTCCTCTTCCTTGGTCGTCGCCGCCATCTTGCCGCGGCCGCCACGGCGCTGCGCCTGATATTCGCCCAGAGCAACAGCCTTCACGTAGCCGGCGTGGCTCATGGTGACGATCATGTCCTGCGGCTGCACCAGGTCCTCGTGCGCCATGTTGAGCGCGGCACCGGTGATCTCGGTGCGGCGGTTGTCGCCGAAGTTGTCGCGAATTTCGGTCAGCTCGCCCTTCACCACGCTGAGCAGGCGCGCCTCGCTGCCGAGAATGTCGAGGAGGTCGATGATCTTGGCGATGTAGCCCTTGAACTCCTCGTGGATGGACTCCTGCTCCAACCCCGTGAGCTTTTGCAGGCGCATTTCGAGAATGGCCGTGGCCTGGGCTTCGCTCAGCTTGTAAAAGCCATCAATCAGGCCGAAGCCAGTAGCCAGATCGACCGGGCGGGTGGCTGACAGATCAACCCGATCCAGCATCGCAGTGACCAGGCCGGGGTTCCAGCCCTTGTCCATCAGCGCGATCTTGGCCGCCGCACCGTTGGCACTCTGCTTGATCAGCTCGATCATCGCGTCGATGTTCGCCAAGGCAATCGCCAGACCCTCGCTGATGTGCGCCTTGCGACGCGCCTCGGCCAGACGGTAGCGGCTGCGGCGGGTGACCACCTCTCGGCGATGACGGATGAAAATGTCGAGCAGGGCCTTCAGGCCCAGACGCTTGGGCTGCCCCTGGTCGAGGGCCACCATGTTGAGCGAGAAGCTCACCTGCATCTGGGTGAGCTGGAACAGGTTGTTCAGCACCACCTCGGCGTTCTCGTCGCGCTTCAGCTCGATGACCATGCGCATGCCGTCCTTGTCGGACTCGTCGCGCACGCCGCTGATGCCTTCCAGCTTCTTCTCTTTCACCAGCTCGGCGATGGCGATCAAGAGGTTCGCCTTGTTCACCTGGTACGGCAGCTCGGTGACGATGATCGCCTCGCGGCTCTGGCCCCATTCCTCGAAGTGGGTGCGGCTGCGCAGCACGATGCGGCC
>JBKJJE010000035.1:0-60691 GCA_046598075.1 Stagnimonas sp.
CGATCTGGCGCGCATAGCGGCTGAGGTCAGCCATGCGGTGCCCCCCAGCGACCGCCGCTGACCCGCTCGTTGCCGCCGTAGTCGCGGCGTGTTTCCACGTCGACAAAGCCCTGCGCCAGCAACAGCGTACGCACGCTTTCGCCCTGGTCATGGCCGTGTTCGAGCAACAGCCAGCTCTGGTTTTCGAGCCAAGCAGGGGCCTGCTCGATCAGCCGGCGCAGCAGGCTCAAGCCGTCCGCGCCGGACACCAGCGCCAATGCGGGCTCGTGGTGCAGCGCCGGCAGATGGGCGTCGTGCGCGGCGATGTAGGGCGGGTTGGCAGTGATCAGCCGAAACGGCGGCGTGTCGACCGGCAGGCATAGCGCGTCGGCAGCGATGCACTGCACCGGCAGCTGCAGCCGCAGCGCATTGGCGCGCGCGACGGCGAGCGCGGCGGCAGAACAATCCGAGGCAATCACGGTGTGCAGCGGCGCCTCGTCTGCCAGCGCCAGGGCAACGCAGCCGCTGCCGGTACAGGCATCCAGCACCCTTGCGGCTTCAGGCTGACGATGCAGGATCTGCAGTGCCCACTCGACCAGATGTTCGGTATCGGCGCGCGGGATCAGCACATCGGGCGTGACGTGCAGCGTCAGCCGGCGAAACGGCTGGGTGCCGGTGACATAGGCGAAAGGCTCGCCGCCGGCGCGGCGGTTCACCCATTCGGCATAGCGCGCCTGCTGGCCGGGACTGACTGCCGGACTGCGGCCGAGGCCGCTGCGGTCGATGCCCAGCAGCTCCGCCAGCAGCCATTCGGCTTCGTCGCGCGGCTGGCCGCTTACCGCAGCCAACTGCCGGGTCGCCGCCTGCAGCTGGGATTCCAGCCCCTCGCTCACGGGCAGTTGAAAGTGCACACCCGCTCTTCGTCAATCACTCCGCCACAGCTCTGGAAACAGCTGCGGTAATCCACCTCGCAGATACCTGTGTCGGCGCTGCTGCCGCAGGAGCGGCGGTTGCAGCTGCTCTTGCCCTGATCGCCCTTGGCATTGCCCAGGCAGCGCTCGTAGTCGTCGCGGGCGTCGCGTTCGCAGCGCAGCGTGGCGTTGTCGGCTTTCAGTTCGGCGATGTGGCGGCACTGGCTCTTGTCGGCAAGACACTGGCTGATGCAGGGCCGCGACAGCGGGTCGGCCGGCGGCGTGTAGCGGTAATTGGTTTCATAGATCGGTCCGCAGGACATCACCACCAAGGCCGCAACCACAGCAAGAATCTTGCGCATCAATACTCCCCCATTCCACTCGTGAGTTCAGCCAGCTGCTCGGCCTGTGATTCTGCCAGCAAGGGCTGGATCACCGGGTCCATATCCCCGGCGATCACCCGCTCCAGCTGATACAGCGTCAGGTTGATGCGATGGTCGGTGACCCGCCCCTGCGGGAAATTGTAGGTGCGGATGCGCTCGCTGCGATCGCCCGAGCCGACCAGTTTCTTGCGGGTGGCCGCCTGCTCGCTGGCGGCTTTCTGGCGCTGGGCGTCGATCAGGTGCGACGCCAGCAGCGCCATCGCCTTGGAGCGGTTCTTGTGCTGGCTGCGCTCGTCGTCGCATTCGACGATGACGCCGGTGGGGATGTGGGTGATGCGGATCGCCGACTCGGTCTTGTTGACATGCTGGCCGCCGGCGCCCGAGGCCTTGAAGGTATCCACTTTCAGGTCTGCAGGGTTGATCTCGACCTGCTTTTCCTCGACCTCCGGCAGCACCGCGACGGTGGCGGCAGAGGTGTGGATACGGCCCTGCGCCTCGGTTTCCGGCACCCGCTGCACGCGGTGCGCCCCCGACTCGAACTTGAGCTGGGAGAAAGCGCCGAAGCCGACGATGCGGCTGATGATCTCGCGGTAGCCGCCATGCTCGCCGGCGTTCTGGCGCAGCACCTCGATGCCCCAGCCGCGGGTTTCCGCATAGCGCGAATACATGCGGAACAAATCGCCCGCGAAGATCGCCGCCTCGTCGCCGCCGGTGCCGGCACGGATTTCCAGGAAGACATTGTTGCCGTCGAGCGGGTCGCGCGGCACCAGATAACTCTGCAGGGTCTGTTCGAGTGCCTCGATGCGTGCCTGCACCGCCGGCAGCTCGCTGTCGGCCAGGTCGCGTAGTTCCTTGTCGGGCTCGCTGCGCATGGCCAGCAGGTCGCTGCATTCCTTGCTGGCATCGCGGTGAGCCGCGTACGCCTCGGACAACGGCCCCAGCTGGGCGTATTCCTGCGACAGGCGCTTGAACACGTCCTGATTGGCGGCCACATGCGGCTCGGCCAGATCGCGCTCGATCTCGGAGCGGCGTTCGGCCATCTGGGCAAGTTTTTGGAGGAGGGATGGTTTCATTGACGAAGGCAAAACTAGAGACGGGAGGCAGGGATGGGGGGCGGAAAAACGCTGCGGTTCAGGCCGCTAATAACGGCGTCCCGGCTCCTCTCTCCTGTCTCCCGCCGCCGCTGCCGGCTCCAGATCGAACAGGGTCTGCGCCGCATTCAGCAACAGGGCCTGCTCGACCGCATCCGCCCGCTTGAGCGCCGCAGAGGGCGCGTGCAGCAGCTTGTTGGCTATGGTGTCGGCCACGAACTGCATCACCGTCTCCGGCGATTCCCCCGCCGCCAGCTTGCGCCGCGCCTTGTCGAGGACCTCGTCGCGATGGCCGAGCGCCTGCTGGCGCAGCGCACGGATGGTCGGCGCGGCGTCGCGCGATTCCATCCAGCGGCTGAACTCGCCGGCGTGGTCGATCAGCATCGCCTCCGCCTGCTCGGCCGCCACGCCGCGCGCTTTCAGGTTCTCGGAAATTACCGATTTCAGGTCATCGACGGTGTAGAGGTAGCAGTCCGACAGCTCGCGGATTTTCGGATCGAGGTCGGGCGGCACGGCGAGGTCGATCAGGAATACCGGTTTGCGGCGGCGCCTGGCAAGTGCGGTCTCCATCAGGCTGCGGCTGACGATGAGATTGCGGGCGGCGGTGGAGGACACCACCAGATCGGCTTCCGGCAGATAGGCGGGCAGATCATCCAGGCTGATCGCGAAGGCGCCCAGTTCGCGGGCCAGTCGCTCAGCGTTTTCCATTGAGCGGTTGGCAACGATCAGGCGGCCGATACCCTGTCCGCTCAGGTGCCGCGCAAACAGCCGGATGGTTTCGCCGGCGCCGATCAGCAAGGCGGTCTGCTTGGAGAAATCGGAGAAGATGCGCTTGGCGATCTGCACCGCTGCATAGGCTGCCGATACCGGATGTGCCCCGATTTCGGTATCGGTGCGCACTTTCTTCGCCACCGCGAAAGTGTGCTGGAACAGCCGGGTCAGCACCGGCCCCAGAGTCTTCTCGCCGAGCGCGACGGCATAGGCCTGCTTCATCTGGCCGAGGATCTGCGGCTCGCCGAGCACCAGCGAATCCAGCCCTGCCGCCACCCGCAGCGAGTGCAGTACCGCCAGCTGGTCGCAGTGCACGAAGCTGTGCTGCTCGATCAGCGCCAGCTCCACCTGTCGCTCCTGCCGCCACCAGTCCTTGAGAGATGCAGCGTCATCGATCTCGCTCACCGTCACGATCTCGGTGCGGTTGCAGGTGGAGAGAATCGCCGCTTCCCTGACGCCCGCAAGCGCCATCAGCCGCGCCAAGGCAGCAGGGATTTCTGCATCGGTGAAGGCGAGCCGCCCGCGTGCCTCGACCGGCGCGGTATGGTGGCTCAAGCCCAGGGTGATGACGGACATCGGCTACCTCAAATCAGGCGCTATTTTCGGGCATTGCGGCACAGTCCAACAAGCCGTTCAGACACGATGGCGTTAATATGTCCATGCTCAGGGCACGAGGCCATGAGCCCCCACGCTGCTGGTTGCCCTTAAGTGCTCGACTCCCGCGCCGCCCCCTTGCCCGCTGCCCTGCTCTGCGCCGCCGGCTTTCTGTTTGCCCCCATGTGTGTGCAGGCGCGGGTCGAAAAGGATGTACCGGCTGCCGGCGCGCTCTCGCCGCAGGCACAGGCGCAGTTTCACGTCATGGCCGGCGAGATGGCCGCTGGTCGGCAGATGCACCAGGCCGCTGCCGAGGAATTCCTGCAGGCGCTGGAGTTCTCGAAAGACCCCGCGCTGGCTGCCCGCGCCACCGCTTTTGCGCTGGCTGCCAAGCGCGATGACCTGGCGCTGCGGTCTGCGCAGAAATGGCTCGGCATCGAAGACTCGTCGATGGATGCCCGCGAAGTCATCACCCGGCTGTCGCTCAAGAACGGCAATGCGGCTGAGGCGAGAACGCAGTGCGAGGCGATCATCAAGGGGCACCCCGGCGGCGAGGCGGATGGCCTGCGCCATGTCGCGCTGGTGCTGTCGCAGGACCCCGACAGCGCCCCGGCCGCGCTGACGCTGATGAAGGCGCTGGCTGCCGAGCGCCCGCAGTCTGCCGCGGCCCAGCGTGCCCTGGCCTTGCTGGCGTTCCGGTTCGAGGATTTCGCCGTCACCGAAAAATCCGCCCGCGAGGCGCTGCGGCTCAGCCCCCAGGAACGCGAGTCGACACTGCTGCTGGCGGCAGCACTGGTCAAGCGCGGCGAAGTGGCCGCCGCCGATCAGGCGATGGCACCGCTGTTCGTCGACAAGGACAGCGCCGAGCTGCGGCTGGGCTACGCCAGGCTGCTGATCGACGGCAACCAGCGGCCCGCCGCCAAGGAGCAGATCAAGCAGGTGGTCAAGCTGCAGCCCGGCAATGCCGATGCGCATCTGGCAATGGGGTTGCTGCTGCTGGACGAGCGCCAGCCAGATCTGGCCGAACCACATTTCACCGCACTGCTCGACAACGCCGACCGCAAGAGTGATGCCGCCTACTACCTGGGCCGCATCGCCGAAATGCGCAAACAGCCGGATGCCGCGCTGGCCTGGTACGAAAAAGTCACTGCCGGCACCCAGGTGCTCGACAGCTACCTGCGTCGCGCCAGGGTACTGGCACAGGTCAAGCGCATGCCGGAAGCGCGTGAACTGCTGGCAACGCTGCGCGAGCAGTATCCGCAGCTGAACAGCCGCCTGCTGGCCACCGAGGGCGAGTTGCTGGTGCTGGATGATTCGCTGCTCGATGCACTCAATCTGTATGACGCCGCGTTGAAGGAAAAAGCCGACGACGCCGAGCTGCTCTACGCCCGCTCGCTGCTGCACGAGCGCATGAACCGCTTCGAGCTGGCCGAAGCCGACCTGCGCAGGCTGATCGCCCTCGACGGCCGCGACGCGCGCGCCCTCAACGCGCTCGGCTACATGCTGACCATGCACACCACGCGCTTCGAGGAAGCCGCCAAACTGATCGGCAAGGCCTACGAGCTGGAGCCCAGGGATCCGGCCATTCTCGACTCGCTGGGCTGGGTGCAGTTCAAGCAGGGCAAGCTCAATGAAGCCCTGCCCCTGCTGCAGAAGGCCTATGCCATCTTTCCGGACGCTGAAGTGGCAGCCCACCTGGCCGAAGTGCTATGGGCGCTGGGCGACAAGGACAAGGCGCGCAGCCTGTTGGAAGCTGCCGTCAGGGAAGACAGCAGCAACCGCGTGCTGCGCGACACCATGCAGCGCCTGCTCGCCACCACGCCTTGATGCGCTGGCGGTTTCATTGCGGCGCGCTGCTGGCCCTCGTGCTGCTCACCGGCTGCGCCAGCCTGCCGGACTCGCCAGCCCCTGCTGATCCTGCCGCCGTCAATGCCGCCTGGCTGACGCGCCAGCAGCAGCTGCATGCAGTGCAGGGCTTTCAGCTGAATGGCCGGGTGGCGGTGAAAGGCGGCGGTCTCTCCGGCGCCCTGCGCTGGCAGCAGCAGGGCGAGCACTTCAACCTGCGCATCGCCGGGCCGTTTGGCGCCGGCGCGCTGTCGATGGAAGGCACGCCGCAGCGGGTCGCCATCAAGGGCAAGGACATCGATCTGGTCACCGACGAACCGCAGCAGGTGCTCGCCCAGCGTACCGGCTGGCGGCTGCCGCTGGATTCGCTGCGCTGGTGGGTGCTGGGTCTGCCCGACCCGCAATCGCTGGCGGATGTGACGCTCGATGCCGAAGGCCGCGCGCTGCAATTGCAGCAGGCGGGCTGGACGTTGCGTTACGACAACTATCGCCACGATACCTCCCCCACCCTGCCCGGCCGCATCGAGGCCGCACAAGCCAGCGCCGACGGCGAATGGATGGCAACGGTCATCGTCGAAGCCATCGCCCTCAGCCCATGAGCGCGCTCGCCATCTGGCCCGCACCCGCGAAACTGAACCTGTTTTTGCACGTGCTTGGGCAGCGCGCTGACGGCTATCACCTGTTGCAGACGATGTTCCAGTTTCTCGATTACGGCGATGAACTGAGCTTTGATCTGCGTCGCGATGGCCTGATAGCGCGGCCAGAGGGTGCCGCCGATGTGCAGCCTGAACACGACCTCGTGGTGCGCGCCGCGCAGGCCCTGCAGGCCGCCAGCGGCACCTCCAAGGGCGCTGACATCCGGGTGCTAAAACGCATTCCCATGGGTGCTGGACTCGGCGGCGGCTCCTCGGATGCCGCCACCACCCTGGTGGCGCTCAACCAGCTCTGGGGCACCGGCTTCGATACCGACACGCTGGCAGCGCTTGGTCTCCAGCTCGGAGCCGACGTGCCGGTGTTCGTGCGCGGTGTTGCCAGCTGGGCCGAGGGCATCGGCGAACTGCTGACGCCGGTGACCCTGCCCGAACCCTGGTACGCGGTGGTGGCCCCCGACGTACATGTGATCACCGCCGAAATCTTCGCAGCCCCCGAACTCAAGCGCGACCATGCAGCAATTACGCTCGAAGGCTATGAGCACGGCGCTGGCGTCAACGACTGCGCACCGGTGACCTGCGCCCGCTACCCGGAGGTCGCCACCGCCCTGGGCTGGCTGTCGCGTGCGGCACCAGCGCGCATGTCCGGCACCGGCGGCGCGGTGTTTGCGGCCTTTGCCGATGAGCGCGCCGCCCGGGCGGTAATTGCCGGTATCCCGAAGAACTGGCGCGGCTTTGTCGCGCGGGGACTGAATGTTTCACCGCTGGCGTCACCTGATCCGACTCGCCGGGCCAATCCCTGAAGGTTTTGGTGAGGATAGATTTCACTGCAACCCCGGCTTTCCCTTGCGGGAGTGGGGTGGCGCACCGCTGATCCGGCTCAGCCGGATCAATCCATGATCAATTTATTATCGGTGCGCCTCACTGCTCTTTGCGGGGATAGTTTTCACCGCGGCCTTGGGTTTCCCTTGCGGGAGTGGGGTGGCGCACCGATAATCGCCGCGCTTTGAATTGGTGGGGCGTCGCCAAGTGGTAAGGCAGCAGGTTTTGATCCTGCCATTCGGTGGTTCGAGTCCATCCGCCCCAGCCACTCAATTTTTCTTTGTGCGCGAAGCGCGCTTAGAAAAATGAGTGTCCCCGCGCACGCGGGGACCCAGGTGGCTGTTCCGCTGTCGCCGTTCACTATTTGTAGAGCAGAAATACCTGGATTCCCGCCTTCGCGGGAATGACAAGCGAAGGAATACAGGACTCATTGCATGCCCGATACCCAGCTGATGCTCTTTTCGGGCAACGCCAACCGCAAGCTGGCACAAGACATCGCCAACTATCTGAAGACGCCGCTGGGGCAGGCGACAGTCAGCAAATTTTCCGACGGCGAGATTCACGTTGAGCTGCTCGAAAACGTGCGTGGCAGCGATGTCTTCGTGATCCAGCCCACCTGCGCGCCAACCAACGACAACGTCATGGAGCTGTGCATGATGCTGGATGCGCTGGAGCGCTCCAGCCCACGCCGCATCACTGCCGTGGTGCCTTACTTCGGCTACTCGCGGCAGGATCGCCGCATCCGCTCCGCCCGCGTGCCGATCTCGGCGAAAGTGGTGGCCGACATGGTCGGCCGTGCCGGTGCCGATCGCGTCATCACAGTCGATCTGCACGCCGAGCAGATTCAGGGCTTCTTCGATGTGGCGGTGGACAACATCTACGCCTCGCCGATTTTGCTCGGCGACATCTGGCGGCAGAACTACCAGAACATCATCGTCGTCTCGCCCGATGTCGGCGGCGTGGTGCGCGCCCGTGCGCTGGCGAAGCGGCTCGACGACGCCGACCTCGCCATCATCGACAAGCGCCGCCCGCGCCCCAACGAATCGAAGGTGATGAACATCATTGGCGACGTGCGCGGCAAGTGCTGCGTGATGATCGACGATCTGGTGGACACTGCCGGCACCCTCGGCAAGGCTGCCGATGCGCTGAAGGAGGCCGGGGCAGTCAAGGTGGTGGCCTATGTCACCCATGCCGTGCTTTCCGGCAACGCCGTCCACAACATCATGAACTCCAGTCTGGACTCGCTGGTGGTCACCGACACCATCCCGCTGGCACCCGATGCCGCCGCCTGCCCGAAGATCCGGCAGCTGTCGATCGGCGCGCTGCTGGCCGAAACCATCCGCCGTGTCAGCGCGGAAGAATCGGTCAGCTCGCTCTACGACGACTGAGATTGCCGGGTTCCGGACCGTCAGGCCGGATGGGCTTTTTTTACCTGTCCCCCTGTCGGCTGGGCGACAGCCTCACCGCCCTGTCCGGCCCATGATGCGGTTCTCGCACAGCCCAACCTAGGAGCCAAGCCATGCGCAGCGAACAGCAGTTCATCGACGAATACGCCGTCAGCCACCAGAACCCGGTCAACCAGATCGTCCACATGATCTGCGTGCCCGCCATCTTTATCGCCAGCATTGCCTTGCTCTGGCTGGTGCCGGTGGGTCGCTTCATTCCCGGTGTCCCCGCGGCACTCGCACCCTTCATCAACCTCGCCACCCTCGGCCTGCCACTGATGCTGGGCTTCTACGGCCTGCTGTCGCTGCACGCCTTTCTGGTGGGCACGCTCTGGCTGCTGGTGAGCTATGCGCTCACCCTCGCGGGCATCAACGCCGGTCTGCCGGTGGTGTGGATCGCAGGTTTCATCTGGGTCGCAGCCTGGGCCGTGCAGTTCTACGGCCACCAGGTGGAGGGGGCCAAGCCCTCGTTCGCCGACGACCTGCTGTTCCTGCTCATCGGCCCGCTGTTCGTGCAGCAAAAATTCAACCGACTGCTCACCACCGGTTCCTATCGCAGCCAGGCCCACTGAGCGTCTGGATGGCCGCAGCCCCCGGCGATGCCCTGCTGTGGAGCCGGCTCTGGCTGGACGATGCGCCGGCGCATCTCAACGCCGCCCTCGCCGCCGCTGCCCGGCCCAGACGGCTGGCCGACGGTGAGTTGCTCTACGCCAGGGGCGACGCTGCAGCCGGATTGATCGGCGTGCGGCGCGGCGTCATCCGCAACGTACATCTGGCCGAGGATGGCCGCGAACTGCTGTTTGGCCTGTTCGCTGCCGGCAGTTGGTTTGGCGAAATCTCGCTGTTCGACGACGCCCCGCGCCCCCTGCACGCCTATGCGATGGGCGAAACCGAAGTGTTGACGCTGCCTAGCGCCGCCTTTCATGCGGTGCTGGAAGCGCACCCCCAGGGCTACCGCCACTTTGCCCGCGTGCTCTGCCACAAGCTGCGGGTCGCCTTCGAGATGCTGGAAGACCAGAGCCGCCCCCTGCACCTGAGGCTCGCCAAACGCCTGCTGGACCTTGCTGCCGTCTATGGCCAGCCGACTCCGGAAGGCCTCAGCCTGAACCTGCCGCTGCCGCAGGAGGACTTGGCCAGGATGCTCGCCGCCAGCCGCCAGAGCATCAACAAGGAACTGCGCAGGCTCAGCCAGCAGGGCTTGCTGACGGTCCGCAATGGACGCTTGCTGCTGCGCGATGTCGATGCCCTGCGGGCATCGCTCGTTGACCCTTAATTGATGATGCTTTTTCGAAAGGCGTGAACCACAGATTTCACAGATGACGCAGATGAAAGATCAAAGCGTTCACCCGTGAAATCTGCCTCATCTGCGGTTCGGCCCTTGCGGTTGGTGCTGAGCCTTTGGTTGGGTCGCTATGGCACTTCGCCCCCAAACCCCCTAAACTTCGCGCCCTTTCGCCTGGTCGCGGGCGATTGTTTCGCCACACTTTTTTCGGAGTATCACCATGAAACACACCTTCGTCGTCAACGCCGAAGCCCGCAACGATCAAGGCAAGGGTGCGAGCCGCCGCCTGCGTCGTCAGGGCAAGGTTCCCGCGGTTCTCTACGGTGGCAATGATGCCGCGCTGTCGCTTTCCATCGGCGCCAACGATCTCAAGAACCACCTCAAGACGGAGGCGTTCTACAGCGCCATCCTCAAGCTCAAGATCGACGGAAAGGAGCAGCAGGTGGTGCTCAAGGACCTGCAGCGCCACCCCTTGCGCGACCACGACATCCTGCATCTGGACTTCTACCGCATCCTGGCCGACAAGCTGCTGCGTCGTAACGTGCCGCTGCACTTCGTGGGTTATGAAGCCTGCCCCGGCATCAAGCTGGAAGGTGGCGCGCTCGAGCATCTGCACAACGAAGTCGAAGTGGAGTGCCTGCCCAAAGATCTGCCGGAGTTCATCGAGGTCGACTGCTCGGCCATGAAACTCGACGACACCATCCATCTCTCGCAGCTGGTGCTGCCTGAAGGCGTGAAGTCGGCGAGCCTGATACGTGGCAATGATGACGGCGTGATCGCCATTCACGCGCCCAAGATCGCTGCCGAAGTGGTGGCTGATCCTGCTGCCACCACCGAAGTACCGGCGGCCAACCAGAAGGTTGATCCCAAGGCTGCTGCGGGCAAGGCCCCTGCCGGCGGCAAGGCAGCCCCGGCTGCGCCTGCTGCCAAGGCACCCGCCAAGAAGAAGTAGCGAAGCGAGGCAGCGCGCCGCGAACGCAGCGCGCAAGCCGAGTCTGCGCTTGAGCCACAACCCCATCCGCTTCGAGAGAGCCGGATGGGGTTTTAAGTTTTAGCCATGCCCTCATCAACCCAGATCCTCATCGCCGGCCTCGGCAATCCCGGCCCGGACTACGCCCAGACCCGCCACAACGCGGGCTTCTGGTTTGCGGATGCCGTGGCGGATCGCTACCAGGCGGCGTGGAAAGTCGACAGCAAGTTTTTTGGCGAGACCGCGCGGGTGAAGATCGAAGGCGTTGACGTGCTGCTGCTCAAGCCCTCGACCTTCATGAATCGCAGCGGCCAGGCGGTGCAGGCGATGATGAACTTCTACAAGCTCGCACCGGAGGCGCTGCTCGCCGCCCACGACGAACTCGACATGCCCGCAGGGCAGATGCGACTCAAGATGGGCGGCGGACATGGCGGCCACAATGGCCTGCGCGACATTCACAAACCTCTGGGTGATGGCTACCGGCGCCTGCGCGTCGGCATCGGCCATCCGGGCGACAAGAACCTGGTGCTGAACTACGTGCTGGCGCGGCCCTCGAAAGCTGACGAACAGCTGATCCGCACCGGCATCGACAACGCAGTCAACGCCCTACCCACCTGGCTTGCACAAAGCTGGGAAAAGGCAATGCAACAACTTCACACGAGCTAGAAATCATGGCGATCAAATGCGGCATCGTTGGCCTGCCCAACGTCGGCAAATCCACCCTCTTCAACGCGCTGACCAAGGCGGCAATCGCGGCGGAGAACTACCCGTTCTGCACCATCGATCCCAATGTCGGCATCGTGCCGGTGCCGGATGCGCGCATGGACGCCCTAGCCGCCATCGTCAAACCGCAAAAGATGCAGTTCGCCACCGTCGAGTTCGTCGATATCGCAGGCCTGGTCGCCGGTGCCAGCAAGGGTGAAGGTCTTGGCAACCAGTTTCTCGGCCACATCCGCGAGACCGACGCCATCGCCCACGTCACCCGCTGCTTCATCAACGACGACATCATCCACGTCTCCAACAGCGTCGATCCGATCCGCGACATCGAGGTCATCAACACTGAGCTGGCACTGGCCGACCTCGACAGCGTCAGCAAGGCGGTCGACCGCAATGCCAAGCTGGTGCGCGCAGGCATCAAGGATGCCGCCAGCAAGCAGGAGCTGCTGCTGCGACTGCAAGCGCACCTGAACGAAGCCAGGGCGGTGCGCGCGCTCCCTCTCACGGCCGAAGAGAAACTGCTGATCCGCGACATGATGCTGATCACCGCCAAGCCGGCGCTCTACATCGCCAACGTCGACGAGGCCGCGCTCAAGAACGGCAACCCCCTGCTCGACAAGGTGCGTACCTACGCCGCTGCCGAAGGTGCGACCGTGGTCGCCGTGTGCGCCTCCATCGAAGCCGAAATCGGCCAGCTCGACGAGGCCGACAAGGCAGGCTTCCTCGAAGACCTGGGCCTGAGCGAACCGGGTCTGAACCGCGTGATCCGCGCCGCCTACGATCTGCTCGGCCTGCAAACCTACTTCACCGCCGGCGTGCAGGAAGTGCGCGCCTGGACGGTGAAGGTGGGCGCCACCGGCCCGCAGGCCGCCGGCGTGATCCACACCGATTTCGAGAAGGGCTTCATCCGCGCCGAAGTCATCGCCTACGCCGACTTCATCCAGTTCAAGGGCGAAGCCGGTGCCAAGGAAGCTGGCAAGTGGCGGCTGGAAGGCAAGGACTACATCGTCAAGGAAGGCGATGTGATGCACTTTAGATTCAATGTTTAACATCTGATCCAAACCCCATCAGCAGGCAAGCCATGTCCTCAGATCAGCAGCTCGTCCTCGCCGAAGTGCACGGCCCGCTGCTGATCGTGACCATCAACCGTCCCGGCGCGCGCAACGCCGTCGATGGCCCCACGGCCGCGGCACTGGCAGATGCCTTTCGCGCTTTCGAGGCCGATGACAGCCTGAAAGTCGCCATCCTCAGCGGCGTCGGCGGGCAGTTCTGCGCGGGGGCCGACCTCAAGGCGGTGGCCGGCGGCCGGGGGACGCAGGCCAACCGCATCGAGACCGATGGCGACGGCCCGATGGGGCCGAGCCGGATGCAGCTGAGCAAACCGGTGATCGCTGCCGTCAGTGGCTATTGCGTGGCGGGGGGGCTGGAGCTCGCTCTCTGGTGCGACCTGCGGGTGGCCGACGCTTCCGCAGTGTTCGGCGTGTTCTGCCGCCGCTTCGGGGTGCCGCTGATCGACGGCGGCACGGTGCGGCTGCCACGGCTGATCGGCATGAGCCGCGCGCTGGACCTGATTCTCACCGGCCGGCCGGTCGCCGCTGACGAGGCCTTGCAGATGGGTCTCGCCAACCGGGTGGTGCCCGCAGGCGAGGCGCTGGCCGCCGCCGAGCAGCTGGCCTTGCAGATCGCGGCCTTTCCGCAGACCTGCCTGCGGGGCGACCGCATGAGCGCCTACGAGCAATGGGGCATGGACGAACCGGCCGCCATCCGCAACGAGTTCGCCCAGGGCATGAAGACCCTGCAAAGTGGGGAAACGCTGGCCGGTGCCGGCAAGTTCAGCGGCGGCAGTGGCCGGCACGGGCAGTTTTAGCCCTGCACTCGACTGTGGGGCGCTGTTTCCTTACACTGCGCGCCCCTGAAAAGGCCAACCGAACACAGTGATGTAGCTCAGACGGTTAGAGCGAGGGATTCATAACCCCTAGGTCGGCGGTTCGATTCCGCCCATCACTACCATCGAATATGAAAAAGCCATCGGTGATGCCGGTGGCTTTTTTATGTCCGCCGCCTGCGCGTCGCGACTTGACCATCGCCGGATCGGCCATCGTCATGGCGGGCACCACGCCGCCCTGCCGCGTGCGTGGCGTCACAGCGACCACGTCCTGCAGTCGGATCGGCGAAATACGTGGCGGTACATTACGCGGCACCACGGCCATCACCTGTTCGAGCGTGAGCGGTGACCTGCTGACGGGTTTGCCGAGCGCCATTGCAGCCATGTTTCGCCAAGCTGCAGCGAGACCAACCTTACCTTCGGCTTCGGCCTGCCACTCACGAATGCTGGCAACCACCTCAATGGTGTGCTTTTTCAGCACAGCGGCGATGCGAGACGCTACTTCTTCATCCGCCTGTCTGCCAGCTTTGTAGTGGCTCATCCCAGCAGTCGTGATGCCGAGTATTTGGGAGATTCGGTAGTCCGAACAGCCAGCATTGGCTTCGCGGATTTGCTCGATGAAATGCCAGGTGTTCATGGGCTTTTCATTCATTGGCGTTCCTTAGTGGATTGGTCTGTATCAAGACTGAATCAAGGGCTTGAACCGCGCATGAACGGTCGTTTGCGACAACGATAGTTAGCTAAAAGATGTTAGATATCAATATCTAACGATCATTAGCACTAACTTAAGTTGCGTAGCTAATTGTCGTTAGCTACATTCGCCCTGTCCTTGCGGTTGGTCCCCAAGACACCCCGCCCTCGAAAGTCGGCGGGGATTTGGGGCCACCGGACAGGAACAGACCAACCATTCACTACCAAGGAAACGCCATGCACACACTCGCTCCCCCGGCTGTTGGCCGCACTGATGACGCTGAGTTTCGCGTCGCAGAGCTGCCCGGCCACATCATCAAAATCACGTTCGGCACCTCGCTCAAAAGTGTCACTGCGTTGGTCAACAAAGCCACCGCCCGCGACTTCGCCAACAAGCTTCTGTTTTCCATCCGCGCAGGCCTGATGGAATCTCCCGCCCGCCGCTCGAAAGGCGGTGCAGCATGAGCACCACACTGATCTTCACCCTCGGATTTCTGCTGGCCTGCCTGCTGGCTTGGCTTGCTTTTCTGACAGTAAGTCTTCGTACGGTGCGCGTGCATCAGCGAGCCATTCAAAGTGAGGCGCGAATGGCCCGCGTAGTGCATCGAGCATTCGAGCGTAGGCTTCTATCTGGTCTTCGAACGACGCTCGCATCTTTTCGAGAGACGCGGCAGGTAGAGAATCTTGAAGATGTTCGTAGAGAACAAGCATCGCCGTTTGCAGCACCTCAACCTCAACCTCCAGCTTGTAAAAATCCTCCTTCTGCATCAACTACTCCCCAAGTAGTGAACGGTGCTTCAAGTGTAGCGATGGCTGGGGGTGCAGCATGAAACCCCGCAGCAAACCAGCGGCCCCGCCCGCATTCCTGCCCGCCAGCATCGAAGTCGATTATCAGCACGGCTACGTGCTCGATTCAACCGAGCCGAAGCTGATCCGCCACGGCATCACGGCGATGACCATCCGCATCGAGCCGCGCCTGCCCGGCCCCTTCGTGAGCCACTGCGAGCTGTTCCGCACCATCGCCGCTTGGCTCACCGCCGCCGCGAGCGAAGCCCAGATCGCAGGGGGTGCAGCATGAGCACCACACTGATCCTGCTGTTCGTCATTGGCGGGGCCATCGCGCAGTTTGTCGCGCAAGTGGCCGCCGCCGCCCTGAGCACTTGGCGTGCCAATCGTGAAGGCAAACGTTTGCTAACCGAGGCGCGCGACTACCGCGAGTATCAGCTTGCGAAGGAAGAAGGCGGGCCGCGTCTTGTAGGCCAGACTCCCCCGGAATACTGGGGCGAGTACTTCAAAAAGAAGTCTTCGGCAGAGGTGCCAGCAGGCGATCAACGCACTGACTGTAGCCAGACCGCCGAGCCTTCCACTGCTCATCGCTCAGATCGTGCGGCTTCTGAGCGCCAAATGATCCCATCAGTACCCGAATCTCTGCATAGCGGCCTTCAGGCAACGGCTCTCCCTCTTTCCGAGGCTGTTGCAGAAGGCATCGAATCGCATGCTCCAACGCTGCCAGGCGTCCATTCAGTTCATCGTTCATCGCAGTTGTCCCCTGTTGGTGGTGTAGCTGATGTAGGAGTCACCACTCTACCAACCGGGGCATCTGCGGTGGCTGGGGGTGCAGCATGAGCACCGCCAAGAAGAACACGGCCACCCGCAGAGAAGCCGCGTATCGCGCCAAGTACCAAGCGAAAGCCAACCTCGCACCCGCCAGCCTCGCCAGCAAGCCGAAGATGGCCGTGGCACTGGCAGCGACACCCAAGAGCGCGGCAGAGCTGGTGGCATCGCTCAACGCAATCCCCGGCGTCAAGGCGCATGAGGTGACGCTGCCGCTCGCTGACCAGCTGCTCCGCGAAAAGCTGGACGCGCTGCGGGCGGCCGAGTCGCATCTCGAAGGCAAGAAGTCCATCGCGTCGATGTTGCGCGAGAAAGCCGACAAGGCCGGTGCCGACTACAACGAGGCCACGAATGCGGTGTATGACTACGAGAGCCATGTTCAGGCCGCAGTCAAAGAGGTGGGCCTTCTGCTGGCAGAGCGCCACGATATTTTCGAGTTCGACGGCTGGTTCTACGTGCCGGCCGGCCCCGGCCGCTACACCCGCTACAGCAAGCCGGTGGTTCTGTCGTGAGCCTGACCGCCCTGCTGCTGTTCACACTCGCGGCCACCGTTGCCCAGGTGCTGGCGGCGCTGATCCTTGCTCGCATCAAGCGGCACTCACTCGCCGGGCAGATCGAGCAACTGCGCGGCCAGGTGCAGGCGGCGGTGGATGCCAGTTTCACCACCCGCGAGCTGGCAACCGACGCCAGCGCCAACCTGGACGCCCTGCGCCGCGCGGTGCTGTTTCGCCTCGCCGCCCTGGAAGCGCCGAGGCGCAGCCCCCGCGTCAGTGATAGCGACCCCGGCGACGAACACCGCGTCGCGGCTGTTGCCGGAAGGGGCTAGGCCATGACTGACCATCTCGAACGCATCCGCGAAGCCCGCGACGAACGCGCCTTCACTGCCGCCATGGTGCTCACCCTCGCAGGCATCGGCGCGGCGTTCTTCGTCGTGGTGCTGGCGTCGGCAGTGCTCAAGGCGTTGCAGTGAGCGCCGTGGCCAGGCTGCCCGCCGCCGATATGTTCGCGCCACTGGCGACGAAGATCGACGAACTCAAGCTGCGGCGCGGCAACGCGATCAAGGCCGCCATGCAGCGCCGCCTGATGGCAGAACAGGCCATCGACTCCGCGAAGCACGCAGGCGAGCGGGCGCGGCAGGAGCGCGATCTTGCCGACCAAGAGCTGCGGGCGCAGATCGAAACCGGCGAGCTGATCGTGATCGGCGATCAGCTGGTGACGCTGAATCCGCACGGCGGCCTGATCGTGCAGCACGTGAAAGTGCTGGGGCTGATCTAGTGGCAGACGGCAGCAGCTCACACCTGACTGCCGAGCAGCAGCTGGAGCTGGCGCTGGCGATCAAGCAGCGCACCCTCGACCGTTATGCCGACGCCTGCTTTGCGGTGGCCCGATCCCGCGAGCGCCTGATCCGCATGACGCGGGAAATGCGCCGCCGCAAGGTTCAATGCGCCCGCGCCGATGCGGACTATTACCGCGTGCTGGACGGGGCTGCATGAGATACCCCGGCGGCAAGGGCGCGGCAGGCTGCCGTGAACAGATCATCGGCATGATGCCGCCGCACAGCCGCTATATCGAACCCTATTTCGGCGGCGGTGCCGTGTTCTATGCCAAGAAGCCGGCCGCATCGAGCATCGTCAGCGACGTCGATCCTGACCTCATGCGGTACCACCAGCGCGACCCGGTGCCGTCGACCATCTACAGAACCGGCGATGCCATTGAACTGCTGGGCACGCTCGAACTGACCGGCACCGACTTGGTGTATTGCGATCCGCCCTACATGGCAGAGACGCGCCGTAGTCTCGACCTCTACCACCACGAAACCGACGACGCCCACCATCGCGCGCTGCTGATCGTGCTCAAGTCGCTGCCGTGCATGGTGATCGTGTCCGGCTACCGCTGCCCGCTCTACGACACAGAGCTGTCGAGCTGGCATCGCCGGGACTGGCGAACCATGTCACGCGGCGGCGTGCGTACCGAATCGGCCTGGTGCAACTTCACCCCCGGCCAACTGTTCCACGACACTCGCTTTGCTGGCGAGGGTTTCCGCGAGCGCGAGAAGATCAAACGCAAGCGGGATCGGTGGGTATCGCGCTTCAAAGCGATGCGATCTGGTGAACGCGCGGTGATCGCCGAGGCATTGCAGCTGGCCGGACTCGCCGTTGCTGTCGAGGCATCGTCAAAAATGGCGCTGCGGGATCTCCACGTCGAAACCAACGATGAGGCCGGCAGCCTCGCCGCTGCTGGCGGTGGGATCGCCTCGCCGAACATGGCGTGCCCCGCCGGCGATCTCGCACCGCCGCCGACGGCGAGCAGATCCCGCAACGCCGTTTTCGGTGGTGCTGCAGGATGAGCCGCGCCCCCTTTCACGGCATCCCCAATGCCTACAAGCAGGCAGCGGCCTACACCTTCAGCCGCCAACGTCAGAACCGCGAGCTGGTGTCGCAGCACTGGAACCGGGTAGACCTCGCCGCCTATCGTGAGCAGCTGGATGACGAATACGCAGAGCTGAAAGCCGAGCGTCGCGCGCAGCAGGAATACCTCGCCGAATTGCATGGCGAGTCGCTGGGCATCATCAAGCCGCTGCGATTCGACGCGCAGGACGATGAAATCCGCACGTTGGCGGAGAAGGTCAGCCAGGCACTGGCAGTGCGCAGTGAGCGCGCCCTGTCGCAAATGGGCGGCACGCCACTGCGGCAGATGCCCTTGCTGGCTGGCCGCACCGCTGCCGAGCTGGTGCAGGCGATCAGCGTGGCGATGGATGCCTATGCCGACGCCTCGAATCAGGCCCGCGCCATGGGTGTGGAGCCGCCGAAGGTCGATGCCGAGAAGCCCGGCACCATCGAAACCGCACTGCTGAAACTGAGCTGCGCCAAGTGGTGGCGCGGCAAGCTGCGCAAGCTGGTGAAGCGGCGCGTGTTCGACAAGGCGCGGCGCGACGGCAAGGTCTGCAAGGGCGCGGGACTTTACGCCGACGATGCGAGCTTGCAGCGGTTCCGCGACAGCAAGCAGCGCAACCGCGAGCTGCTGCGATGCCTGGTGGCTGTCAGTGACGCGGGCGATGAGGTATCGCTTGAGGACTTGGCAGAGTCATCCATCAGCAACCCGCTGCACAAGATGGCCGAACTGATGGTGCGGATGAAGGGCATCGGCCCGCTGGCGGACGAGCGCAAGGACGAGGCGCTGTTCATCACGCCGACGCTGGATTCACCGTTCCATGCCTTCATCGAGAAAACAGGCCGCGTCAACCCGAAGTGGATCGCGGCGGGCAAGCCGACGATCAAACAGGCGCAGGCATCAGTGCAGCGGCGCTGGCAGCTGCTCCGCGCCTACCTCGCCAAGAACCACATCAAGCTCTATGGCCTGCGCGTGACTGAGCCACACCACGATGGCACGCCGCACGCTCATATGGCCGTGATGGTGCCGAAGTGGGCACGCGCCTTCGTGATCCGCGCCTTCTGGCTTTACTTCCTGCCCACCGATGCCGACAGCACCGAGCTGTTCGACGCTGCCGAGGCGATGACGCTGCACAGCCATCGCCAGCATGGCCAGGCGCGGCGCTGGCGCAAGTCCGTGGAGCTGCGCATCGAAAAGAGCAACCGCACAGCCTGGAACGAATCCGCCGACGCCATGCTGCGCGCCACTGGCAAGGCTTGGAGTGTGAAGGTCGATGACCGGCTGCTGCCCTTGACCAAGGCATGGAATGCAGCCGTCGATGCCACCTTGCTCGCCACCGCCAAGGGACGCGCCAAACGCGACAGCGTGACGCCTGCCGAGGCGCTGGCGGCACTCAAGGCCAGCGATGCCCTCGCCGTGCGCCTGCTGCGCCGCAAGGTGGCCTACAGCCCGATGTACTACGGCGACGCCCTGACGCGCGTGGTGCGCGAGGCGGCGCGGCTCCCCGGCAACCGCAAGCGGGTGAAGGTGGAGCGCATCAAGCGCAACGCTCAGGGCGTGCTCGACCTCGCCAGCTACATGACGAAGTATCTGGCCAAGAACCTCGACGCCAAGCAGCTGGAGTTCCGCATGCACCACGACGCCGACAGCGGCGGCACCGTGTTGAGCAGCGAGGCCCCGATGACCGCTGCCGAGCGGGCGCAGTGCTGGGCAAGCGTCAACGGCATCCGGCAATACCAGTTCTTCGGCCTGCCAGCCATCGGCCTGTGGCGCGAGGCGCGGATGATCGGCGAGGACAAGCCGCTGCCCGATTCGCCCCTGATCGAAGCCGTGCGCAAGCCTGCCGACGAAAGCGACTACGCCACCCATGTGCGCGTACTGGGCGGCCCGCTGGTGTCGCGCACTGACTTGCCGGTGGAGCTGTGGGTGGTGCCGGTGCTCGACGCGCTGAAGCTTCCGGTGCTCACCCGCTACCGCGATGGCGAGCTGTCGCGGATGCACGGCATCCAGAGCAAGCCGGACGAGCACGGCGGCTTTGAATGCGTCGTCACGCGGTTCCGCACCTGGACGGTTGAGCACCGCCAGATGGCAAAGGACAGCGGCCCGAAAATTGGCCCTTGGACTCGTGTCACTAACTGTAACCAGAACAGGGGGGCGGACGGCATCGATACCCGGCCGGATACCGGCCCGCCACCCATAAACCAACGGGCGAGCCGATGACAACCCCGCAAAAAGCAGCAAAAAGCACCCTCGAAACACCGCCGAAACCGCCCCGAAAAGGGCGGCGCGGCACCCAGCTGCCCGGCGGGCCGCTGTGGAAAAAGCTGATCGACACCGCTGCACCTGGATTCAAGCCCCCGGACACACCGCCCGCAGAGGGCACGCCCCGCGAAGGCCCTGGGCAAGCCGCGCCGCTGGAATCCGCCAGCGGCGCGCCCCCAGCAACCGAAGCCACCCCCACACCCGCCACCGAGCCGAGACATACCATGCCGAACGACACCGCCGCACCGAGCGCCGAACCCGCGACCATCATCACCACGACGGTGCGCGCCGCAGCTGCACCCGAGGCCAAGGCGTCGATGCTCGAATCGCTGTTCGGGCCGAAGAAATCGACGGTGGCGGTCTACGTTCACCCCACTGACCCGCTCACTGGCCGGCGCATGAGCGCGATCATGGTCATCCCGCAGGACGAAGAACCGGAAGTCACCGCGACGCGGCTGGCCACGCTCAAGCCAGGCACGTACACGATGATCGAAAAGAACGGCACCGAGTTTGTGAGTACGCAGACCCATGTCGTTGAAGACAACGGCATCGGTGGCCGCGAGGCATCCGCCGTGACGGTGCATCACCCGGCACCGCCGATGGATGTCAGCACGCTGCTCATGGGCTTGCAGTCGATGATGCGCGAGGTGCAGGCCGCGAACAACGAGGCGATGACCAAGATGCAGATGGAAAATCTGCGCGCCCAAAACTCGCTGCTCGAAACCATGATGAAGGCGCGCGGCGATACCGTTGCCGCCGCCAGTGGCATGCCGCCCGAAATCATGCAGATGCTGATCGCCAAGGCGTTCGCGCCCGCACCCAGCGCGCTCTCGCAGCTGAAAGAGCTGCAGCAGATGCAGAACATCGTCGGCGGCACCGAGGAAGGCCCATTCGAGTCGCTGGCGAAGAATCTAGGCCCGGTGCTCACCGGCTTGATGGCGCAGGCGCAGCAGGGCGGCAAACCTGCCGCCGCAAAGCCCCTGCGCACCGTGGCGCTGCCTGCCATTGCCGCGCCCGGCGAGCCTGCAGCAGCGCCAGAAAAAGCGATGGCAGCTGAAACTCCACCCGCCAGCCAAGGCGATCAACTGGCGAAGCTGGTGGACGTGATCGAACGCATGGCCGCGCGCAACGTCGAGCCGGATACCGCCATCGTTGCGCTGTCGGCCATTATGGACGCTGCCGACTTCGAGCAAGTCACCACGCTGGTGACGATCCCCGGCGCGCTCGACCAGCTGACCGCGATGGCACCCAGCCTCGCACCGTATCGGGCATGGCTTGAGGCGCTGGCAGAAGCGATCAAGGGGTCGACACCGGACACTTCGAAGGGGGCAGACAATGCAAACGCTGACAAGAACGCGAGCTAGCGGCAGCATCGGCCAGGTGCTCAAGCGCCTGCGCCGGGAGCAGCGGCTAAAACAAGAGGCGCTGGCAGCAGCCAGCGGCCTGAGTCAGCCCGTCATCAGCCGCATCGAAACCGGCTTGCAGCTGCCTGACGATTACCAGCGCGGGCAGCTGGCGAAGGCGCTGGGCTGCACCGAATGCGAATTGATATGAAAGGTTAGCTGCGACTCCAGAAGTTAAGCGTACTTAGAATCCACTGATTTGAGGTCTATGCTTGAGGATCCATTTCTTATATTCGCGGCTGGATTCACTTGGATGCGGCATGAATTCAGATATTCGATGAAATTTGGTTATCGTGGGCTCTTCTGGAAATTCAGCTGAAATGGTTTGGCACAACTCTTCACGCATCCCACTCCAGCCGGTCATAGCCAGTTCGAAAGCCTGCCGCGAAGTGAACCCGGCCATAGGGCCAAATTCCCGTAGCGTCGCCATGCCTTGTACCGCTCCGGAATCGTGAGCTGGCACAGGTATGTAGGAGTGCAGCAGCACTAGGCTGAACCGGCGGAAGCGAAGCGTGTGAACACAAATAGGAAGTCGAGTAGTAGCGTTGAAGATTGCGTTTGGAAGTCCGGCAAAGAGACATATGAAGGGACTAAATCTCTTTAGATTTACCGTCCCAACTACGGAAGTTTCCGTAGCTCTTTTGCTCGGATTCCAAGAGTCCCCGCTTAATGCTGTGCAGCGTCGCGAGAACACCGGGGCGTATAGGCTGCTGTTTTTTACTCCCGACACCCAACACGCCGCAGTTCTTTCATCTTCCATCCCTTCAATTTTCTGTGTCCACTTGATCATGATGTCGCCCGAAGGGCTTCCATCACTGGAGTGAATCGAAAATCTATTATCCAATATTTTCGAATTATGTTCCGACTCTTCGCTTTGGTGGGATGAGGGAATTCCAAGGGAGCGAATAAACGTACCTGGTTTAATAAATACCTTAACTCCGTCTTCACCACATTCAAGAACGGAAAATATTGATCGCGGACCGGACTGGGTGTTGAACACAACATCTACATATCGGTTAGACATCAATGCCTCCAAGTGCGCCCCGATGCAGGTTTTTTATGCATTTTATTCACGGTATTCATTTTATGCACTGACGGCTCTCGGGCGACCTTACAACGTCGTCCATGCAAGCCATCTCCCAATCTCTGAACAAGCAAGGCCGCATCGTTTCGACGGTGCAGGCGCTGCCGTCCGGGGTCGCTGGCACGCAGAAAACCCTCGCGCTGATGCACGAAAGCATCATCGCCACCCTGACGCACGAACTGCTGCTCAACGTCGCGTTCATCGCCGCCGGCCTCGCCAGCCGTGCGACCTCCGCCAAGGCCGAAGTGACGCGGGTGCAGCAGTGGGTGCAGAAGAACATTCGTTACGTGCTCGACCCGCTGAAGATCGAGCTGCTGCAATCGCCCGATGTGACACTGACCCGCAAGCAAGGCGACTGCGACGATCAGACCGCGCTGATGTGCGCACTGCTCACCGCCCTGGGTTACACCTGCCGCATGGTCGCCATTGGCTTCGCGCCGGGCACCTATGCGCACGTCTACGCCGAGGTGAACATCGACGGCCAGTGGATGGCCGCAGAGACCATCAAGCCGTGGCCGCTGGGCAAAACGCCGGACGGCGTGAAGGCCACCATGAAGATGGTAGTCAACGCCCCGCAGGGCGAGGCCCTCGACGGGTTTTTCAGCGCGATCAAGAAGAACCTGCGCAGGGGCATCACCAAGCCGCTGCGCATCGTCAAAAACCCGGTCGGTGAACTGAAGGCCGATCTGAAGCGCACCGTCGCACTGGCGCCAGCCGCTGCCGGTGGATTCGCGAGCGGTGGCCCCTGGGCCGCACTGGCGGCGACGGTGCTCGCGGATGTGCAGATGACGGCAGCCAAGATGGCCGCGAACAAGGCTGACGCGCAGGCACAAAACGAGTTCGCCCAGGTTGCCGACAGTACCGGCCGCGAGCTTGCCGAGGCCGGTGGCCAGCCTGCAAAAGCTGCCGAGTTTGCCGCGACCATAAAGGCCGCTGCCGACCCGCAAAAGGCGGTCGAGGAAATCATTCTCAAGTTTCAGCAGGCGAACATCGTGCCGACGCAGGCCGCAAAAGCTGCGGCGCTGCCGGCGAACGCCGGCCAGGTGCAAGCCCTTTTCGAGCAATACAAAACCGTCGCCGTGATCGGTGGCGCGGCCCTGCTGGTGTTGCTGGTGCTCCGCAAATGAGCGCGCAGCCAAAGCTAGAAGGCTGGCTGGATGTTACGACCCAGCTCGTTAACACCGGTGTCACGGCGTATTCCGGCATCAAGGGTGCGAAAGCCAACGCCCGGGCGGTCAAGCTGGCCGTGAGTCAGCAGGCGGAAGACAGCCGCGCCAACTACGCCGCGCAGATCGGTGCCAAATCGGCAGCATCGCCGGAGTCGGGGAAAAAGCCCTCCATTTTTGGCGATAACGGATTGCTTCTCGGCCTGGGCGCTGCGGTGCTGGCCGTGCTGGTGCTCAAAAAGTGAAAACGACCCCGACCCGGCAGCATCGCGTCGTGAGGGGCGAAAGCCTTTCTCGGATCGCCGCGCGCTACGGCGTCACGGTCTCCGCCATCGCCGCTGCCAACGGCATCCGCGACGTCAACAAGATCAGCGCCGGCCAGCTGCTCAACATCCCGACGCCAGGCGCGGGGCTGTACAGCAGCAGCGACATTCCATTCGTGAATGCCGGCACTGCCGACAGCGGCAGTTCCAAGGTGCTGACCAGCACCGGCCAGTCGGGATCGTGGATAGACAGCCTCCCCGGACTCATCACGGCCGGCACTACCGCAGCCATCGAAATCGGCAACGCCAGGGCGAATCAGCGCATCGCCATCCTCAACGGCCAGCCCGTACCCGTTTCCAACACCACTGCCGAAGAAGTAGCGGGCAGGCAGTCGCAAAGCGAGGGCACCAGCGAAAGCGTCAAGTGGCTGCTCATTGCTGGCGGTGCCGCCCTGCTCGGCGCATTCGTTCTCAACCCCGACTGATCCACCCCGAAGGACTCCATCATGGCTACCGCCGTCTCGAAAGCACTCTCCTCGCCGAAGGCGCAAAGCGCGATCCGCGCGCGCGCCACCAACCTCGCCAAGACCAAGGTCGCCGAGGCCCTCAAGTCCGCGCGCGAGAAGTTCAAGCGCAGCGCCCCGGCGCTGTCGAAGGACATCGTGCAGTCCTTCGTCATCCCCGGCGTTGCCGGCACTGCCGGTGCCATCGGTGTCGATATGGTGCTCGACCGCTTCCAGCCGCTGGCCGGTGCGAAGGGCGACATTGCCAAGATCGCGGCAGGCATCGCCGCTGGCACCGCCGGTCGCAAGCTGCTCAAGAGCAACCCCTACCTGCACAGCGCCGCGCTGGGTGTGGTGATCGTCAACACCTACAAGCTCGCCACCCGCCTGATGAATCGCGGCGTGTCCGGTCGCGGCCTCAAGGGCTTGCTCGATGACGGCGACAACATGGACTTGGCCGGCTATCCCGACAACATGGGCATGGCCGGACACGGCCAGATGGAGGCTGTGAACATCGCGCTGAAGGACGGCAGCTACATCACCGGCTTCGAAGATCGCGCCGGGAATCTCTACGACCAGGACGGCCGTCTGATCGTCAGCGAACAGGCGCAGATGCAGGGCCTTCCCTACTACGAGCAGACCCCCATCACGGGCCGCGTGACGACTGGCAACGCCATCGTCAACTGATCCCAATCGCACCCCACATCGCACCCCACACCCCACACCAGACAGCCCAAAGGTAGACCCCCATGAAACTCAATCTGACCCTCGCCGAAGCCATCAAGGCAATGACCGACAAGAAGGTGCCGGGCATCGCCACCGCGAACATCCGGTACCACGAGTTCTACGACCGCCAGCCCTATGCGCAGGCCGGCCAGAACGCTATCCAGTTCTTCGGCCGCAACCCCTCGACCATCAGCGACGATGATTCGAACCTGCGCACCGGCAAGAGCGAGCTGTCCAGCTCGCAGTGCTTCATCGTCTGCGCGATCAGCACGCACCTGGAGCCGGGTGCCGACGCCACCGCCTACGGCGTTGGCGGCACCGCCGCTGCCATTGACGATTACATCGCCTTCGTCCGCAGTGGCCGTCTGGTGTTCAAGACCGGCAGCCGCGAGGACTACGTCGAAAACGGCCCGCTCGGCCGCTTCCCGCCCGCAACGCAGCTGATGCTGGGCGGTGTGGGCAGCGATTCCAGCACCGCAGGCGCCGGCCAGCGCACGCTGATCCAGCACGCCGCAATGGAAGGTGGCATCTACGAAGTCACGCCGAAAATCATCATGCCCGGCGATGCCTTCGAGTTCTCGGCCAAGTGGTCAACCCCGGTCGCCGTCTCTGTCGCTGGACGCATCGACGGTCGCCTTTACGGCTACCTGGCCGACCTGCGCTAAGCCCGCACCTGATCCCTGCGCCGCCAACCGGCGCAGGGGTTTCAGTCAGCCCGGCACGCCGGGCTTACTCAAGCCCCAAGGACTCCCCCCATGTTCAAAATCTACCCGTTGCAGCTGACCTTGGCCGCTGTCGCTGTGGGCGCTGTCGGTGCCGGTGTCAGCAAGGTGCTGAAAATCACGGATGGCCCGTTCCGCTGGGATCGCCTCGCCATCGCCGCCTTCGATGCAAACGGCGTGCTGGTGTCGAATCCGAATGTGACCCTCAAGTGCAAGAAGGGCAGCTTCAACATCTTCAGCGACGACACCGCCATCTCGACCTTGCAGCGCAGCGAGCAGGTGCCGTTCCAGCTGCCCGAATCGGTGAGGCTGTTGCAGAATGAGGAAATCACCTTCCTCGCCACCGGGCAGAGCGGCAACGCCGTCATCACGCTGAATCTCTCGCTGATCGGCGATGAGACGATGAAGTGAGCCGGGACGATGCCATCGCTCCTGTTCAAGCCGCAGGATAGATACCCGCTCGACACGGTATCGCGGCAGATTCTCGCCTTCAACGAGACCCGGAAGTTTCTGAGTTTCCAGAACCTGTCGGCGGTCAACGTGTGGGTGCAGTTCAGCCGCGAAGCCGCGTTCGAAGAATGCCTTCGCCTTGGCCCTGGTGCCTTTGCTGCCTATGACGTTGTAGTCCCGATCAACGAGGTGTTCGCGCGCGCTGAAACCGGCACCGCCAAGCTCGTTGTGACCGAGGCCTAGCCGTGGAATACACCGTCGCGTCGGTGACCATCGGCGACAAGCAGACCATCACGGCCGAGAAGTTCATCGACCTGAGCACCGGCACTGCGGGCGGGATTCCGGTCTATGGGAAGACCCTGACCGCGTCCCCCCTGGTGGACGTGAAAAGCTCCAGCGCAGAATTAACTGTCAGCCGGTTCGGTGTCTCCAAAATCTTCGGCACGAACGCCGCCCTGACCGTCGCGCTGTCATCGGCGACCGCTCTACCGTCCGGAGAAATCTATGCCGGCAACTTCATCCCTTACTCGGGCAACGCCTCGCTGGGCGGCCTCTATGGCAAAGCGGTCGGCACCGCGAGCACCAACAAGGCGATCCGCGCCGACTGCGGCAGCAACGAAATCTTCTATGTGACGAACGCCCTGACGCGCGTCGCCAATGCCCTGTCGCTGGGCGGCGCAGTCACTCTCGCCAGCTTCACCGTTGCGACGCTGCCGAGCGCCGCCGTGGCCGGCCAGGTGGCCTATGCCAGCAATGGCCGCGTCGGCGTGGAGCTGGCTGCCGCCGGTACCGGCTGCCCGGTGTTCTCAAAAGCAGGCGTGTGGATGCGCTTCGATACCAACACCCAGGTGCAAGCATGAAAATCAAGAAACCCTACGAGCTGCTGGTGCGGTTCGCGCTCGACGGCAGTGTCAGCGGTGCGCACGTCAAGGCGCAGAGCTACTACCTCAACGGCGAGGCCATCGACCTCGACACATGGCGCGAGGAACCCGCTGTGGTCGCCGAGCTGGCATCGCCAGAACTGACGGCGCTGATGGAGCAATGCAGCCTGTCGCTGGCGACCCAGCTGGCCGAGGCGCAGGCACAGCGCGACGACGCGCTGATCGACTGCGAGCGCCTGCGGGCGCTAATCCCGACCGCCGTCGCCGCAGCGGAAGGCTAGGGGGCCATGTGCCGCGCCGCGTCTACCTGCTGGGCCTCACTGGTGCCCTCTCGCTGCTGCTTTGGCGAATCAATCGTGAACGCGCCGCATACAGCGTGCGCGAAGTCGGAGTGCTTGCCTTGAGTGTGAAAAATGCCCTCGTTGCCCTGCTGCAAGGCGAGGAAGGTCGGGTGCCCTACGTCTACCGCGATAGCGTCGGCGTTGAGACGTTCGGCATCGGTCACAAGCTGATCCCCGGCGACGATCATCTGCGCCAGTACTCCAAGGCCAAACCCGCTCCGGATTCACTGATCGAATCCATCCTGCAGAAAGACACCGCCATTGCGGCCGGTGCCGTCAACAGGCTGGGTGCGGTGCTCACCGACAACCAGAGCGCCGCCCTCGTCTCGCTCGCCTTCAACATCGGCGCCGGAGCCTTCGCGCGCAGCACCGTCGCGCGGATGGTCAAGGCTGGAAATCACAGCGCAGCGGCCGACGCCTTCCTGCTGTGGAAGAAGGCAGGCAACAACCCCAATGCGCTCCTGGCTCGTCGCCAGCGTGAGCGCGCCCTCTACCTCACTGCCTGATCCACCGAGAAACCATCATGGCCAAGAAAATGAAACTCCCCGTCGGCAAGCTCATCATGGGTGCGCTCGTTGTTGGCGGCGGCTATTACGCCTACAGCAACCGCGACGACTTGCGGCTCAAGATCGCCGCCCTGATCGGCAAGAAGGAGATGGCACAGAATGCCATCGCCGCGCCTGTTGCCGCGAAAATGGTTGCCGCGCCGGGCATGAAGAATGCCGCTGTGAAGGCCAAGAAGTAAGCCGCAGCCATGAAAGGCCAGGACGCTTTTTATCTCGCCCTGACTGCTGCGCTGGGCTACGTCGGCTACAGCGTCTACAAGGCCGGAAAAGATGCATCAGACGGCGCTGGCGACTTCCTGAGCTTCCTCAACCCGTGGAGCGATCAGCGCGCCGCCAATGCCAATGCCGCGCGCTGGGTCGCCAGCACTTTTGCCGTCCGCCGCGACCCCAAAGGGCGATTGTTCCTGATCGAGTCCACAACGGTAGATCGTGGCGCGGGTGAAGCGGCACTGGTAAGCCCAATCGTCGCGCGCATCGTCAGCCAGTTCATAAACGGTGCCTTCGTGCGCCTCCCCGCCCCGCAACCCCTGCCGAATACCGGCTGGCAGAGCTGGCCCATCGTCAACGTGAGCACCCGATGAAATACCTCCTGCGCCGCTTCAAAGAGCCTTCCACCTGGGCAGGCCTAGCCGCCGTCGCCGCAGCTGTGCTGCCGGTACTCGGCGTGCCGCTGGCCACCATCGCCGCCGTCAGCGGTGCCATGGGCGGCATTGCCGCCATCGTCAAAGACCCCGGCTCGCCGGGCGGGGGCTGACATGCCGGCCGAAGTGCAAACCCTGATCGGCTACGTCATCCAAGCCCTCGCCGTGTGGGGGCTGGTGCGCTTCGTCGGCCAGGTAGATCGCCTAGGCGAGCGTCTCACCGAGCTGGAGCAAAAGCTCTCCGAATGCTGCGGCGGACGCCGCCGCACTGATCGCCCCCGCAGCCCCATCCGCAAGACCTGAGAACCCCCATGCACAAAGCCACCGTTGCACTCGACCCCGCAGACCTGCGCGCCCTCCGCAAAGCCACCGGCAAGGCCGACGCCAGCGCCGCTATTGCCGCCCTGGTCAACCGCCTCACCCCGAAGGACGGTGCGACCGCAAAGCCCGCCAAGAAGCGCGCCACGAAGAAGCCCGCCCGCCCGCAGGCCAAGAAGGCCAAGCCCGCGAAGAAAGCCAAGGGCAGCAAGAAGCCGCTGAGCAAGGCCGCGTTCCTCTCGCGCATGGCCGCTGGCCGCGCCAAAGCCGCGAAGACGAAGAAGAAGGGCAAGAAGTAACCAAGCGCCACAAATGCGAAAGCCCCGGACGCTGGAAACGTCCGAGGCTCTCTGTCTGCAACCCCTACAGAACTAGGAGCTACATCGTGTGGACAAGCTAAGGCTGACGCCTGCCATCGTCAAGGAAATACGAGCCATGCTGAAAGAAAACTCCGCCCTGAAACTGCTGGCCTGCTCTGTGGGCGTCGCGCTGGTGATGCTGGCGATCCGCGCGCCTGAAATACTCCGCGCCGTTGCCGAGCTGGTGAAAAGCTAAAATCGCGGCCGACCTTTGGAGGGTAGCCGCCATGAAAAGCAAGCCACTGACCGGAACGAAGATCATGCCGCCCGCAGGCATCAAGATGACGCCAAAACAACTGGCGCTGTATCGCCGTGTGATGACGGGCGGCAAGCTGCCGCCGCATTTACAAGTGTTGGCGGATGCCCCAGATGGCCTGCTGGAAAGCATCAGTCGACGCCGCAAGGGACGCAGCTTCGACACCGCCGCCGATGCCATCGGCTACCTGAAACGAGTCTATGCAATGGAACATGAAAACCGAGTGGGATGAGTCCAAGCGAGCAGAGACCGCCACCGCGCGGAAACTCGACTTTGCCGACTTCCCCCGCATCTTCGAAGGCCCGCACCTGGTATGGCGCGACAGCCGCAAGGCCTACCCGGAAGATCGCTTCTGCGTCATGGGCTACATCGACGGCAGGCTGCACGCTGGCTGCTACACTTGGCGCAGCCAGGCACTCCGCGTCATCTCTTTCCGCAAGGCAAACCCACGTGAAAACCGCAAGTTCAAAGCCCAAATCGAAGCCCGCATCGGCATCTAAGCCGAGTCGGTCGAGCGCGCGCGTGGTGGACACCGACAGCCCTGAGTGGACGGACGCCATGTTCCGCGATGCCGTGATGGTGATCCCCGGCGGTAAGCCCGCCATCTTCGGCCAGCCCCCGAAGCCTCGCACGCGGTAGGTATCGCGGTGGTCAACAACGTCATTCCAACCTGCCGCTATCACAATATCCAGCTGGTGCGGCAGGGTCATCAAAGAGAAGACGGCCGGGTATTCACGCTGTACTGTGCGCTGGGTGTGCGGGTCTACACCATGCCGCCCGAAGGCCAGGAGCCGGCGCACAGCTCTCAACTGATCGATATGAATAGGGGCTACACTTTCGGCGTCTACAAGTGCCCCGACTGCTCGTATCTTGAGCTGCACGATGATCCGGTTTAGCCATGTCCACAATTGATTTTCCCGCAAGGCCGGGCATGCCACGGACTAGCAGCACCGGCGGCAATGGAGGTGACGGTATGGAAGCGCGAATCGCCCGCATTGAGTCCGACGTAGAGCACGTCAAAAACACCATGGTTGAGGTGAAGGGCGACCTTCGATCAATGCTGTTGACGCTCATTGGCACCGCCGTTTTCCTGCTGAGTGCCTTTGCGGTTGGTTACATCCGGCTCGATGACAAGATCGACCGCAACATGGTGCAGATCGACGGCAAGCTCAATCAGCTGCTGGAGCGTTTGCCGGCAGCGGTGCCAGTTGCACCGGCCAAGCCGCCGCAGCCATAGCAGGGCGTCCGCCGTCGACCATCGCCACCCGCGGCGAGCAGATCCCGCAGCACCGGAAATGGCGAGGCCGGCCGAGATCTAAAATTCAGGCAACCGCCCTGCCGCTACCCGCAGGGTGTGCGTATCGAGATGCGCGTATCTCATCACCATCTCAATCGTCTGCCAGCCACCCAGCATTTGCAGTTCGGCCAGCGTGGTGCGGTTTTGAACGTGCCAGCTTGCCCAGGTGTGCCGCAGATCGTGCCACCTAAAGTTCTTGATGCCTGCCACCCGCAGCGCCCGACGAAACAACCTGTTGGCCGGATCGTGAACCGCGAACTCCCCATGCGAGAACACGAACACCGGGTGCTGCCCCGCCCTTTGCTTCAGCAGCGCAATCGCAGACTCCGATAGCGGCACCGTCAGCGGCAGCCGCGCCTTCATCTTCGACCCGGGCACATGCAAGGTCGCTGATTCAAGGTCGATCCAGTCCCATTCCAGCTGCCGCAGCGTCGCCTTGCGCAAGCCCGTGGCGAGCGATAGCCGCACCATCTGCCCCAGCATCACCGGGCAGGCCGCAACAAGCCGCGCAGCCTCTTCCCGCGTGATCCACCGCACCCGCCCCGGTGGACGCTTCGCAAGCTCGATGCGCGGCGCAGCCTTGATCCATTCCCACCGCTCCGCAGCCCGCAAGAACTGGCGGATCGTGCCCAGCGTGTGATTCACCGAATACACCCCCAGCCCCGCTGCCATCGCAGAGCAGCGAATGTCCTCCACCTGCCCGCGCGTGATCGACTCAAGCCCTACCCCATCAAGGTGCGGCTCCAGCCATTTCACGATCGCGTTCTCTCGCACAACCGTCATCGGTGCCCGCTTCGGCCGGGTCTTTTGATACCGCTCTACAGCCTCATTCCACGTCTTCATTTTTTTTGTTTTCCCATACGAACAGCAGCACGTCGCCGCCAGCCTTAGATACGGCTGGAAAGCTAAGGTGAACGAGGGGCTAAGACACCCTAAGCCCTGATGCGCGTGACGCGATGCGGCTTGCGTTCGCGCTGCGGCTTCGGCTTTCTGCGGCGCTGCGGCCAGCTGATGCGGCCAGGTATGGGGAAGTGGTGAGGCGCGGCCTCACTGTTCATAACCCCTAGGTCGGCGGTTCGATTCCGCCCATCACTACCAGTTCCTGGGATCACCGTATCCAAGTCCGCGCTCTGCGCGGACTTTTTTTGGATACCCGCACTACTTGGTCTGGGTGCCGATGGTGGTCAACAGCTTCATCCATGGCAGCAGATGCGGCCCGAGGATGGCCTTGCCGGTGACTAGCAGGGCGCAGGAGATGTCGCGCCGCGGATCGGCCCAGCCGAGGATGTTCATGAAGCCCAGGTGCCCGTAGGCGCCGGTGGTGAACGGCCCGTACAGGCTCATCGGCCCGCCCATCATCATGCCCTCGCTGTAGTGCATGGGGATCATCAGCGTCGCGTCGGGGATGGGGTATCCCACCGGCTTCACGGCGCGGGCGATGGTCTCGCTCTTGAGGATCACCTTGCCCTTGTAGACACCGCCGTCGAGCAGCATCTGGAAGAAGCGGCTGGTCTCCTCCGCCGTCGCATAGAGGTTGCCGGCGGGGATCACCGCATTCATGAAGGCGTCGGTGTTGGAGGCGGTCACCACCTCGTTGAAAGGTACGATCAGCGCACGCTGCACCACAGGTGCGATCGGGAACAGCACGGGCATGCCCGCCACGGCGTTCTCGGCCACCTCGCCGCGATACTGCCGCGGCAGGCCATAGGTGAAGTGCTTCATGCCCAAGGGCTTGCGCAGTTTCTCCTGGTGATAGTTGGTCATCGGCTTGCCGGTGACCCGCTGGATGATCTCGCCGATGACGAAGCCGCCGGTGATGGCGTGGTAGGCCACCATGCGAAGGCGACCCACCCTGGCGTTGGCGATGTGGTCGCAGATCCAGTCCCAGTCGTTGAGTTTCTCAACTGCGCGGTCGGTCTTATCGAGCGCAATGCCGGGGATACCGGCGCGGTGGCTCAGGATGTCGCGCACGGTGATCAGCGCCTTGCCCTTGCGACCGAAGGCGGGCCAGTAGCGGGCGACCGGGGCGTCGAGATCGATGCCGCCCTCCTCCGCCAGCTTGTGCGCGAGGATGGCGGTGACCGCCTTGGAGGCCGAGAACAGGCACACCGGCGTCTCGGGGGTGATCAGCACTTTCTCGGCGTCGCGCGCATCGATGGGCGCGTTGCCGCGGGCGTGACCGAGCGCGCGGTTGAGCACCACCTTGCCGCCCTTGCGCAGGCAAAAAGTCACGCCGGGGTGCGCGCCGCTGCGATACAGACATTCCAGGTCGGCGACGATCCTGGCGACGCGGGCGTCGGAAAGACCGGCTTCCGCAGGGGCAAGCTCCTCGCCGATGGTGGTCAGCGCGGCGAGTGAACCTGAGGGCACCTGCACACGCGCGTCACCCAGTCCCAGCAGACGCTGGGAGGCGGCCAAGACGCTAGGAATCGCCCTCATCGTCGCGCTCCTCGTAGGCTGATTTGCCGTCGTCTTCGTCCAGGTCGCCATCGGCAAGCCGTTCCCGGTGTTCGCTCAGGTTTTCGATGAAGGCCTTGGCAATGCCCTCGTCCATCATCTGCAACTCGATCTCGTCGCGCAGTTCCAGCGAGTTGTAGTGGTCGTCATCGACATCGATGCTGGCGTCGAGGCTCAGCTGGCCATCCCAGCCCTGCTCCAGCACGAAGGCGACCAGCGAGGGCTCGATCTCTTCGTCGCCGGGGCGAAAGTCCCAGCGTTCTTCATCTTCGTACCAGAGGACGGCTTGCGGCGTTTGGGTTTCGAGCCAGGCGATGGCGGCCTCGGCATAGACGGCGGCGAACTGGGGGGCGGTGTCGGTGTTCATGTGTGGAATGGTGGTCTGATGCGGCGTGAATTATGCGGGGTAGCCGGTGATTTTGCGGATGCGCTGATACAGCGGCTTCAGGCGCGGGTACAGCTCGCGGTAAACGCCGCGATACAGCGCATCGTAGATGCGCACGGCCTCGGCATTGGGAGTGAACGCCTGGCCCGGCCTGCACATGGCAGCCACCGCGCTGGTGTGATCGGCATGCAGGCCCAGCCCCACCGCGCAGTTGATGGCGGCCCCGAGCGCAGAGGTCTCGTAAATCGCAGGCCGCTCGGCGACCAGATTGAACACGTCGGCCGTGATCTGCATCGCCGCGTCGCTCTGGCTGCCGCCGCCACCCACCACCAGGCGGTTGATGCGGGCCCCCAGCTTGCGCTCGATCTGCTCGCGTCCGGCGCGCAAGCCGTAGACCAGGCCTTCGAGAATGGCGCGGTAGAAATGCGCGCGGGTGTGCACGTCGCCGAAACCGATGATCGCGCCCTTGGCCTCGGGCCCGGGGTCGCGCACGCCAGGGCTCCAGTACGGTTGCAGGGTCAGGCCGAGTGCGCCGGGCGGCACTGACTTGACCAGCTCGTCGAACAGCGACTCCACCGCCACACCGCGCTCCGCGGCCAGCGCCGTCTCGCGGTGCGCAAATTCGCGCTTGAACCAGCTCACCATCCAGAAACCCCGGTTGATCTGGATTTCGGTGTTCCAGCCGGCCGGCATCGCCGCCGGGTATGCGGGCAGCAGGCGCTGCACTTCGAGATAGCGTGTTTGCGTGGTGTTGATGGTGGCGCTGGTACCGAAACTGAGCTGCGCGGTGAGCGGCTGCACCGCGCCACAGCCCAATACCTCGCAGGCCTTGTCCGCGCCGGCGGCAATCACCGGCAGGGCTGCCGGCAGGCCAAGCGCCCCGGCCGCCGCCGCCGTGAGGGCGCCCATCACCTGCCCCGGCGGCACCAGCCGCGGCAACTGCTCGCGGCGGACAGCGAACGCCTGCCATTTGAAGTCGCCGGCTGCCGCCCACTGCTGGCGCCGGTAATCGAAAGGCACATAGCCCACCTGCGAGCCGACCGAATCGACGAACTCCCCCGTCAGCCGGTGCGAGAGCCATCCCGACAGGAACAAAAACCTGGCGGTGTCGCGCCACAGCGTCGGCTCGCGGTGCCATAGCCAGTTGCACTCGGCCTGGCGCTGCGCGTGGCGGATCAGGGCGCTGGCACCGGCCAGCGCAAAGCCGGCACGCCATTTGGCGGAGATCACCGGTGGCGCCGCGCATTCGCGCTGGTCGAGCCAGCAGATCGCCGGGCGCAGCGGACGACCGTCGGCATCGCTGCAGATCATCGTCGCGCGCTGGGTGGTGAGTGCCAGCCCGGCGATCTCAGCTGTTTGCACGCCCTGCGCCCAGAGTGACTGGCAGGCATTGACGATGGCCTGCCAGTACAGCTCCGGGTCCTGCTCGGCCCAGCCGGGTTGAGGCGAAACCTGTACCGGCTCGTGGGCGACCTGCGCCTTGGCGACGAGCAGTCCAGCGGCATCGAAGACGATGGCGCGCGTGCTCTGGGTGCCGACATCAATCGCAAGCAGAAGGTTGGCTGGCAAGGGCATGCTCCGGCGCGGATCGGGTTCGGGTTTAGGAACTGGATGGAACGCGGTGCTGGCGCTGCATGTGGCTGCGATAGGCGGCAGCCTCGCTGAGGCAGCGGGCCTCATCCCAGCCGAGAGTGCTGCGGCAGGCGGCGAGTGCAGGCGCGATCAGCGCCTCGCCAAACGCGGGCAATACCAGCCCGGCACGGCTGCGACGCAGCAGCAGGTCGTCGAGATGACGCACCTGCTCGCCGGCACGCGCCACCACCTGCTCCAGCGTGGGTGCCAGCGCGGGGGATTCAGCACGGGCCTGGTCGAACAGCGGTGTCTGTTCGGCTGCCAGTCGTAACGCGGGCAGCTGTTTCGCAGCCTCTGCCAACACCTGTCGCGCGGTGACGCGGAAAGTCGTCAGCTTGCCCCCTGTGATACCGATGAACCCCGGCGCCCCCCACTGCGCGGATTCGCGCGAGGCCGCCGAGGGCTTGCCGCTGCCATCGGCCACCACCGAGCGCACTCCCGCAAAGCTGCTGAGAGCCTCCTGCAAGCGCAAGCCGACGCTGGGCATCAGCCAGTCCATGGCTTCGAGCAGATAGTCCGCCTCCTTGCCGGTCATCCTCGGATTCCACAGGTCTTCGCGATGGTCGAGGTCGGTGGTGCCGATGAGTGTCGCGCCCTGCCAGGGATAGGCAAACACCGGCCGGCGATCGCGCGGGTGGAAGAAGCTCACCGCGCAGGGCAGCGACAGCCGCGCCTGCGGGAACACCAGATGCGAGCCGCGCAGCGGTCTGAGTGTCGGTGCTGCCGTGGGCTGGCCCGGCAGGCCGGCTGCCCACACGCCAGTGGCATTGATGACTACCCCGGCAGCGATCTCGCGCGTTGCGCCGATCTCTGCATCGCGCAGCGCCACTCCGCTTACACGGCCCTGGGCGTGCAGCAGCTGTTCGGCGCTGAGGTAATTGAGCGCGCTGCCGCCATCCCGCACGCCCTGTTCGATCAGGCGCCAGACCAGGCGGCAGTCGTCGGTACGGGCATCCTGATACTGCAAGGCACCGAGCAGGTTTTGTGTGCCGAGCTGCGGTGTGATGGCGAGGGCGGCGGCGACATCCAGGCTGCGCGAGCGCGTCGCAACGTCATGCGCAAAGCGGTCGTAGACCCAGAGACCCAACCGCAGCAGGCCGCGCGAAGGCTTGCCGCCGCGAAAACAGGGCAGCAGAAAATCCAGCGGCTCGACCAGATCAGGGGCGTCGCGCAGCAGACGTTGCCGCTCGCGCACCGACTCGGCGGTGAGCCGCCACTCGCCGGTCTGCAAGTAGCGCAGGCCGCCATGCACGAGTTTGGACGACCAGGAGGAAGTGCCGGAGGCGAAGTCGCGCGCCTCCACCAGCAATACCGAGACCTTCGCGCGCGCCGCCTCGCGGAAGATGCCGGCGCCGGTGATGCCGCCACCGATGACGATCAGGTCGTAGCGGGACGCGAGATCGGCGAGGCGCATCAGACCTGCTCCCAAAACTTTTGTCCGCCGTTCTCATCGGTGAGACCACACCTGCTGTGATGCGCATGAGTTTGCATAGTTAGTAGGGCGGACAAAACTTTCGGGGCCCGGTCAGCGAAACAGCTTGCCGGGGTTCATCAAGCCCTCTGGATCGAACTCGCGCGCCATCGCGCGGATCAGGTCGAGGCCCAGCTCGCCTTTCTCGCTGCCCAGATACGGCGCATGGTCGCGCCCGACGCCGTGCTGATGGCTGATGGTGCCGCCGCTGGCAACGATCGCCTCGCTAAGGGCAGCCTTGAGCAGCTTCCAGCGTTCGAGGTCGCGTTCGTAGTCACCTCCGGCGCGGAACACGAAGGTGGAATACACGCTGCAGCCGCTGCGATAGACATGCGACAGATGGGTGAAGCAATGCGCGCGCTCGCCAAAGCCGGCAAACACTTTCTGCGCTGCGGATTCAATCGCCCGCATGGCTTGGGTGGTGTTGGCCCAGCTCACACAAGTCTCCACGGTGTCGGCGCCATAGCCCGCCTCCCACAGCGAGTTGCGCAGGTACGGGCCCTTGAAGCGGTTCTTCGCCCAGCCCTTGCCGATGGCTCGCCCGGTGTTCACACCCTTGTGCTGCTTGGCGATGCTCAAGGCCTCGCGCTTGAGGCGCAGCACGTCACGGTGCTGGCCAGTGGTGCCGATCAGTAGCATCACCGGGCGCTCGCCGATCTTGCGCATCTTGAGATATCGCCGGAGCCAGATGATGAGTTTTTCGTGACCGGCCAGCGCGAGCTGGGTTTCGGTTTCCACCTCGTTGGAGAGCCGCAGCATCGATAGGCCAAGATCGGCCTGCGCGAGTGCGCGCGCCGCTTCGAGTCCCGCCTCCCAGTGCGGGAAGAACACCGCATGGAAATCTTCGTGGCTGGCAATGGGCCGAATGCGTACCGTGGCTTCGGTGACCAGGCCGAGGCGGCCTTCCGAGCCCATCAGCGCCTCCCGCAGATCCGGCCCGGCGCTCGACGCCGGGAAGCCACCAATCTCGACCACCCCGCGCGGCGTGCTGAGCCGCGCGCTGTGCAGCATCTGCTCGATGCGCCCGTAGCGCAGCGATTGCTGGCCGGAGGAGCGGGTGACCACCCAGCCACCCACCGTCGAATATTCGTAGCTCTGCGGAAAATGCCCGAGCAGAAAACCCTGTGATCTGAGCTGCGCCTCCACCATCGGGCCAGGGGTTCCCGCCTCGAAGGTGGCGAGCCAGTTGCGGGTATCGATGTGGCGCAGGCGGTTGAGCTTTTTCAGGCTGATGTTGACGACAGGGCGGTCGCCCACCGCACTCGGTTGCGGCACATGCAGATGACCCACGACGCTGGTGCCTCCACCGTACGGGATGACCACCGCACCGATCTTAAGCGCGGCCTGCAGGGCCTGATCTGCCTCCTCGCTCGTGGTCGGCAGCGCCACCCCATCCGCAACCGGGCCGAGCTTGCCGTAGCGCAGGGCCAGCCAGTCCGGATAGCTCTGGCCGCGTGCGTGGTCGAGGCGGATGGCTGCATCGGTCGCGAAGGCACTGTCGCCAAGGCGGGTCGGCAGAATCGCTGCGAGCACCGCGTCGCGGCTGACGTCCTGATTGGGAGTGCCTTCGCCGACGCGCTCCTTCAGGAACGCGCGCGCCTCGGCAGACAATGGATTGTGTTCGTGTTCTTCACCCCAGCCGTTCCAGCGCCGCATACGTCACTCCCTTTTTTGAGCGCGGCGAGTATAGCCAGCGACTGCGGTCACAGCCGTGGCGCGGCCTGCTGCGCGATGCGGCGCAAGGTCTTGAGCGTCAACCAGGCCTCGTCCATGTGACCGCGCAGCACCGCAGCAGGGTGTTGCGGGTCACCCAGGTGATCGAGCACCAGAGTCGCGCCGAGAAAATCCTGCGACAGGGTTTCAGCATTGAGGGTGATGACGGTGGGGATGCCAGCACCGCGCGCGGCGGTCAAGCCGATCGCGGAGTCCTCGATGGCAATGCACTCGTAGTGCAGCAGCCTGAGTTTGCCAAGCGCATGGCGATACAGATCCGGTGCCGGCTTGCGCGCGAAGCCGGATTCGCCGCCAACCACCAGTGACACCCGCGCCGCCAGTTCCCTGCCCAGGCCATGCTTGAGAAAGGGCTTGATGCTGCGGGCGCTGGCGTTGCTGACCACCGCCAGTCGCAGGCCGGCGTCGCTGGCCTCCAGCAACAACCTTGCGACACCGGGGCGCAGCGGCACTTGGCCCTCCTGCAGGCGGCGGTTGAAGTGCTGGGATTTGACGGCGTGAACATGATCGACCCAGGCCTCTTCGCTCTCCGACACCGCCTCGGTGTGCTCCCCCAGTTCGGGCGCGTAACGCTTAAGGTAATGCAGCAGGCGATCCTTGCCGCTTGGGCGTTCGAGCAGGCGCTTGTAGAGCCGTTCGCTCCAGCGGAAGCTCAAACCCAGCTCGCGAAAAGCGTCGTTGTACGCGGGGCGATGGCCGAAAGCTTCGGTTTCCGCCAGCGTGCCATCCAGATCAAACAGCAGCGCACGCAGCGTCATCGCCGCTGCTCTTGCTTGCGCAGCCGCAGGGCATTAAGCACGCGGGAATTCATGCCACTATTCTAGGTGAGCACACCCTTCGAACAGTTTGATTTCTCTACCGTCGTGACCCTTATCGCGAAAGCCTATCGCGGCCGTTTCGCGCCGACGCCATCCGGCCCGCTGCACCTGGGCTCGCTGTTCACTGCGCTGGCCAGCTGGCTGGCGGCGCGGCAGGTTGGCGGCGGCTGGTGGCTGCGGATGGATGATCTCGACCGCCCGCGCTGTGTAGCCGGCGCGGAAGCCAGCATCCTGCGCCAGCTGGAAGCCCATGGTCTGTACTGGGACGGCAAGCCGGTGCGGCAAACCGAGCACGAGGAGGAATATCGGGTTGCACTGGCCAGGCTCGATGCGCAAGGCCGGCTGTATCGCTGCACCTGCACGCGCGCCACTCTTGCCCAGACCGCCCTGTCGGGCCCCGATGGCGCAGTCTACGCAGGCACTTGCCGCGATGCGCTTGCTTTGCCGGGCGTCGCCAGCGCGTTGCGCTTTCGGGTGCCGGATGGCGCGGTGCAATGGCTGGACGGCGTGCAGGGCCCGGTGCGCCGCGAGACACCCCTGCAATCTGGCGACTTCGTGCTGCGTCGCAGCGATCAGCAGATCGGCTATCACCTAGCCTGCGCGCTGGACGAGCAGCGCATGGGCATTACCGAGGTGCTGCGCGGCATCGATCTGCTCGGCGCTACCTCGCATCAGCTGCAAGTGCTGCAGGCCCTCAAGTTGAGCGCACCGCGTTACAGCCACGTGCCGGTGCTGCTGGCGGCGGATGGCCGCAAGCTCTCCAAGCAGAATGGCGCGGCAGCGCTCGAAACCGGCACGCAGGCGGTGGCAAGGCAGCTGCTGTTCTGCCTGCGGGCAATGCGGCTCGCGCCTCCCGATGCACTCATCACCGCACCTGCTGCCAGCATCCTGCAATGGGCCTTGCCGCACTGGAGCCGCGAGCGGCTCGGCAACACCGGCACACCCCCAGCTTTGCCCTAACAGGCTCGCTCTGGCATTCTTGCCGCAGTGCAACAAACCAGTTCATTTTCCGGGCGGCTCGCAGCATGAGTGATGTGCGCATCATCAAGAAGTACCCCAACCGGCGTCTCTACGACACCCAAGTCAGCCGCTACATCACGCTCGAAGAGGTGCGGCAGCTGGTGTTGCAGAACGTCGTGTTTCGCGTGGAAGACAAGCGCAGCTCCGAAGACATCACCCGCTCTATCCTGCTGCAGGTGATTTCCGAGCAGGAGGAAAACGGCAATCCCATTTTCAGCGTCGAACTGCTGAGCTTCATCGTCCGCTATTACGGTGACCCGATGCAGTCGAGCATCAGCCGCTATCTGGAACTGTCGCTGCGCCTGTTCGCCGAGCAGCAGACCCACTTCACCGATCAGCTGCGCGACTTGCTGGGCCAGGCACAGCAACCGGTGCTGGCACTGAAAGAACTGGTGCTGAAGGAGCTCGCGGACAAGCAGCTGCCGGTGTGGCGGGCCGTGCGCAGGGAGTTTTTGAAGAACCTCGAACGTGCCAAGGCGATCAAGCCGCTGCTGAGAGAACGGGGCGACGACGACAGCACGGGCGGCGCAGCCCAATAGAAAAAGGGCTGCGGCATCGGCACATCTCTGAAAGCTGGCGCGCTTATTGCTGTATATCTAGTTGACCGCCGGAATCTGATCACCCTAAAAAATGACGAACCCGTCACAGATATTCGATAAATGGTTTCATGTTATTGTTTTAATTGGCTTTTTATAAAACATTCAAGCGTTGACAGCGTTCCAATCGGCGTTTATACTGCACTGCAACAAAAGTCGGAACGCAAAAAAACCCGGTCAGCGGGTTTCGCTTCCGGGCTTGTTCGATGTATTGGTAACGATCTCCTCCAGAAAGGCCTCGCGCCTTTCTAGCACTTAACCCTCTTCCTAACCGAAGGGGGTTTTTTTTACCCTCTGGTTAGTGGGTCGATTGTGCGGCAGGGCATTACGATATGACAAGCATCTGAATGCACTTTTATTGAACTTTTCGCCCTGAATCGGCTTGTTTGTCTATTTTGCTGCGCCGCACAACAAAAAAGCCGCCTCAAAGGCGGCTTTTTTGCGGCGATAACGTCGTTGCGGCTTTAAGCGGCGCCGACGTCAGAGGCTTTCATCGACAGGCGAATCTTGCCGTCGCGACCGACTTCGAGCACTTTAACCCGCACGATGTCGCCCTCTTTCACCACGTTCTCCACTTTCTCCACCCGTGCTTCAGAAAGCTGGCTGATGTGAACCAGACCGTCGCGACCGGGCAGGATGGTGACGAAGGCACCGAAATCCATCAAACGGGCCACGCGGCCTTCGTAAACATCACCGACCTGTACTTCGCGGGTCAGCATGGTGATGCGGGCGATGGCGGCCTCGGCTGCCTCCCCCGTGGTGGCGGCGATCTTGATGGTGCCGTCGTCCTGGATGTCGATCGAGGTGCCGGTTGCTTCGGTGATGGAGCGGATGGTGGCCCCGCCCTTGCCGATCACTTCGCGGATTTTCTCCGGGTTGATCTTGATGGTGGTGATGCGCGGCGCGTAGGTGGACAGTTCGCTGCGGGCAGCCGGCAACGCCGCGTTCATTGCGGTGAGGATGTGCAGGCGCGCAGCCTTGGCCTGCTCCAGTGCCACTTTCATGATTTCGCCGGTGATGCCGGCAATCTTGATGTCCATCTGCAAGGCGCTAATGCCGTTGACCGAACCGGCAACCTTGAAGTCCATGTCGCCGAGATGGTCTTCATCACCGAGGATGTCGGTCAGTACCGCCCAGCGCGAGCCTTCCAGAATCAGGCCCATCGCCACGCCAGCGACAGGTGCCTTGAGCGGCACGCCCGCGTCCATCAATGCCAGGCAAGCCGAGCATACCGAGGCCATCGACGAGGAGCCATTGGACTCCATCACTTCGGTGACCACCCGCACGACATAGGGGAACTCCTTGTCCAGATCCGGCATCACCGCCTGCACGCCACGCTTGGCAAGACGGCCGTGGCCGATCTCGCGGCGCTTGGGCGCGTTGAGACGACCGGTCTCGCCGACGCAGTAGGGAGGAAAGTTGTAGTTGAACAGGAAGGTGTCCTTGCTCTCGCCGCTGGCGGCGTCGATCAGCTGGTTGTCCTTGCCGGTGCCGAGAGTGACAGCGGCGACCACCTGCGTCTCGCCACGGGTGAACACGGCAGAGCCATGTACGCGCGGCAGGATGCTGGTGCCCATGGTCAGACCGCGCACGGTGGTGCGGTCACGACCGTCGATGCGCGGCTGGCCATCGAGAATGCGGTTGCGCACGACTTTGGCTTCGAGATTGCCGAAGGCATCCTTTACCTTGCCGGCGCTGAACATCGGCGCGTCGCCGCTGGCGAACTGCTCGGTGAGGCGCTTCTTGATGCCACCGACGGCGATCTGCCGCTCCATCTTGTCGGTGATGCTGTAGGCAGCACCCACCTCGCCTTCGGCAGCGGTCATGGCGGTTGTCAGCTCGGCTGCCTCCACCGGCGCAGTCCAGTTCCACTTCGGCTTGCCCGCGACAGCGACCAGCTCGTTGATGGCCTTGATAGCGACCTGCATCTGTTCGTGGCCGAACATCACGGCACCGAGCATGATTTCTTCGGAGAGCTGCTGGGCTTCGGATTCCACCATCAGCACGGCGTCCTGAGTTCCCGCAACGACGAGGTCGAGCTTGGAGGTTTCGAGCTGGGCCTTGGTGGGGTTCAGCACATATTGGCCGTTGATGTAACCAACGCGCGCAGCGCCCAGAGGACCTTGGAACGGCACACCTGACATCGCCATCGCAGCAGACGCGCCGATCAGGGCCGCGATGTCACCGCTCACCTGCGGGTTGAGCGAGAGCACGGTGGCCACCACCTGGATTTCGTTGTAATAGCCTTCCGGGAACAAGGGGCGGAACGGGCGGTCGATCAGGCGCGAGGTGAGGGTTTCGTTCTCGGTGGGGCGGCCTTCGCGCTTGAAGAAACCACCGGGGATGCGACCACCGGCGTAGAAACGCTCCATATAATCGACGGTGAGCGGGAAGAAATCCTGGCCTTCCTTGGCTTCTTTCTTGGCGACCACAGACACCAGCACCACAGTCTCTGCGATCGACACCACCACCGCAGCGGTGGCCTGGCGGGCCATGTGGCCGGTTTCCAGCACCACTTCGTGCTGGCCGTACTGGAAGGATTTGCGGGTAGCGGGGACGGGGAACGTCATTATATTTTCTCTCGTTGGATTCTTTGCACAGACACCCGGATGGTGGCCGCGTTTTCGCTGTTGCGACGCACAAAGACAAACCGCGCCAGAGGCGCGGTTTGTGGAGTCGCTTAGCGGCGGAGGCCGAGTTCAGCGATCAGCTTGGTGTAACGGGGAGCGTCGGTGCTCTTCAGATAGTCGAGCATCTGGCGACGCTGGTTGACCAGCTTGAGAAGACCACGGCGACCGTGATTGTCTTTCTTGTGCGCCTCGAAGTGAGGTGCCAGCGTATTGATGCGGTTGGTGAGCAGGGCGACCTGCACTTCCGGCGAGCCGGTGTCGCCCTTGGCGCGCGCGAACTTCTCGATGACGGCGCCTTTTTGTTCGGTGGTGACGGACATGGATACAACTCCAAAACTTTGCTGTGAAGCCAGAAACTGGCTGATGATTTAACGGTCGATTTTTCGAGCGCGAAAGTATAAAGGGCGCGGGGCGATCACACAATCGCCCCCTTGGTGCCCGCCCGCCGGTTCAGATCCCCTCTACACCAAACCAGCGGCGAGGCTGCAAACGCCCATCCGGCAGCTGCTCTCCGAGCCCCAGAAACCCGCCACAATCAAGGTTCATAACGACCCAGCCGGGAGCCGCCTCGAAGGGGATGGAAAAACCGAAATCCATTTTCGCCGCCTGTTCCGCGCTCACCGTCGCCTGAGGCCAGTCGGCCACCACGGTGCGGGCGGGCAATAGCTGGCGGTCGAGAGAGGCGAAATCGGAGGCGGCCTCCAATGCCGCGATCGTGACCATGCTTGCGGGTGCGGGCGCGCCAAAATGGCCCACCGCCAGCCGTCTCAGGCCGGAGAGATGTGCAGCCTGGCCGAACTGCCTCGCCCAGTCCTCGGCCAGGGTGCGGATATAGGTGCCCTTGCTGCAGGTCACGTCGAGTGTGGCCGTGAGACCATCGAAAGCCAAGACGGTGAGCGCGTCGATCTGCACCTCGCGTGGCTCACGTTCCACTTCAAGGCCCTCGCGCGCCAGCTCGTAGAGCCGGGTGCCGTCGCGCTTGATGGCCGAATACATGGGCGGCACCTGCTGGAGGGTGCCGGTGCACGCCAGCGCCGCAAGCCGCAGGACTGCAAGCGTCAGTCCGGCAGGATCGGTGCGGGCAATGATCTCGCCCTCGCTGTCACCGGTGCTGCTCGCCTCCCCCAACCGCACTTCAGCGAGGTATCGCTTGCGCGCATCCAGCAGATGGGCAGTGAGCTTGGTGGCATGGCCGAAGCAGATCGGCAGCAGGCCAGTTGCCAGCGGGTCCAGCGTGCCCGTGTGACCGGCCTTGTCGGCGTTGTAGAGCACGCGGACCTTGAGCAGTGCCTGATGCGAGGTGACTCCCCTGGGCTTGTCGAGCAGCAGCACGCCATGGATCGCACGGCGCAGCGGTCGGCGCGGCCTGGACACCGGACTACTCGTCGGCGTTGGGCTTCGCGGACGGCGCAGGCACTTCGGCGGGGCCGTCGCGCGCCTCGGCTTTCAGCCGGTCCTGGGTTATCACTTTGCGGATCAGGGCATTGACGCGGTCGCCTTCGCGGGTGGCCTCGTCGATCACGAAAGTCAGCACCGGGATGAAGCGGATGTGCAGCCGCAGACCCACCTCATGCCGCAACTTGCCCGCGGCATGGTTCAAGCCCTGCACGGCCTTGGCCAGCGTCGCATCGTCGGCCAGCGAAGACATCAAGATCCGCGCCTGGCTGAGGTCCGGCAAGGTCTCGACCGAGGTCACCGACAGGTCCACGCCCGCCACCCGTGGATCGTGGATCAGGGTGCTGCGCAGCAGCTCGACCAACTCCCCGCGCAGCTGCGAGTTGAAGCGCGCGGCGCGGGGGTAGTCTCGTTGGTTGCCCAACTCAGGCCTCTGCCTTCACCTGGCGCTTGAACTCGACGCGCTGGAAGCACTCGATCTGGTCGCCCGGCTTGATGTCGTTGTAGTCCTTCACGCCGATACCGCACTCGGTGCCGGCCTCGACTTTTGACACGTCGTCCTTGAACCGGCGCAGCGATTCGAGCACGCCTTCGTAGACCACGGTCTGGTTGCGCAGCACGCGGATCGGCAGGCTCTTTTCGACACGGCCATCCATCACCAGGCAGCCGGCGATGTTGCCCAGAATCGAGCTGCGGAACACGCTGCGCACCTCGGCCAGACCGACGATCTGCTCGCGGGTTTCCATGCCCAGCAGGCCGGTGATGGCTGCGGTGACGTCATCCAGAATGTTGTAGATGATCGAGTAGTAGCGCAGATCGACGCCAGTGTCCTGCACGCGCTTCTTGGCCTGTGCATCGGCGCGCACGTTGAAGGCGATGATGATGGCCTTGGAGGCCAGCGCCAGCTCGACATCGCTCTCGCTGATGCCGCCGATGCTGGTGGAGAGCACGTTGACGTGCACTTCCTCGCTCGGCAGCTTGCGCAGCGCGTCGGTGATCGCCTCGGCCGAACCCTGCACATCGGTCTTGACCATGAGGTTGAGCACTTTCTTCTCGCCGGCGCCCATCGAGGCAAAGGCGTTTTCCATGCGCACCGCGCTGCTCGAAGCCAGTTTGGTGTCGCGTAGCTTGCCTTCGCGGACGATGGCCAGCTCGCGCGCCTTGCGCTCGTCGGCCACCACCACCACATCGTCGCCGGCGTCGGGCGCACCAGAAAGTCCAAGCACCTGCACCGGGATCGACGGACCGGCTTCCTTCACCGGCTTGCCGTTCTCGTCGAACATGGCGCGGACACGGCCGAAATGCGGGCCGGTGAGGATCACGTCGCCCTGCCGCAGCGTGCCAGAGCGTACCAACACTGTTGCTACCGGACCACGCCCCTTCTCGATCGAGGACTCGATCACCACGCCGCGTGCCAGGGTATCGACCTGGGCGCGCAGTTCGAGCACCTCGGACTGCAGCAGGATGGCGTCGAGCAGTGCGTCGATGCCTTCACCGGTGTGACTGGAAACACCCAGCACCATGGTTTCACCGCCGAAATCTTCAGCGACGACATCTTCCTTCAACAGCTCATTCTTGACGCGGATCAGATCGCTCTGCGGCTTGTCGATCTTGGTGACGGCGACCACCATGGGCGCTTTCGCGGCCTTGGCGTGCTGGATCGCTTCGCGCGTCTGCGGCATCACGCCGTCATCGCCTGCGACGACCAGGATGACCACGTCGGTGATCTGCGCGCCACGGGCACGCATACGGGTGAACGCAGCGTGGCCAGGCGTATCGAGAAAGCTGATCACACCCTTCTTGGTCTCGACGTGATAGGCGCCGATATGCTGGGTGATGCCGCCGGCTTCGCCCGCGGCGACGCGAGTCTTGCGAATGTAGTCGAGCAGCGAGGTCTTGCCGTGATCGACATGACCCATAATGGTCACCACGGGCGGACGGATGATGGTTGCGACATCCGATCCTGCACCGGTGACGGCCAGCTCCAGGCTGTCCTCGAAAGCCGTGTCCTTGACCGACTTGGCGATGTGCCCCATTTCCTCGACCATCAGCACTGCAGTGTCCTGATCGAGCGTCTGATTGATGGTGGCCATGACGCCGTTCTTCATCATCACCTTGATCAGGTCGCCGGCCTTGACGGCCATGCGGCTGGCGAGTTCGGCGACGGTGATCGCCTCTGGCACCTCGACCTCACGCACCACCGCAGCAGCGGGTTTCTCGAAACCATGCGCGTTGTCGCCCATGCGGACGACGCCGGAGGGCTTCTTGCCGCCCTTGGTGTTGCGGCGCGCGCCCTTGCCATCGGCAAGGTGCAGCTCCTGGCGACGACCACGGTCAGCACCACCGGGTCCGGCGCGATCACGGTCACCGGGACGCTTGGCGCCAGGCGCCGCAGGTGCGCCGGTTGGCGGCGGCCGCGCCGTACCAGGTGCTGCACGGCCCGCAGCAGCGCCGGGGGCAGCGCGCGTGCCGGGAGCAGCGGGGCGCACGGCGGCAGGAGGAGGCGCGAGGCGCGACAGCCGCGCGGCTTCTGCCGAGCGGGCAATGTTTTCCTGGGCACGACGGCGATTCTGATCGGCGTCCCAGCGGGCGCGGTAGATCGGATCGTTCTTGAGCTTGTCAGCGTGTTCGAGCTTGGCGGTTTCTATGGCGGCGGCATCAGCCTTGACGCGTGCCTCCTCCTCTTCGCGCAACTGGCGCTTGGCCTCTTCCTGCGCGCGCTTGGCTTCTGCCTCGGCGGCGGCACGGGCAGCGGCGGCCTCGCGTGCAGCCTGGGCGATCAGCTGGGCCTCTTCCGCCGCCAGACTGTTGTCTTCGACGATGGCGCCCACGGTTTCGCCGATTTCTTCGGGCGCTCGGGCAGCAACATCGAGTTCGTTCTGTGCCACGTAAGTACGGCGCTTGCGCACCTCGATGCTCACCATCTTGGTAGGCGCACCGCGACCACCGCCGAGCTTGAGTTCGGTGGTTTCCTTGCGCTTCAAGGTGATGCGCGAACCGCCACCACTGGCCGACAGCGTCATCCCTGCGCCGCGGGCAAGCTTCTGCAGATGCGAGAGCAGAGCCACCTTGTCGCCGGGCTGTACGGCAGCCGCTTCATCGGCCGCGACCACGCCGGCGTCCTTGAGCTGGGTGAGCAACTCGGTGACCGGCTTGTGCAACTCCGCGGCCAGCTCGCGAACGGTTTGTGTACTCATTCAGGAATCCATCTCACTCAAGTAGGCGCGAGCCTTAAAACTACAGCCCGCGCGCAGTCATAATCAGTTGCGTAGCCCTGACTTCGTCGAAGTCGGGCAACAATTCAAGAAACTCGAAAGTCGCCAGATCACCCAGATTCTCGCGGGTGACGACGCCTTTTTCCGCCAGCGCGAATGCGGTGTCCTCATCCATGCCTTCGACCGCCACCAGGTCGTCGTCGGGCCTGGTACCGGTGGCGCGCTCGGCCTTGGCCAGAGCACGGTTGAGCAGCACGTCCTTGGCACGGTTGCGCAGCTCCTCGACCATTCCCTCGTCGAATTCCTCGATCTGCAGGAGTTCTTCAGTGGGCACGTAGGCTATTTCTTCCAGCGAGGCGAAACCTTCCTGCACCAGGATGGCGGCGATGTCGGTATCGACATCCAGACCATCCATGAAAAGCTGCAGCAGGCCCTGGTTCTCGGTCTCCTTGCGGCTCTCGGCGTCGGCAGACGACATGACGTTTAGCACCCAGCCGGTCAGCTCCGAGGCGAGCCGCACGTTCTGGCCGCCACGGCCAATCGCCTGCGCAAGCTTGTCCTCGTTGACCGCAATCATCATCGAGTGGGCCTCCTCATCCATGATCAGCGACTCGACCTCGGCAGGCGCCATCGCATTGATGACGAACTGAGCGGGATTGTTGTCCCAGGGCACGATATCGACGCGCTCGCCGGCAAGTTCGGTGGTCACCGCCTGCACCCGCGAACCGCGCATGCCAACGCAGGCGCCGACCGGATCGATGCGCTTGTCCTTGGCCTGCACCGCAATCTTGGCGCGGGCACCTGGATCGCGCGCCGCGGCTTTCAGCTCGATCAGGCCCTGGGCGATTTCCGGCACTTCGAGCTTGAACAGCTCCATCAGGTATTCGGGCTTGGTGCGGGAGAGGAAGATCTGCGGGCCACGCTGCTGCGGGCTCACTTCGTAGAGATAGCCGCGCACCCGATCATTCGGACGGATCGGCTCGCGCGGAATCATCTGCTCGCGGACGATGATCGCCTCGACGTTGTTGCCCAGATCGATGATCACGTTGCCACGCTCGATGCGCTTGACGATGCCGGAAATCAGCTCGCCGATGCGATCCTGGAACGCCTCCACCACACGTGCCCGCTCGGCGTCGCGGATGCGCTGGAAAATCACCTGCTTGGCCTTCTGCGCGCCGATGCGACCGAACTCGATGGACTTCAGCACCTCGGTCCTGATGTCGCCGACCTGTGCTTCCGGATTGTCGATCAGCGCGCGGGCGAGCAGCGTCTGGCGCTCCGGCGATTCGAAGTTTTCGTCTTCGTCATCAACCACCGTCCAGCAGCGGAAGGTTTCGTATTCGCCAGTGTCGCGGTCGATGTTGACGATGATCTCCCACTCGGCACCGTAGTGCTCCTTGCTGGCAGACGCGAGCGCGGCTTCCAGTGCCTGGAACACGGTTTCAGGATCCACCCCTTTTTCGTTGGAGACGACCTCGACCATCATCAGCACGTTCTTGTTCATGCTCTTTTGCCCTGTGGGATTCCCAATGTGATGCGGTTAGTTTTCAAGCGAATGGTTCTTGCGAAGCTCTTTGGCGTAGTCCGGTACCAGCCGTGCCTTTTCGATGTCTGCAAGCGGAATGCGGACGATGTCGGCATCCTGCTTCAGCAGCAACGTGCGCTGTTCAATGCCCAGAATCGGGCCGACGAACTTCTTGCGGCCATTGATGGGCACCAGCGTCTGCACGCGGACTTTTTCGCCGGTGAAGCGTTCGTAATGCTCGGTCTTGGTGAGCGGGCGATCCAGCCCGGGCGAGGACACCTCAAGCTGGTAAGCCTTTTCGATCGGGTCTTCGACATCCAGCAGGGCGGCAATCTCGCGGCTGACTTTTTCGCAGTCGCCAAGCTGCACGCCTGCGGCAGCGTCGATATAAAGCCGCAGCGAGGCGGTTTTGATGCCGGGGCTGTATTCGAGCAGCACGAGCTCATAACCCAGCGTTTGCAACGCAGGTTCGATCAGGGCCACCAGACGATCACGCAGCACGGTCCACTCCGAAAACAGCAAAACACGACAAAAACAAAAAAGGCCCACAAGGGGCCTGGTTCCAACTTCATACCTCTAATCACCAGTTCCGCCATTCAGGCGAAATTGGTAGCGGGGGCAGGATTCGAACCTACGACCTTCGGGTTATGAGCCCGACGAGCTGCCAGACTGCTCCACCCCGCACCAGACAGACATGAAGTATAGCTTTACAAGAGACGCTAAGTCAATGAAAACCCTTGTAAATGAACAAACCAACAAACTGCAGAAGCTTTTTGGTACCGACGGCGAGACTCGAACTCGCACACCTTACGGCGCTACCACCTCAAGGTAGTGTGTCTACCAATTCCACCACGACGGCACAGTCATGCAGTATAGCCTAGGCACGAACGCAGTTGAATACCTCGCCGAACAAATCCAGCGAAATTATTCGGGCAGCTTGGGCTTCTGGTCTTCCGAAGACGTCGGCGTGGCTGCTGGGGCCGGCGCCGTTTCAGCCGGAATGGCTGGCACCAGGGCGGTAGGAGCCGCTGCCGGCGCAGTCACCGGAGCCGCCAGGCCATCCACCAAGCTCTTGCTCTCGCTGCGGGCATTGACGAAGTAGGCGAGCGCCAGACTGATGCCAAAGAATGCCGCTGCCAGCCAGGCCGTTGCCGTCGACAGAAAATTGGCAGAACCGCGGGCGCCGAACACCGTGCCCGACGCACCGGAGCCGAACGCCGCACCGGCATCCGCGCCCTTGCCGTGCTGCAGCAGCACCAGCGCAATCAGCGCAATTGCAACCAGCACCTGAATCACCACCAGAATCGTATACATCGTCTTGTCCGTACCCTAGAACTGTTTAAAACCGCCTGAACCTCAAACCGTTTGCGCCTGCGCTGCTGCGCAGATCGCGAGAAAATCAGCCGCCTTCAGCGACGCGCCGCCAATCAAGCCGCCATCGACATCGGCTTGCGCAAAAATCTGCGCGGCGTTGTCGGGCTTGACGCTGCCCCCGTACAGCAGACGCAGCGAGCCGGCGAGTTTAGCATCGACCAGGGCGATTCGTCCCCGGATGAAGGCGTGCACTGCCTGGGCCTGCTCCGGCGTCGCGGTCTTGCCGGTGCCGATGGCCCATACCGGCTCATAGGCGATGACCAGCACTTGCAGACTTGCCAGCGGGTTGATTGCGAGCACCGCATCGAGCTGACGGGCAATCACCAGCTCGGTCTCGCCGGATTCACGCTCTGCCAGCGTCTCGCCCACACAGAGGATCGGCACCAGTCCCGCCGACAGGGCTGCGTGTACTTTTTGGGCCACCACGGCATCGGTATCGCCAAACAGCGCCCGGCGCTCGGAGTGGCCGACAATGACGTGCGAGCAGCCGACATCCTGGAGCATCGCGCCGAGCATCTCGCCGGTGAACGCACCTTCCTTCTCCTGAGCCGCCAGGTTTTGCGCCCCGAGCAGGAGCGTGGTGCCTGCCGCCAGCTGCGCCACCGGCGCCAGATACGGTGCGGGCGGGCACACCAGCACCTGCACGTTCGCCACCGCGCCCAGGCCGGCATGAAGACCATCCACCAAGGTCTGGTTGGCAGCGCTGCTGCCGAACATTTTCCAGTTGCCTGCGACCAGATATTGGCGAGCCATGCGGGATTTCCTGTGTGATGAGGACTGCTTAATGCTCTAGCGTACGTACGCGCGATGCAATGCGTTCTGCCATCCGTTGCGTCAGCGCGGGCTCGTCGGCTTCAACCATGACGCGGATCAGCGGCTCGGTGCCGGAGGCCCTTAGTAACACCCGGCCGCGCGCGCCCAGTTCCTGCTCGACGGCTGCCACCTCGGCGATCACCGCCGGATGTTCGAGCAGGGGCTTGGCGGCTCCGGTGATGCGCAAATTGATCAGCACCTGCGGAAACTTGTTCATGCCCCGCGTCAGCTCGGCCAGTGAGAGGCCGCTTTCAGCCATCGCCGCCAGGATTTGCAGCGCGGTCACCGTGCCGTCGCCGGTACTGGTGCGGTCCAGGCAGAGCAGATGGCCGGAAGTCTCGCCGCCGATCATTCCCCCCGTGGCCTTCAGCAGCTCGAGCACATAGCGATCACCCACCTTGGCGCGCTCGAAGCCCAGCCCCAGCGCACGGATGGCCTGTTCCAGGCCCAGATTGGACATCTGGGTACCGACGATCGGCCCCTGCAGCAGGCCCGCCTGCAACCGCTGGCGGGCGATGATGAACAAGATTTCATCCCCATCCACCGCGCGGCCATCGTGGGTGACCAGCAGGCAGCGATCGGCATCACCATCGAGTGCCACGCCGATGTGGGCGGACTGCTCGACGACAGTCTTCTGCAGCAATTCCAGATGGGTGGAACCACAGCCGCGGTTGATGTTGAAACCGTCAGGCTTGTCGCCGATCACCACGATTTCGGCGCCCAGCTCGGCAAACACCGCCGGGGCGGTCTTGTAGGCAGCGCCATTGGCGCAATCGACGACGATCTTCACCCCAGCAAGCGTCTGTTGGCTGGGGAAACTCGACTTGCAGAACTCGACATAGCGGCCGCCAGCGTCGTCGATGCGCAGTGCACGGCCGAGATGCTCGGGGGCAGCGCAGACCAGCGGCTGCTCCAGAAGACTCTCGATTTCCAGTTCGATGGCGTCGCTGAGCTTGCCACCATCGGCTCCGAAGAACTTCACGCCATTGTCGTGATGTGGATTGTGCGATGCGGAGATCACCACCCCCGCCTGGCAGCGCAGCGCACGGGTCAGGTAAGCAACGCCGGGAGTCGGGATCGGCCCCAGCAAGTCAGTCTCCACCCCGGCCGCTGCAAAGCCGGCTTCGAGTGCCGACTCGAACATATAGCCGGAGCGGCGGGTGTCCTTGCCGATCAGCACCCGCGCGCCCGGCACCTTGCCCAGCACGCGGCCCGCAGCCCAGCCGAGCTTCAAGGCGAAATCCGGCGTCATGGGCACCTCGCCCACTCTGCCGCGCACGCCGTCGGTACCGAAATATCGTCTACTCATGTCTTCTGCTGATCCCTTCTCGCCTGCTGGACGGCTGCCGCGATTTTTAGTCCCTGCACGGTTTCCGCCACGTCATGGGCGCGCACTATAGCGGCGCCACCCGTGACGGCAAGCGCCGCTGTTACCACGCTGGGCAGCAGCCGCTCGCTGATCTTGAGGTTCAGCAGCTGCCCGAACAGCGATTTGCGGGAAACCCCGACCAGCAGCGGCACCGCCAGCGACTGGAAAGCATCGAGATTGGCCAGCAGCGCCAGGTTGTGGGTCAGCGTTTTGCCAAACCCGATGCCAGGGTCGATGACGATCCGGTCGCGCCCGATGCCGGAGTTCACGCAGCTCTCGATGCGGCTGTCGAGTGCAGCACGCACTTCGGCGACCACGTCGACATATTGTGGCGCCGCCTGCATGGTGCGCGGCGCGCCCTGCATGTGCATCAGGCACACCGCTGCGCGGCTGGCTGCCAGCACTTGCACCGCACCCGGTTCCCGCAAGGCGTTGACATCGTTGACCATCGTCGCCCCTGCAGCGATCGCTGCCGCCATCACCACCGGTTTCATGGTGTCGATGGAGATCACCACGTCCAGCCGCCGCGCCAGCTGCTCGACAATCGGCGCGACCCGCTCAAGCTCCTCGGCTTCGGGCACATCGGCCGCCCCCGGCCGGGTGGATTCGCCCCCGACATCGATAACCGCGGCGCCCTGCTCCACCATCAATGCCGCGTGGCGAAGGGCCGCTTCGGGCTTAAGCCAGCGGCCGCCATCCGAGAACGAATCCGGCGTGAGATTGAGGATGCCCATCACCACCGGGCGGCTCAGGTCAAGCTGACGGTGGCCGCAGATCAGTTGCACACAACACCCATCTCAATAAATCCATGAATAAAAAACGGGGCCGCAAGGCCCCGTTGGATGCACAGCAGACGGCAGCTTGATGCTGATCGCCGTGCGATCAGCATCAAGCTGCTGGATTGGCTTGCACGCCGCCAGTGGCGGTCGTCGTGCCCGATGCCGGCGGCGGTGCGGTAGGCCGGCCGCTGCTGTCATTGCCTTCGATCCAGTTCTCCGGCAAACCGGGCGGCTCGCGCCGCATCAGCCTTGCCAGCTGCGCGGCATCGATGGTTTCGTACTTCATCAGTGCATCCGACATGGCATGCAGGATGTCGTTGTTCTCGATCAGGACCTTCTTTGCGGTCTCGTAATTGCGCTCGATGATCTTGCGGATCTCGCGGTCGATCTCGTGCGCGGTGTCGTCGGAGACGTTCTTGGTCTGGGTGACGCTGCGGCCCAGAAACACCTCGCCGTTTTCCTCACCATACGAAAGCGGCCCGAGCTTCTCGGACATACCCCACTTGGTGACCATGTTGCGGGCGATCTCGGTGGCGCGTTCGATGTCATTGCTGGCTCCGGTGGTCACCGATTCGGCGCCGAAGATCAGCTCCTCGGCAAGCCGGCCACCGAACAGCGAGCAGATCGATGAATTGAGTCTCTGTTTCGACATCGAATAGCGGTCCTGATCGGGCAGGAACATGGTCACGCCCAGCGCGCGGCCGCGCGGGATGATGGTCACCTTGTAGACGGGATCGTGATCCGGCACCGTCAGACCGACGATGGCGTGGCCTGCCTCGTGGTAGGCGGTGAGCTTCTTCTCGTCCTCGGACATCACCATGCTGCGGCGCTCCGCGCCCATCATGATCTTGTCCTTGGCGCGCTCGAAATCATCGTGATCGACCAGCCGCTTGTTGAAACGTGCGGCAAACAGCGCCGCCTCGTTGACCAGGTTGGCGAGATCGGCACCCGAAAATCCGGGGGTGGCGCGGGCGATGGTGTTGGCCTTGACATTGTCGTGCAGCGGCACCGCACGCATGTGGACTTTCAGGATCTGCTCGCGGCCGCGCACGTCAGGCAAGGGCACCACCACCTGGCGGTCGAAGCGGCCCGGGCGCAGCAGCGCCGGATCGAGCACATCGGGACGGTTGGTGGCGGCGATGACGATCACGCCCTCACTGCCCTCGAAACCGTCCATCTCCACCAGCAGCTGGTTCAGCGTCTGCTCGCGCTCGTCATGGCCGCCGCCGAGACCCGCTCCACGGTGGCGGCCCACCGCGTCGATCTCGTCGATGAAGATGATGCAGGGCGCGTGTTTCTTGGCCTGGTCGAACATGTCGCGCACCCGGCTGGCACCGACGCCGACAAACATCTCGACGAAATCGGAACCGGAAATCGAGAAGAACGGCACGCCGGCCTCGCCGGAGATCGCCTTCGCCAGCAGGGTCTTGCCGGTGCCGGGGCTGCCCACCATCAGCACGCCGCGGGGGATCTTGCCGCCCAGCTTCTGGAACTTGCCGGGGTCTTTGAGGAACTCGACGAGTTCGGAAACCTCCTGCTTGGCCTCGTCGCAGCCGGCGACGTCGCCGAAGTTCACCTTCACCTGATCGGCATTGAGCATGCGCGCCTTGGACTTGCCGAAGCTCATTGCCCCGCGGCCGCCCGCACCGCCGCCCTGCATCTGGCGCATGAAATACACCCAGACGCCGATCAGCAGCAGGATCGGGAAGGAGCTGTAGAGCAGCTGCAACAGAATCGGCGTCTGCTTCGGCGGCTGGCCGTCGAAACGCACCTTGTTGTCGATCAGCGTGCCGACCATCGAGCGATTGTCGGTTTCAGGGCTGTAGGACGAAAACTTGCTGCCGCCCTTGAGCACACCGGTGATGTTCTGGTCCTCGATCTTCACCGAGTCGACATTGCCCTGCTTTACTTGCTCGAGGAAGTCGGAATAGGCGAGCGGCTGCTCGGCGCTGCGACGTCCCGAAAAGCCCTGGAACACCACCATCAGCACCACCAGGATAACCACCCAGAGCACCAGATTCTTCGCGAGATCGTTCAACGTAGTTGCCTCAGTAAATGACCAAATGACCGCTTTTTGACCTTACACCCGGCGAAAGTTCTTCGCCACCAGATAAACCTCGCGGGAGCGCGGACGGCTGGCCTTGGGCTTGCGAATGGCCACCGAGGCAAAAGCACCACGCACCGCTTTCAGATAATCGTCGAAGCCCTCGCCCTGGAACACCTTGGTGGCAAACACCCCGCCAAGCTTCAGATGTGTCCTTGCAAACTCCAGCGCCAGCTCGCACAGATACAGGCTTGCAGCCGCATCGGCACTGTCGATTCCCGAGATGTTGGGGGCCATATCCGACATCACAAGGTCCACCGCCTGCTCGCCCACCAAGGCCTCGACAGCCTTCAAGACCGCCTCGTCGCGGAAGTCGCCCTTGAGGAAGTCGACATCCGGGATGGGATCGATAGCGAGGATGTCGGTGGCGATCAGCCGTCCCCGGCTCCCCAGCAGAGGCCGCGCGAACTGACTCCAGCCGCCGGGCGCGGCACCGAGATCGACCACCGCCATACCCGGCTTGAGCAGCTTGTCCTTCTCGTGCAGCTCCTTGAGCTTGAACACCGCCCGGGAGCGATAACCCAGCCGCCGCGCCTCCTGCACGTAGTGATCGGCCTCGTGTTCGGCCAGCCACTGTGCAGAAGATGCGCTGCGTTTCTGGCTCAAAGGTAGTGCACCGCCACGATTTCCAGCTCACGCACACCTTTGGGCGTGGTCACGCCCACAGCATCACCTTCGATCTTGCCGATCAGCGCCCGCGCAATCGGCGAATTCACCGAGATGCGATTGGCCTTGATGTCGGCTTCGTCCTCGCCAACGATCTGGTAACGCAGGCTCTCGTCGGTATCCACGTCGGTCAGTTCCACCGTCACCCCGAATACGATCTTGCCGTTCCTGACAAGGCTGCTGGGGTCGATTATCTGGGCATTGCCGAGCTTGGCTTCGATCTCGGTGATGCGCCCCTCGTTGAAGCCGTGCTGCTCGCGGGCAGCATGATATTCGGCGTTTTCCTTCAGATCGCCGTGGGCGCGGGCTTCCTCGACATTGGCAATGATCTTCGGGCGCAACTCGGATTTGCGGTGACGCAGCTCTTCACGAAGCTGTTCTGCACCGCGCTGGGTCATGGGGGTCTTGGTCATGGCTCAAGGACAAGGAAGCTTAAAAGTCCGATTGGAATCGGGCCTGGGAAGGTAGTTCTGGAATGTCGCCAAGATAACATTTTCAGCCCCGGCAAGGCTGTCTGGCTGCCGCCGGCAACCATGGCCGCACCGTTGAGCGGCGCAGGCTGAACGCCAATCGCCCGCAGCACCTTGCAGGCGGTGGTGGCGTTGATAGTCAAAGTCACCACGGCGCTCGAGGATCATCCATGCAACCGTCCCCTACCCCTGCTCCTGCGCGCGCCGGCGAGATCCTGCTGGTCGAGGACAGCAGCAAGGACGTGCGCCTGATTCGCGAGGTGTTGCACGAGCAGGGGCACAAACACCAGTTGCAGATCGCCCGTGACGGCGTTCAGGCCCTGCAGATGTTGCGTGGCGAGGCGCCCTACCAGGGCTACACCAGACCTGATCTGGTGCTGCTCGACATCAACCTGCCCAGCCTCAGCGGCATCGAGGTGCTCAGTTGCATCAAATGCGATCCGGCGCTCAAGTCGCTGCCGGTGCTGATGCTCAGCACCTCGCGTGCCGACCGCGATGTCTCGGACTGCTATGTCCGCCATGCCAACGGCTATCTGGTCAAGCCCAAGAGTTACGACGAGTTTGCCGAACTGATCGAAGTAACCCTGCATTTCTGGCTCGATCACAGCCAGCCGCCGCCGAAGGCATCATGAACACCGTACTGCGGCTGCTGCTGGTGGAAGACGCCCCGCGCGACGCGCGCGTGCTGCGCGAGTTGCTGGCGGATATTGACGGCATGCCGCCACCCACGCTGCATCACGTCACCACGCTCGCGCAGGCCGAAGCCGCGCTGCTGGCCGCACCCTACGATTGCATCCTGCTCGATCTGCAGCTGCCCGACAGCGACGGCGTGCAAGGTGTGGACCGCATTCGCGAACACCACCGCGAAGTCTCCCTGGTGGTACTCACCGGCAACACCGATCAACGCTCCGCACTCATCGCGCTTCAACACGGCGCGCAGGACTACGTCGTCAAGGGCACCCTCGACGGCGAGGCCCTGCTGCGGCTGCTGCGCCATGCGGTGGAACGCCACCGTCTGGTCATCGAGATGGAGCGCGTCCAGCAGCGCGACTATCACCGCGCCAGCCACGACCCGCTCACCGGACTGCCCAATCGCCAACTGTTCGACGACCGCGTGCGCACCGCGCTCGCACAACGGGGCAATGGCCGGCCGGTAGTGTGCTTCGTCGATCTCGATGGCTTCAAAAACGTCAACGACCTGCACGGCCACGCTACCGGCGATGCCGTGCTGGTGGCGGTGGCGGCCACCCTGCTGGAAGCGGTCCGGGCAGGCGATACCGTCGCTCGCGTCGGCGGGGATGAGTTCGCGGTGCTGCTCACCCAGGCACGCGATGCCGACGAGGCCGCTATCGTCGCGCAGCGGATGGTGCAGCGGGTGGCCGCCGTCACGCAGATCGATGGCAAGCGCATCCAGATCGGTGCCAGCATCGGCCTCGCCATGCACCCGACCCATGGCCGCGACTGCGCGCAGCTGCTGGCCAGCGCCGACCGCGCGATGTACCGCGCCAAAGCGGCAGGCAAGGGTCAGTGGCGCTTCTGCACGCCGGTTGAAGACCAGATCACCAGCCTGCTGCTGCCCGGCTTCGACCTCGGCGCGCTCAAACTCTGCTACCAGCCCTGGTACGACTCGCAGAGCCGTGCCTGCCGGGGCCTGGAGGCGTTGATCCGGCTTGACGGCCACAGCACCGCCGACCCGGCGCTGGAAAAAGCCCAGCAGCAACGGGCGCTGCCGCTACTGGGCAGCTGGGTGCTGGAGCAGGCCTGCCGCGACTGGCTGGCGCTGGCTGCAAAAAATGCGGCACCGCCGCGACTGGCGGTGAATATTTCCGCCACCGAACTGGAGGGACGCGACTACGCCGCAACCACCTTGCGACTGCTGGAGGATCTCGCCATGCCGTGCAAGGCCTTGCAGCTCGAAATCGCCGAGGACGACCTGATCAGCGCCAGCGACAGCGGCCCCCTGGTGCAGAATCTCACCGTGTTGCGCAGCCACGGCGTGCGCATTGCGCTGGATCGCTTTGGCCGCCATCAGGCTGCATTGGCTCAGCTGGCCAGTCTGCCGGTGGATGTGGTCAAGCTCGACATGCGCTGTGTGCGCGAATTGCGCACCCAGCCGACCACCCGGGCGTTTTTCGCGGCAGTCATCGGCTATGCGCAGGCGCTGGGACGCGAGGTCATCGTCTGCGGCGTGGAAACAGCGGCGGATCTCGAAAACCTCAGGCCGCTGGCACCGCACCAGGTGCAGGGCTTCGGGCTGGCCCCGCCGTTGGCAGACAGCAGACCAGCCGCCTGCCTGCTGCCGTGCTGAGCGCCGTCATGACCCGCAGCTGGCTGCTGCAGCTGGTGGTGGTGGCACTCGGCTATTACCTCAGCGGCAGCCTGGGGCTGCTGCTGGCCATCCCGCCTGGCTATGCAACGGCGGTCTGGCCGGCTTCCGGGATTGCCCTCGCAGCGGTGATGCTGCTGGGTGCCCGGGCTGCACCAGGCGTGTTCGCCGGCTCCTTCGCCATCAATATCGCCAACGGACTCGATACACAGGACTTCGCCGCCCTGCTGCACGCACTGCCGGTGCCGGTGGCCATCGGCCTGGGCGCCACTGCGCAGGCCCTCGCGGGTGCTGCGCTGATCAAGCGTTTCGTCGGCTACCGGAATCTCCTCACCCAGGAGCTGCAAGTGGTGTGGATGCTCGCCCTTGGCGGCCCCCTGGCCTGCCTGATCAACGCCAGCGTCGGCGTCGGCAGCCTGTTTGCAGCAGGCCTGATTCCGGCCGACAACGTGCTGTTCAACTGGTGGACCTGGTGGGTGGGCGACAGCATCGGGGTACTGGTGTTCGCGCCGCTGGTGCTGATCTGGAGCCTCAAGAACGGTGCGCCCTGGCGACGCCAGCAACTCACCGCGACGCTGCCGCTGGCGCTGATGTTCAGCGTCGTCGTCTGGCTGTTCGTGTTCGTCAGCGGCCAGGA
>JBKJJE010000168.1:0-4240 GCA_046598075.1 Stagnimonas sp.
GCGGCGATGACGTTGCGCGGGTTGCTGGTGTTGGTGCAGCTGGTGATGGCGGCGATGATCACGGCGCCATCCGGCATGCTGCCATCGGCCGGCTGCTGCCACGGTGCGGCGATGCCGCGCTCTGCCAATGCCGACGTGGGCAGGCGCTTGTGCGGGTTGCTGGGGCCGGCCATGTTGCGCACGACGGTGCCGAGGTCGAACTTCAGCACGCGCTCGTATTCGGCGGTCTTCAGTGCATCGGCCCAGAGGCCGGTGTGCTTCGCATACAGCTCGACCAGCTTCACCTGCTCTTCGAGACGGCCGGTGAGCGTGAGGTAGTCGATGGTGTTCTGGTCGATGAAGAACATCGCCGCCGTCGCGCCGTATTCCGGCGCCATGTTGCTGATGGTGGCCCGATCACCAAGCGTGAGTGCCGTCGCACCCTCGCCGTAGAACTCCAGGTAAGCGCCGACCACTTTCGAGTTGCGCAGAAACTCGGTCATCGCCAGCACCACGTCGGTAGCGGTGATGCCTTCCGCCGGCTTGCCGCTCAACTCCACGCCGACGATGTCCGGCAGGCGCATCCAGCTTGCTCTACCCAGCATCACATTCTCGGCTTCGAGCCCGCCCACGCCCACGGCGATGACGCCAAGCGCATCCACGTGCGGCGTATGGCTGTCGGTGCCCACACAAGTGTCGGGGAAGGCGACGCCATCGAGCGTGTAGATGACGGGCGACATTCGCTCCAGATTGATCTGATGCATGATCCCGTTGCCTGGCGGGATGACCTCCATGTTCTTGAAGGCCTTCTTGATCCAGTTGATGAAGTGGAAGCGGTCATCGTTGCGGCGATCCTCCACCGCGCGGTTCTTGGCAAAGGCATCTTTATCGAAACCGCCGAACTCTACCGCCAGCGAGTGATCGACGATCAGCTGCACCGGCACGACTGGATTGACCTTTGCCGGGTCACCGCCCATGTCGGCAATGGCATCGCGCAGGCCGGCGAGATCGACCAGTGCCGTCTGACCCAGGATGTCGTGGCAGACCACGCGCGCCGGGAACCAGGGGAAGTCGAGATCGCGCTTGCGCTCGATGAGTTGGCCGAGATAGGCGGTGAGCATCGCCGGATCGGACTTGCGCACCAGATTTTCGGCATGTACCCGAGCGGTGTAGGGCAGCTTGGCCCAGGCGCCGGGTTTGATGTTGTTCACGGCTTCAGGCGCGTCGAAGTAGTCGAGTTTCGTACCGGGGAGGTTCTTGCGGTGGGTGCTGTTCATGGGTTCCTCAACCTTCTTTAATCCTTGTCATTCCCGCGAACGCGGGAATCCAGTTACGTCGTAATCGAGTCGTATAAATCCAGCCACTTTGGATTCTCCTTCTCGATCAATTCCAGCTTCCAGCGGCGGTTCCACTTCTTGATCTGCTTCTCTCGCAGGATTGCCGCCGATGACTCGTCGGCGACCTCGAACCACACCAGCGTATGGACTCGGTAACGCTTCGTGAAGCCTTCGACCACGTCATTCCTGTGTTCCCAGACGCGCCGAACCAGATCGTTGGTCATGCCGACGTAGAGCGTACCGTTCCGCTGGCTGGCGAGCATGTAAACGTAATAGCTCATCCCTCCGCACTCTGGATTCCCGCTCCCCGCTAACAGCATGCGGGGACAAGCTTCGCGGGAATGACCAGTTTCCTACCTGGATCCCCGCCTGCGCGGGGATGACCCTCGCTGCACGAGGGTCACTTGCGGTCTTTGATCGGCACGAACTTCAAGTCTTCCGGCCCGACGTAGTTGGCGGTGGGGCGGATGATCTTGCCGTCGATGCGCTGCTCGATGATGTGCGCACTCCAGCCGCTGGTGCGGGCGATGACGAACAGCGGTGTGAACATCGCGGTAGGCACGCCCATCACGTGGTAGCTCACCGCACTGAACCAGTCGAGGTTCGGGAACATCTTCTTGATGTCCCACATCACCGTCTCCAGTCGCTCGGCAATATCGAACATCTTGGTGCTGCCGGCCTCTTTCGACAGATCGAGCGCTACCTGCTTGATCACCTTGTTGCGGGGATCGCTGATCGTATAAACGGGATGGCCGAAGCCGATCACCACTTCCTTTTTCTCGACGCGCGCCTTGATGTCGGCCTCGGCCTCGTCGGGTGTGTCGTAGCGTTTCTGGATCTCGAAGGCGACTTCGTTAGCACCGCCGTGCTTGGGCCCGCGCAGCGCACCGATACCGCCGCAGATGGCGCTGAACATGTCTGACCCGGTGCCCGCGACCACACGGCTGGTAAAGGTGCTGGCATTGAACTCGTGCTCGGCATACAGCACCAGCGAGGTGTGCATGGCCTTCACCCACGAAGCCTTGGGTTTTTCCTGGTGCAGCAGGTGCAGAAAGTGGCCGCCGATGGAGTCTTCGTCGCTCTCCACCTCGATCATGTTGCCGTTGTGGGCAAAGTGGTACCAGTAGAGCAGCATCGAGCCCAGGCAGGCCATCAGCTTGTCGGCAATGTCGCGCGCGCCGGCGTGGTTGTGGTCATCTTTCTCGGGCAGCACGCAGCCGAGCACGCTGACCCCGGTGCGCATCACATCCATCGGGTGGGCTGACGGCGGCAGCTGTTCGAGTGCGGTCTTCACGGCCGCGGGCAGGCCGCGCAGGGCCTTGAGCTTGGTCTTGTAGGCCGCGAGTTCACTCTTCGTCGGCAGCTTGCCGTGTACCAAGAGGTGTGCAATTTCCTCGAACTCGCACTGCGCTGCGACATCCAGGATGTCGTAGCCGCGGTAGTGCAGATCGTTGCCGGTCTTGCCCACCGTGCAGAGTGCTGTGTTGCCGGCCATGACGCCGGAAAGGGCAACGGACTTCTTGGGCTTGAATGTCGGCAGGTTGTTTGCTGCGGGTGCGGCTTCGGTCATGCGGTCTCCTTGGTTTGGGGTCTGCCCTCTCCTGGATTTGCTGACCGCCCGCTTCCGCAGCCGGAAGAAAGCTTGAAGGAGAAGGGGTTTCTATGAATTATTTCTTCGACGCGAACAGCGCATCCAGCTTTTGCTCGTAGGCGTGATAGCCCAGATAGTCATACAGCTCCATGCGGGTCTGCATGGTGGGCACCACATTCTTCTGGGTGCCCTCGGCACGCAGCGTCTGGTAGAAATTGAGCGCAGCCTTGTTCATGGCGCGATAGGCGCCGCAGCAATACAGAATCATGTCCACGTCTGCACTCGCCAGCTCGTCCCTGGTGAACAGGGGTGTCGATCCAAACTCAGTGATGTTGGCGAGGATCGGCACCTTCACCGCCGCCTTGAACTTGCGATAGTCCTCGAGTGTTTTCATCGCCTCCGGGAAGATCATGTCCGCCCCGGCTTCGACATAGGCCACGGCGCGTTCGATGGCGGCATCGATGCCCTCCACTGCCGCTGCATCGGTGCGCGCCATGATCACGAAGTGCTCGTCGGTGCGGGCGTCCACGGCGGCCTTCACACGATCGACCATCTCGTCCTTGGTCACCACCTCTTTGCCGGGGCGATGGCCGCAGCGTTTCTGGCCAACCTGATCCTCGATATGGACCGCCGCCGCACCGGCTTTCTGAAAATGGCGGATGGTGCGTGCGATGTTGAAGGCCCCGCCCCAGCCGGTGTCGATATCCACCAGCACCGGCAGCGTGGTCACCTCGGTGATGCGGCTGAGGTCGGTGAGCACGTCTTCCATGGTGCTGATGCCCAGATCTGGCATGCCCAGCGAGTTGGCAGCCACACCGCCGCCGGAGATATACAGAGCCTGGTAGCCGGTGGCTTCAGCCATGCGGGCCGCGTAGGCGGTGATCGCGCCGGGAATCTGCAGCGGCCTTTCGGCAGCAAGGGCTTGGCGGAACTTGAGGCCAGCAGAGGTCATCATCGCTCGTGGGTTGATTACTTTGGGGTGGTCCTGACGCTGTCGCACGCTGCCGTGCGATAGCTGTGGATTGTGTCACGCGGGACTGGCCATTCCCAAATCCGTTGCACAAACCGACCGTCTCCCCTATCCTTCGCGCCCCGTGAAAGGTGCCGGTTTCAGACCGTTTGCGGAATGCTTTTAGTCATCGAACTGTTTGGGGTCGTTAGCTCAGTCGGTAGAGCAGTTCGCTTTTAACGAATTGGTCGATGGTTCGAATCCATCACGACCCACCATCGTTCGATGTCAAAAGTCATGCCCAGTCGGGGCGTAGCGCAGTTTGGTAGCGCGCTTGTTTTGGGTACAAGAGGTCGGGGGTTCGAATCCCTCCGCCCCGACCAT
>JBKJJE010000118.1:0-23990 GCA_046598075.1 Stagnimonas sp.
GCAAGCCGTCGCCCAGGCTGAACGAGACGTCGTACGCCTTCATGATCTCGCAGATATCGTCGAAGTGCGTATACAAGAACGATTCCTTGTGATGCGCCAGGCACCACTTGGCCATGATCGAGCCGCCCCGCGAGACGATGCCGGTCAGCCGCTTGGCCGTCATCGGCACGTAGCGCAGCAACACGCCGGCGTGGATCGTGAAGTAATCGACGCCCTGCTCGGCTTGCTCGATCAGCGTATCGCGGAAGATTTCCCAGGTCAGGTCTTCGGCCTTGCCGTTGACCTTTTCCAGCGCCTGATAGATCGGCACCGTGCCGATGGGCACGGGGCTGTTGCGAATGATCCACTCGCGAGTTTCGTGGATGTTCTTGCCGGTCGACAAATCCATCACCGTATCGCCGCCCCAGCGGGTCGACCACACCATTTTCTCGACCTCTTCGGCAATGCTCGACGATACCGCCGAGTTGCCGATGTTGGCGTTGATCTTCACGCGGAAGTTGCGGCCGATGATCATCGGCTCCAGCTCGGGGTGATTGATGTTGGCGGGGATGATGGCCCTGCCGCGCGCCACTTCGCTGCGCACGAACTCCGGCGTCACTTCCTTCGGCAGCATCGCGCCAAAGCTGTGGCCCGCATGCATGCGGCGCAGGTAGCCGGCCTTCTCGTAGCTCTCGCGCAGTTCCTGCAGGCGCGCGTTTTCGCGGATGGCGATGTATTCCATCTCAGGCGTGATCAGGCCGCGGCGGGCATAGTGCATCTGGCTGACATTGGTGCCCGCCTTGGCGCGGCGCGGCTGGCGGATGTGCTCGAAGCGCAGGTGCGAAGTCTTTTCGTCCGCCGCACGGATGCGCCCATAGATGCTGGAGAGGCCGCGCAGCGTTTCGGTGTCGCCACGCGCCTCGATCCAGCCCGCGCGCAGCGGCGCCAGGCCCTTCAGCAGATTGATATGCGCCGCCGGGTCGGTATACGGCCCGCTGGTGTCGTAGACGGTGACCGGCGCATTGGGCTCGATGCCGTCTTTCACCCGCGTCGGGGTGAGCGAAATCTCGCGCATCGGCACCTGGATGTCGGGGCGGCTGCCTTCGACATAGATCTTGCGGCTGGCAGGGAATGGCCGCGTCGCATCGTCGGTCAGGCGAGTAGCTTCGTGCAGAAAATCGTCGGGTAGTGCGCTCATGCTTGTGTCTCCTGCGGCGAGCAGAACGCAGTGCGCAGTGCCGTGGCCACCACGCCCCGCCTTCCCTCGCCGACGCATTGAAAAGGTCGGCCAGGTTCCAAGAGTGTGTTCTCAGCCTGCGCGCTTGGCGCAGGCACCCCCGGCTGGATGGCGACAGGGTAACCGATACCGGTGTTTTCGCGGCACTGTCACCTTCGTGTCTCAGTGCGGCATTATCTTGCGCGCCATCGCAAATCTCCGGTCAATCGTCATGCGTGTGCTCACTCTGCTTGCCCCTGCCCTGTTGCTGTCCGCCTGCGGCAACAGTGGCTCGCCGACGTCTCTGAACCCGGCGCTACCCGGGACACCAAGCACACCTGCGGCCAGCAACAAGGTGCGCTTCGTCGCCTTTGGCGATGCCGGCCAGGCCACCCAGGGCGGTCCTGCGGCACAGACCGCGGTGGGCGATGCCATGGCCGCCGTCTGCGCCGCGCGCGGCTGCGACTTCGCCCTCGAGTTTGGCGACAACTTCTATCTCTCAGGTGTGACCAGCACCGCCGATGCCCAGTGGCAGAGCAAGTTCGAAGGCCCCTACAACGCCCTGAAAGTGCCGATCTTTGCCACCCTCGGCAATCACGACAACAGTCAGGGCCCGGGCGAAGGCTCGGCCAATGCACGCGGCAATTTTCAGGTGGACTACCACTCGGCGGCCGAGAACAGCAGCCGCAAATGGAATATGCCGGCGCGCTATTACCGGTTCACCGCGCCGCTCAGCACGCAGGGCAATGATTTCACCCTCAACACCCCGGCCGGCTACAGCCTGCCGAGCAGTGCACAGACCCCGCTGGTGGAGTTCTTCAGCCTCGACTCCAGCCCGCTGACTTCCATCGTGGCCGACCCCAGCCCGGCCTTCAATTACCTCACCTACGGGCCGACCCAGATGCAGTGGTATCAGCAGGCGCTGAGCAACAGCAAGGCCCGGTGGAAGATCGCCTTCGCGCATCACCCCTACGTCAGCAACGGCCTGCACGGTAATGCCGGCACCTTCGACGGCGCACCTGCGCTGTTGCCCGGCACCACCAATGGCAAGCCCTGGCTGGATTTTCACAATGCCTCGTCCTGCGCCATGGGGTTGGACTTTTTCATGTTCGGCCACGACCACGATATCGAATGGCTGAAACCGGTTGCCGCCTGCAATGCCAAGACCCAGTTCATCTTGAGTGGCACCAGCGAACAGCCACGTGCCTTTGGCGACGCGGCACGCAATGAGACCTACTATCAGAAGGACAACGTGCTGGCGTTTTTCTGGTTCGAGTTCGAGGGCGAGAAAATGACCGGGGCAGCCTATGTGCTCGATACCGCGATGCAGCTGCCCAAGAACGCCGACGGCAGCCTGAAGGCCGACTTCGAACAGACCATGGCGCGCATCCCTTGAAACAACTGCTTGCTCTGATATGCCTCTGCCTTTCGCTGAATGCCGAGGCCGCGCGCATCACGGCGGATGGCTTCTCCATCGAAGTTCCCGAGGGCTGGCAGGTGCAGCAGGGCGTGATGAACGTGCCGCTGATGGCCCGCCCTGCCCAGGCGACCGATGCCGAAGGCTGGGGGCAGGACCTGCTCACCGTCACCCGCGAGCCGGTTGATCGCCGCCGCACTTGTCTGGAAGGCTTCACGCTGCGCAAGCTCGCCGAGTTCGCCTACCACGCCAGCCAGTTTCAAAAGCTGGAAGAGCTGCCGCTGGAGCTGCCGGCCAGCCTCAAGGGCAAGGGCAGCTCTGTGGCCACCCGGCTGACGTTGCGCTACCGCGAAGGTCCGCGCGAATTGATGGCCTACGTGCTCATCGTCGATGCCGGCAGCCACTTTCTGACCGCCACGCTCACTTCTTCACCGACGCGCTTCGAGTTTCAGCGCGCACGCTTCCGCACCGTGGTCGAAAGCCTGCGGCGTGCATCTGCCAGCCGGTCTGCTCGGTAGTCTCCTGCACCGCTGCTGCGGTTGTCATCGGCACTCGCTACGCTGCGTTATCTCTCACAGCCCTTTCACCCTCATGTTTTGGTCATCGCCATGAATCACCTTGCCCGCCCACTGGTCCTCCGGACCGCTCTCACGCTGTCTGCATTGGCGCTCAGCGCATGTGGCGACAGTGCGCCAGGTGGGCCAGTGGCAGCACCCGGCACACCCACCGTACCAGTCACGCCCCCCACCCCGGTGGCTGCGCCCAAGGTACGCTTCATCGCCTTTGGCGACGCCGGCCGCGGCAACGACAACCAGAACGCGGTGGGCGCTGCCATGGCCCAACTCTGCCAGCTCAAGGGCTGTGACTTTGCGCTGGAGACCGGTGACAATTTTTACGAGACCGGCGTCGGCTCGGTGACCGATCCGCAGTGGCAGAGCGCCTTCGAACTGCCCTACAAGGATCTCAACATCCCCATCTATCCCGCGCTCGGCAATCACGACAATGCCAATACCGAGGTCGGCGAGGGTCTGAACAACGCCCGCGGCAACTTCCAGGTCGACTACACCGCTTCGCCCGGCAGCTCCGGCAAATGGCAGATGCCCGCGCGCTACCACTCGTTCACCGCGCCACTCAACGCGCCGGCTGGCGCTGCGCCGACCGTGGAGTTCTTCTGCCTCGACTCCAGCCCGCTGACGGCGACGGTGCTCAACCTCAACGAACCCGCATTCAATTACCTCACTTACGGCCCGACGCAGATGCAGTGGTTTCAGGCCGGCCTGATGGCCAGCAAGGCCAAGTGGACCATCGCCTATTCGCACCACCCCTACATCTCCAACGGTGAACACGGCAATGCCGGCGATTTCGATGGTGCGGGCATGCTCCCCGCCGGCACCACCGACGGCCAGCCCTGGAAGGATCTGATGGATCAGAGCGCCTGCGCGATGAGCCTGGACTTCCATATCTTCGGCCACGACCACGATCTGGAATGGCTGAAGCCGGTGGCCAGCTGCAACAGCAAGACCGAGTTCATCCTCTCCGGTGCCGGTTCGGATGTGCGCGCCTTCGGTGACGCGGCCCGCAACCCGAGCTACTTCCAGCAGGATCTGGCCCAGGGCTTCTTCTGGTTCGAGGTCACCGACAACAGCTTCGTCGGCGAAACCTATGTGCTCAAGGACGGCAAGCTGCAGCTCACCGCCGCCGGGCAGCCGATGCCCTCGTTCACGCGCACCGTCACCAAGTAAGCCGGCTCGCCGACGCAGGCTTGTGGCCTGCGTCGACGTAGCGGAGTGCAGCGATGCCAGTGGCCATGGGGATCAGCATCAGAGGACATCAACGGCGGCTGTTGGCGCACACCTTGCTCGTGATGGCGGTATTGCTGCTCGCAAGCTGCTCGCGGACACCGGCTCCGGCCGCGCCGTCCACAGCACAGACTGCGGTCACGCTGGCGCCCAAGCCGCTGCGCGCCGCGGCACCCGCGGTCGGCAACCCTGAGGCGCCGATCCCGCCGCAGTGCTACACCCGCACGGCAGGCGCGGCCAACCCTTGCTGGACCTGCCACACCACCCGCAACGGCAACAATCTGAAGGGCGACTGGAACCTGCAGGAGGTCTACGCCTTCTCCGACGCCGGCCTCGATAACCACTGGAAAACACTGTTCGAAGACCCGCGCCCCGGCATCGCCGGCATCAGCGATGCGGCGGTGACCGGCTATCTGCGCGAGGACAATCTCAGCCCCTGGCTCGCCAGCCAGCCGGCAGGCGCACCCGATTTCAACATCGGTCAAGGCTTTGACGCCGACGGCTTCTTGCGCGACGGCAGCGGCTGGCGGGCAGTGCGCTACCAGCCTTTTCCTGGCACTTTCTGGCCCACCAACGGCGCCAGCGACGACATCTACATCCGCCTGCCGGCCGCCTTCCGCAACGATGCGCAGGGCGCGGCTTCGGCCGCGGTATATCGCGCCAACCTTGCGGTACTGGAAGCGGCGATTGCCGTGTCCGATACGGTCAGCGCCGCGGCGCTGCAGCGGCGTGTCGAGCCGGTGGACGAGCGCGTCGCCGCCAGTGATCTGGATGCTGATGGCGTGCTCGGCATGGCAACCCGGGTCAACCGTCTGCCGCCGCGCTACTTCGGCGCGGCGAACAACTTGCCGGTGCAACGCTGGAGCTATCCGCGAGGTACCGAATTCGTCCACACCGTGCGCTATCTCGACCCGGATGCACCCGGCTGGCTGTCGCCGCGGGTCAAGGAGTTTCGCTACGCCATCAAGTTCGGCGACCCCAATGCCAATAGCCGTCTGGCCGCCTACAAGGAGTCTGAAGAAGAAAAGCGCATCGGCCGCCTGCCCTGGTTTGCTGCTGGTGAACACGGTGGCCTGCGCAATGCCCTGGGCTGGGAATATCGCGGCTGGATCGAAGCCGCCGACGGCCGCCTGCGGCCGCAGGATCACGAGGAAACGCTGAGCTGCATGGGCTGCCATGGCGGCATCGGCATTACCGTCGATTCGAGCTTCGGCTTTCCGCGCAAGCTGCCGGGCGCGGGAGGCTGGGCGCAGCAGTCACTCGACGGCTTGAAAGACATTCCACAGGCCGGCCATGCCGAGCCCGAAGTGCTCACCTACTTCCGGCGCGTCGGCGGCGGCGACGAGTTTCGCGCCAACGCCGAAATCCTCCAGCGTTTCTTCCCCAGAGGCCGGCTCGACGAAGCTGCCGTGCGCCGCGCCAGTGTTGGTGGCGACGCCGATCTGCGGTCTCTGCTGCTGCCCTCCCGCGAGCGGGCCCTGGCCTTGAACAAGGCGTACTGGCTGCTGGTACGTGATCAGCGATTCAAGGACGGCCGCATGCCGGTGCTGTCCCCTGCTCGCAACGTCCTGGAGCGAGTCGAAAACGGCGACACCGGGCTGCGGGCGAAGGACCGCGTCTATTCCGATGGCCGCCTCTGGCTGGACTGGCCGGACGCCCCCTAAAGCAGGCCGCTGCTGGCAAACCACAGGCCGGCATAGATGCGCGGCTCGATGAAATAACCTTTGGCACGCCGGGCTTCAAGCCAGCCATGCACGGCATCCAGCGGCACCCGATGGACGCTGATGTCCTCGCCATCGACGCCGCCGCCGGCGTGCTCATGGCTGAGGCCGCGGATGCCGACCAGCGTGAGCTGTTCGCTAGTCAGGCCCGGCGCCGTGGGGCCCTGGGTGAGGATGAAGGCCTGCTCGCCGCGATAGCCGGTTTCCTCCAGCAGTTCGCGCAGCGCGGCCTGCTCCAGGCCTTCGTCAGCAAAGGCATCGCTGTCACCGACGAGGCCGGCCGGCAACTCGATGGTCTTGCCCTGCATGGGGATGCGCGTCTGCTCCACCAGCAGCAACTCGCGCTCGGCAGTGACGGCAACCATCACCACCGCGCCGCTGGCCCTGACCCGCTTCACGTACTCCCAGTGGCGGTCGCGCTTGAGTTCCAGAAACTCGCCCTTGCGCAGCGTCCTGATTCCGCTCATTCCTGCTTCAGCCAGGTGACGTGCGAGGCCGCGCGCGGGCCCAGCGACAGGGTGCGGGCCAGATCGGCCAGCACCGGGGTCATCTCCTCGGCAAAGCGGTACGGGGGATTGACGACGACAAGACCGGAGCCGCGCATCTGGCCCTCGGCAGGCGCACCGGTATCGAGGCAGAAGTCCAGCACCGGCTTGCTGCTGGCCTGGGCGATGCGGCGGCCGAAACGTTCGACTTCGAAGCTGTTCTTGAGCGGATACCAGAAGGCATACATGCCGCCTGCAAAGCGGGCCTGCGCCTTGAGCAGGAACGCTTCCATCGCCTCGAACTCGTCGCGGCGTTCGAACGGCGGGTCGACCAGCACCAGACCGCGCTTTTCCGGCGGCGGCAGCAGCGCGTGCGCCTCATAACCATCGCGCTCGTGCAGCGTGGTCTGCCGGTCGCGGGCGAAATGCTGGCGCAGATCGGCGAATACATCCGCAACGTTTTCGCACAGCACGAGCTTGTCTTTTTCACGCAGCAGCGCCTGTGCCAGCACCGGTGAGCCGGGGTATATGTGGACGGCCTCGCCCGCAGCATTGAGCGCCTGCACGGCCTTGAAATAGGTGGCGACCGGTTCGGCGAACACCGCATCGGCCTTGAGCTGGCCAATGCCATCCTGCCACTCGGCCGTCTTCAGCGCGGCGCCGGAGCGCAGGTCGTAGAGGCCCGCACCAGCATGGGTCTCGAGATAGCTCCAGGGGGAGTCCTTGCGGCTCAGGGCTTGTAGCAGGCCCACCAGCAGGACGTGCTTGTGGACATCGGCGAAGTTGCCGGCGTGATAGGCGTGGCGGTAGTGCATGGGCGCGATGATACGGGCTGCAACAGCGGCAGCGCCCAAAAAAATGGCCGCGCGAGGCGCGGCCAAAGCAAACTGCTGAGAAGGTCAGCGCACCGGGAGTCTCAAAAGTTGTATTTGGCCGAAAACTGCAGGCGGTCGAGATTGCCGTCCTGGCCGTTCTCCAGCTCCCGCTGCGCATGCCGCAGTTCGCCGCCAAAAGTGAGTCTCGCCACCGGTGAATACAACAGGTTGATGGAAGCACTCTGCACGCTCTTGGTCAGCGCCGTACCGGTGCGGCTGGTGTCGTTGTCGATGGCGAGCGCCGACACGGTCAGGGTACTGCGCCATTTCGGTGTCCAGGCGTGCTTGTAGGCCAGGTAGCCGCCGGTGACGCCGATCGCATCGAGTTCGCCGGCGGACAACACCGCATCGGCCGAGGTGCCGAGCGCCAGATAGCGGCCGATGCCCTCGCCAGTGGTGACCATGAACTTCAGGTCATCGCTGCCGAACGGCACCCGCCCCGCCAGGCCCACACCCCCCGCCGTGGTGCTGTCGTCTACCGCAGCAGTGGTACCGGCCGCCGGGTTCTCGACTTTCAGCTGTCGCAGCAGACCGCTCAGTGAAAGTTCCGCCGAGCCGAGCTTGAAGTTGTAGCGCGCGACGAAATCCGGCAGCGTCGCATCACCCGAACCCGCCACCGCGCCGCCGCCACCCGGCAATACCGAGGTTTCCGGATTTTCCAGTGCCAGTTGCAGGCTGCCGAGCGTGTAACGCAGCTGCGGCTGGCGGACGAACACCGTGCCTTCGCTGGGAAAGGCGACGAAATCCAGCGTCTCAGGCAGCGCGCCCAGATTCATGAACGTCGTCCACTCCTGCCCCAGCAGCCAGTTGTCGTAGGTGATGAAGGCGCGGCGAAAGCCCGGTGTGTAGGCATTGGTGACGATTTCGTTGGCGGCAAGGCTCTGGTTGACGATGAAATCGAGTTCGATGTGGGTGCCGAGCTTGTGGCCATCCAGATTGGTTTCAGTCTTCACGAACAGCCGCGTTTCCTTGGCATGGGCGTCGAGGAACTGCCGGCTCTTGCCGCTGCCGTTGCTGACCGGAATGGAATTGGGCAGGTAGAAATCGCGCCCCGAGCCCTGTGCCAGCTCACCCTCGCTGAAGCGGGACAGCAGCACATCGGCCTTCACATAGCCGCCGACGGTGATTTTGGTATCGCCCGGTTTCACTTCGTTGGGCTTTGCTGCCACCACCGGTGGCGGCGAGGCGGCGCGCTCGGCAGCCAGCTGCGCCTCCAGGGCCTCCAGCCGCTGACGCAGTTCTCTAACGGCAGCAGCCGTGTCGCCTTCTGCGACGGCCTGTGCAAATGAGGCAGCAGGAACCAGCAAGGCGGCAGCGCACAGGGCGCGCGCGGCAACCACAATGGGGAATGGACGGAAGGGTGCGAATGACATGGGTTCTCCTCTCATGTGTTTTCTGGACAGCCTGGACTACCGCGAGAAGAGTGCGTCAGGGGTCTGCTGCTGCCCATTCGCCTTAGGTCTAACTGCGGGCCGTGTACGACCAAAGTCTTAAACCGACGCCGCAGCAGCCGCCTACACTCAGGGCATGAGCAGCCTGCCCGTCGCGCCACAACTGCACCCGGTCGTCATCATTGCCGACGATCACCCGCTGTTTCGTGCCGCGCTGCGCATGGCGGTGGAGCGGGTGTTGCCCGGCGCCAGGGTGATCGAGGCCGACAGCTTCAGCGCCCTGCAGGCAGTGGTGGCGCGTGAGCCCGATGCCGATCTGGTGCTGCTGGACTTGCGCATGCCGGGTGTGCGCGGGTATGCCTCGCTGGTTTGGCTGCGCGCCGAGCACGCCAGCGTGCCGGTGGTGATGGTCTCCGCCGACGAGGATGCCGGCACCATCCACCGCGCCCTGGACTTCGGCGCCGCCGGCTTCATCCCCAAATCGGCGGGACTGGAGGTGCTCACCCAGGCCCTCACCAGCGTGCTCGATGGTCAGTTGTGGACGCCGCCGGTGGCCGCCGCCCGCCCCGACAACGGCGACGCCCAGCTGGCACGCCGGGTTTCCAGCCTGTCACCGCAGCAGTTGCGGGTGCTGATGCATCTGGCCGAGGGCCGCCTCAACAAGCAGATTGCCTACGATCTGGAAGTGACCGAAGCCACCATCAAGGCGCATGTCACCGCCATCCTGCGCAAGCTGGGTCTGTATGGCCGTACCCAGGCGGCAGTGCTGGCGCAGCGCCTGCTGCTGGCCGACACGGTGCCGCTGGACGTCAGCGGCGTGCCGGCAGGCGACGACGACGAGAGCTAGCCAGGCCTACGTTCACACCGTCACCCGGCGCAGCACGTCCAGCAGGCCGCTGGCCTGATTGGCGGGCGGAATCACGCCATCGCGCACCAGCACGGCGTGCAGCCTGGGCAGGTTCCAGTGCGGGGCGGAGGGCATCAGGTGATGCTCCAGATGGTAGTGCTCGTGGTGCGGCGAGAGCAGCAGTCTTTCCAGCCAGTTGGCCTGGGTGCTGCGGGCGTGATCGAGCGGATTGCGGCTGTGCTGGTCATGCACCGCCGCATGGTCGGCGAGCACCCGCAGGCGCATGAAGAATGGATAGGGCAGCAGATAGGCCGCCGCCCACAGCAGATACAGCCAGCCGTGGCCCAGACTGAACAGCACGCCCCAGATGGCGAACTGCCAACCGACGGCGACTGCACCGCCATTGCGGATGAAGATCGCCAGGTAATCCAGAAAGCCCATCGGCCTCGGGTAGGCGACGCGCTCGGTGAGGCCGTTCTGCTGGTATTTCCAGAAGCCCGCGATCATTGCCACGCTGCCCACCAGAAACTTGATGCCGGACTGCCCGGTGAGGTCGCGCAGCAGCTTGCCGCGCAGCTTGGCCCTGCTGATCGGATAACGCTCGGTCATCACCAGGTCGGGGTCGTCCGCGCTGCCAGCATTGCGGTGGTGCGCCATGTGGTAGGCACGATACAGCGGCATGTTGTTGAAATTGGGCAGCGCGCACAGGTACTGGCCGATCCAGTCATTGAGCCGGCTGCTGGCGAACAGCGAGCGGTGCGCGGCCTCGTGCATGAGGATCGCCAGACCGACGTGGGCGCCGGACAGCAGCAGCAGCGACAGCAGCCAGCTCAGCGGGTTCGGCCAGAGCATGCTGATGGCGAACGCCAACACCAGCAGGGCGTAGTCCTGCAGCACCGCGGCGGCACCACGCCAGTTGCTGCGCAGCTTCAGCTGCTCGCGCACAACGGGGTCGACGACGTAGGAAGTCATGTGCCTTGCCTCCTTGAAGCGGATCAGGTCATTACGTTTTTCAGAAACATTACGTAATTTGCGAATACTGACTATATTCGTAACGTTTTCATCCGGCAACCACCTTCGACCATCCTTTCGTCAGATGACAATCAAAGCCAAGAACCTGATTCTCGACCTGCTGCTCGCCTCCGCAGGGCAGCAGCTGTCGGCGCGGGAGGCAATCAGCGCCTGCGCCCTGTTCGGCATCGGCGAGAGCAATGCCAGGGTGGCGCTGATGCGGCTGTCCACCGAGGGGCTGATCGAAGCCGCCGAGCGCGGCTGGTACCGCCTGAGCGCCAGCGCCCACGAACTGGCGGATGAGGTGGCCACCTGGCGCACGGCCGAACAGCGCCTGCGACCCTGGGCGGGGGGCTACGTCGCCGTGCACGGCGGCACGCTGCGGCGCAGCGACCGCGCAGCCTTCAAGGCCCGCAGCCGTGCGCTGGACATGCTGGGCTTCCGCGAACTCGACCCCGGCCTGTTTGTGCGGCCCGACAACATCGAGGACAGCGTCGAATCGCTGCGCCGGCGCCTGCATGCACTAGGGCTGGAGCAGAGCGCAGGCGTGTTCGTGGTCACCGGCTTCGATGCCGAGCGCAGCAGGCGCATCGCCAGACTCTGGGATTGCAAAGCGCTCAATGGCGCCTATCGCAGCCTGCGCGCCCAGCTCGAGGACTGGCTGCAGCGCAGCCCGGCACTGGAACTGGCGGTGGCGATGCGCGAATCCTTTCTGCTCGGCGGCAAGGCCATCCGCCAGGTGGTGTTCGACCCGATGCTGCCGGAGCCGATGGTGGATACCGGCGCCCGCCATGCCTTCATCGCCAGCGTGCGCCGCTACGACCAGGCCGGCCAGGCGATCTGGCAGCAACTGCGGGCGATGCCGGCGATGGCCCCGCCTGCGGCCCGCGGTCGCAAGCCTGGCCGCTAGGGCGTGTCATCAATTAAATGGTCGCTGCGGCGGAAGGCTGTATTGGGGCAGTGCAAGGAAGCGAGACCGCGCAATAGTTGAACTATTGAAGGTCTTGCTGACGCTGCAATGCCCCAATACAGTCCCGCCCCGAAGGGTTGCGGCCAAAAAGCCGCCGGGCTTCGTTACGAACCTTGGCTGTGGAACAACCACAGCCTGCGGCCCGCGCCTCGCCAGGCGGCTTTTTGACTCGCAACGCAGCGAGCATTCAATTGATGACACGCCCTAGTCAGCCATCCTTCTCGGCTTCATCGCGTCCGCGCTGGCGCGCCTCGGCTTCCAGCCTCGCTTCCTCGATCTGGTCAAGCACGGCATCGACATCGGCACTGCCGGACTCGTCGATGAACACTCCCGTCAGCACGCTGTCGGGCTTCAGCTCGCTGGCCTGGAACAGCTTCCAGATCTCCCGCGCGTACTGGCTTTCGAGCAGCTCCGGCGCGGCGCGGCCAAAGGTCGCGCGCATGTTGTTGACGTCGCGCTCCAGCATCGAAAAGGCATTGTTGTTGCTGGCGGCACTCACCGCCTGCGGCAGGTCGATGACCACCGGACCGTTGGCGTCGAGCAGCACGTTGTACTCCGACAGGTCGCCGTGAATCAGCCCCTCGCAGAGCATCAGCACGATCTGCCGGATCATGAACACATGCCACTCGCGGGCCTGCTCCGGGGTGATATCGACATCGTTCAGTCGCGGCGCGGGGTTGCCCTCGGCATCGCAGACCAGTTCCATCAGCAGCACGCCCGCATGGACTCCATGCGGCTTCGGCACCCGCACCCCGGCATAGTCGAGCCGGTAGAGCGCCTCGACTTCGGCGTTCTTCCACTCTTCTTCCTGCTGCTTGCGGCCGTGGCGGCTGCCACCCTTGCCCATCGCGCGGGCATCGCGGCTGCCTCTAGCCTTGCGGCCTTCCTGATACTGGGCAAGCTTGTGGAAGCCACGGTGTTCAGCCTCCTTGTAGACCTTGGCACAGCGCACTTCGTCCCCGCAGGAGACCACGAACACCGAAGCCTCCTTGCCGCTCTTGAGCTGGCGCAGAACGGCATCGACCATGCCGTTGTCGACCAGCGGTTGCAGTCCCTTCGGTGGCTTCATGGGCTGCTGCGACCCGCATCAAAACAAAAGGGGCGGGTATCGCCCGCCCCTGCTGCCTGCAATTTCGTGGACTTCACTACTTCTTTTTCTCGTTCTTGGCCGCTTTCTTTTCAGCCGGTGTCTGCGCAGGCTTCTTCTTGGTTTCCTTCTTGCGGTCCATTCCCTTGCTCATGGTGCGGTCTCCTTCTGGGTGGTGGTTGCGGGGTCGGTGGCGGCGTCTGCAGCGTCTTCCGGTGCGTCGGCGGCATTGCCACCGGCGAGCTTCTTCAGGCGCTTTTCTTCCTGCTGCTTGATCTTCTTCAGCTCGCGCTGGCGCTTCTCGAACTGGTAATTGGGCTTGGCCATGGGTTGCTCCGTGAAAGGTCGTGCGGCAGTTTACTGGTTGTCGGGCCGCAATGGTCAGCGCCCCGGCAGCGGCAGCGGCGTTTTTTCGTCTAGCTGCGCAGCCGGTAGCCGGTTCTGAAAATCCAGCGGATGGTCGCGAGGCACAGCACCATGAACAGGCAGGTCATTGCCAGGCTGGTGGCGACGCTGACATCCGCCACGCCGTAGAAACTCCAGCGGAAGCCGCTGACCCGATACACCACCGGGTTGAACAGGGTGAGCTTCTGCCAGAACGGCGGCAGCATGCTGATCGAATAGAAGCTGCCGCCGAGAAAAGTCAGCGGGGTGACCACCATCAGCGGGATGATTTGCAGCTTCTCGAAGCCATCGGCCCAGATGCCGATGATGAAGCCGAACAGACTGAAGGTGACCGCGGTGAGCACCAGGAACAGCGCCATCCACAGGGGGTGCGCAATCTCGTAGCTGACGAACAGCCGCGCGGTGATCAGCATCAGCACGCCCAGCAGCACCGACTTGGTGGCCGCGGAGCCGACATAGCCGAGGATCACCTCGCCGTACGATACCGGGGCCGACAGCAGCTCGTAGATGGTGCCCGACCACTTCGGCATGTAGATGCCGAACGAGGCGTTGGAAATGCTCTCGCTCAGCAGCGACAGCATCACCAGTCCGGGAATGATGAAGGCTCCGTAGCTGATGCCATCGATGGCCCCCATGCGCGAGCCGATGGCTGCACCGAACACCACGAAATAGAGCGAGGTGCTGAGTACCGGCGAGGCGATGCTCTGCACCAGAGTGCGGAAAGTGCGCGCCATCTCGAACTGGTAGATGGCTTTCACGGCATGCCAGTTGATGCGGCTCATGCGCGCTCCTCCCGCACCAGACTGACGAAAATGTCCTCCAGCGAAGACTGGCTGGATTGCAGTTCCTTGAAGTCGATGCCGTGCTCGCCTAGCCGCCGCAGCAGCGCGGCGATGCCGGTCTCCTCGCTCTGCGCATCAAAGCTGTAGATCAGCGCACTGCCATCGGCGGACAAGGTCAGCGCCGGCTCCGACAGCGCCGCGGGAATCTCGGTCAGCGGCGTCTTCAGGCTCAGGCTGAGTTGCTTCTTGCCTAGCTTCTGCATCAGCAGCTGCTTGTCCTCCACCAGAATCAGCTCGCCCTTGCGGATCACGCCGATGCGGTCGGCCATCTCCTCGGCCTCCTCGATGTAGTGGGTGGTTAGGATGATGGTGACCCCCCGCTCGCGCAGGCCGCGCACCATCAACCACATGTCGCGGCGCAGCTCGACGTCGACGCCTGCGCTCGGCTCGTCGAGAAACAGGATCTGCGGCTCGTGCGACAGCGCCTTGGCGATCATCACCCGCCGCTTCATGCCGCCGGAGAGCGTCATGATCTTGGCATCGCGCTTGTCCCACAGCGACAGGTCGCGCAGCAGTTTTTCCATCAACGCCGGGTCGGCCGGCTTGCCGAACAGGCCGCGGCTGAAGTTGACCGTCGCCCATACGGTTTCGAAGGCATCGGTGCTCAGCTCCTGCGGTACCAGGCCGATCTTGGCGCGCGCCGCGCGATAGTCCGTGACCACGTCGTGGCCATCGGCGAAAACCTTGCCGCTGCTGGGATTGACGATGCCGCAGACAATGCCGATCAGCGTCGTCTTGCCCGCCCCGTTGGGGCCCAGCAGCGCAAAGATTTCGCCACGCCGGATGTCGAGGTTGATGCCCTTGAGCGCCTGGAAGCCGGACTGGTAGGTCTTGGTCAGGTTCTGGATCGAGATGATGTCGGGCACTGGGATTGGTCAGCAGGGTGAGACTGCGATGTTATCGTCCTTCGCTACCCGCTCCGGAGCCTGCGGCTGCCACTTGTCCTCGCGTGGGCCGTTGCTGCCTTAAAAAGCCGGCTTCAGGCCTCGATGATCAATTTGAACCCGCCAAAAAACATGCGCTTGCCGTCGAAAGGCATGTCGCCCGGCTTCATGTTGACCATGAGCGGATCAGCCATCACCTTGGCCATCACCTCATCACGGTGCTTGCGGGATTTGTAGACCACCCAGGCAAACACCACAGTTTCGCCTTCTTTGAGCTTGACGCTCTGTGGAAACGAGGTGCGCTTGCCGGGCTTTACATCGTCCGCAACAGCCTCGTTGTAAGACAGCGCGCCGTGCTTTCGCCAGACCTTGGCGGACTTGCGGGCCAAGATCTTGTACGCAGCCATGCTTTCGATGGGCACCGGGATCACAAAGCCGTCGACATAATTCACTGGGTCTTCTCCGTTGAGGTTTTTGGTGTCACCACAAACACCATAAAGGCTACACCCGACCGTTACCTAACTCCCGGCTCTCTACTGCGCCTGCATCAGCACCAGATTCTGCACCTGCCGCAGGCTGCCCTTGGTCGCCACCAGGCCGATCTGCAAGCGCCCGCCGCCGCTGGGCATCTGCGGTGCCTGGAAGCTCAGCGAGAAATTGCCGTTGCCGTCGGCGCGGACCGTTTTCGACAGCAGGTTCTGGCTCAGACCGAGCATGCCGAAAATTGCCGAGACGCTGGTCACCTGCACGTCGACGCTGGCGTCGGGACTCGTGCGGCCTCTGAGCTCGATCAGCCCGGCGCTGATCTGCGCCATGTTCTGATGGCTGGTCAGTTCCAGCGGCAGGTTGAGGCTGACCGAGCCAGAGCCGCCCACCGTGAACTGCCAGCTCTGCCGGAGGCTGGTGCCGGCGCGGTCTTTGGCGGTGACCACCACCGTGTAAGCACCGGGCTCCAGCTGGGCGCGATAGTTGAAGAACTGCGGCGTGACGACGCTGTTGCGGGTCACGTCGCGGCCACCCACTGTCACCGTCACGCTCTGAGGGTCGATGCCGTTGCCGGTGCTGTCGTCAAAAGTGGCGGAAATCGACACCGAATCGCCGGAACCGAGTCGCTCGCCGTTAGTCGGCGACAGGTTGCCGATCACTGGCTTCTTGGCTGTTATCACCAGCGGCTGGTTGAGCGCAGTGCGCAGGGTCCTGCCGCTGAGCACCAGACTGCCGGTGACGCGGGCATTGGCCGGAATCCGGTCGGCGCGGCGCACGGTGTAGCTGCCGCTGTAGGTGCCGTTCTTCACTTCCCGCAGGGCAAGCGGACTGGCCACCGTTTCAATCGACACCGATGCCTGGCCCCCTGAGCTACCTATCATGGTGAACTCGAGGTCGGAACCGGCCTCGATCTTGTCGACGGGCCTGACAGAAAGGCTCTCGATGGTCAGTATCCCTGGCTGCACGGGTGACGGTAGGGGGAGCGCTGCATTGACGGTGACGCCGAGTGATTCGGTAAGCACCGAACTGGTCGAGCGGTTGCGGCGCTTCAGCGTCGCCCGGGCGGTGGTCGCCGTGGTGATGCGATCCCCTGGCTTGACGGTGTAGCGGCCCTCGTAGACCCCGGAGTCGACCTCTTTCAGCGGGATGCGGCCGGCGATGCCACTGATCCGGACACTGGCCACGGCGCCAGGGCTGCCCTCGACGGTGAACTCGAGCCTGGAACCGACGATCAGATCATCGTCCGAATCGACATAGAACTCGGCGATCTGCACTTTCTGGCTGCGCTGCGCATGGGCCGTCGGTGACAGGCTCATCATCGCCACCACTGCCATCGCCATCAGCAACAGCGACCACATGGACAGGCGGCGGCGGACTGACTGCCGTGTGCCATCGATTTCACTGACCTGCGTCTGCTGGTTTCTCATCGCCGTCTCCACTCCAAGTGATGCTGCCGGACAGGCTCAGCACGGTGCTTCGTGCGTAGGGATGAGGGCATGCCAGACCGATATGAAGCCATAAGGGTGAATGCGGACTTAACTTGAGGCAGTCTTGGCCCAGCGACCTTGCCGGTGCAGAGGGCGCAGACCGCTGGTGGTCCAATGCCGGCGGCAACCCCAGGGCGGTAAGCGGTCTACCGGACGCTGGTCCTACTGCTGTCACCATTCGTCAGCAGCTTCTGCATCAAGGCCCTCAGCGCCGCCGGTTTCACCGGCTTCTGCAGCAGCGGGTAGCCGGCCGCCCTCGCCGCATCACGCGCCATGCGGGTGGGGTCGGCAGTGATGACGGCGCAGGGCACCTGGCGCTGCCAGAGCGCGCACAGCCGGCCGGCAGCGTCGATGCCGCTGTCGCCATCGTCGAGGTGGTAGTCGACCAGCAGCAGCTCCGGCGGCGGCAAACCCCGGCACAAGCCCAGCGCCTGCGCGGCGCTGGCAGCGGCGATCACTTGGTGGCCCCAGCGTTGCAACAGAGCGGTCAGCGCACCCAGCGCCAGGGGTTCGTTGTCGAGCACCAGCACCCGGGCGCGGCGCTCGCCGGGACGCTCGCTGTCGCCGGGCTCCGGCACGGCCCTGACATCGGCTCTCGCACCCAGTGGCACAGTCAGCGCGAACACCGATCCGCGCCCGGGCCATGAGCGCAGCGTCAAGCCGTGGCCGAGCAGACGGGCGATGCGCTCGCTGATGGCCAGGCCCAGGCCCAGGCCGCGTTCCCCCACCGCGTCCTCAGCCTGCAGGCGGCGAAACTCCTCGAAGATCACCCGCTGCTGGGCCGGCACGATGCCGGGACCGGTATCCCAGACCTCGATGCGCAGGCCATCGCCGGCACGCCGCACCCCCAGCAGCACGCGGCCCTGGCGGGTGTAGCGCATGGCATTGCTGAGGAAGTTTTGCAGCACCCGCCGCAGCAATGCCTGGTCGCTATGGAGCACTGCGCGCGTCGGCCGAAAGCGGAACACCAGGCCGCGACTGGCCGCGAGCGCCTCGAACTCGCGCGCCAGCGGCGTCAGCAGTGCATCGGCGGCGAAGGTTTCGCGCTGTACCGGCAAGGCACCGGCATCGAGCTTGGAGATGTCCAGCAGGCTGCCGAGCAGCTGCTCGGCGGCAGTCAGCGAGTCACCGACACGCTCCAGCACCACGCTGGTTTCGGGAGACAACAGGGCGCGGTCGGCAGCGGCGAGAAACAGCCGCGCCGCATGCAGGGGCTGGACCAGATCGTGCGAGGCCGCAGCCAGAAAACGGGTCTTGGAGTCGTTGGCGCGCTCGGCCTCGCTGGTGGCGACGGCGAGTTCGGCAGTACGCAGGGCGACACGCATTTCCAGGGTATCGTTGGCCTCCTGCAGGGCGCGGGTGGCACGGGTGTAGGCGCTGACATCCGCATAACTGGTGACGAAGCCTCCGCCCGGCGTCGGGGTGCCGCGGATTTCGATCACCATGCCGTCGGGCATCTGCCGCTCGTGCACGTAGGGTGTGCCGCGTTGCACATGGTCCATGCGGCGGGCGACCAGGCTGTCCAGGTCGCCACTACCCAGCAGACCGCGCTGGGCGTTGTAGCGGAACAGGGTCTCGATCGGCTGGCCGATATGGATGAGCTCGGGCGGGTAGGAAAACAGCTCCAGATAGCGGCGGTTCCAGGCCACCAGGCGCAGGTCCCGGTCGATCACCGACACGCCCTGGGCAAGATGTTCGAGGGTGGCGCGCAGACGTTCCTGGCTGAACACGATGGCGTGGCTGGTCTCGTCCAGCAGGCGGATCACATCCTCCGGCTGCATATCGCGGCCGCGCAGCGTGCTGGCGAGCAGCAGGCGGGCGCTGGAGGCCCCCAGCGCCCCGGCCAGCATGTGCTCGGTGAAGCGCAGCAACTCGCGGTCCGCACGCTCATTGCCGCCAGGCAGCGGCTTGCCGCGCTGGATGCTGAAATCACGCAGCTGCGCCTGTGCGCGCTCGGGGCCGAGGAACCGCTCCAGCAGCGCCAGCAGGTCGCCGACGGTGGCAGGGGTGGTGGTGGGTGGGGTGGCCGCGAGGCCGGCATGTGCCTCGTCGAAGCCGAGGAACTTGACTGCCTGCAGACGCTCGGCGAGTCGCGGTTGCGCCAGCCAGGACACCGCGATGTAGGCGAGCAGGTTGGTGGTCAGGCTCCACAGCGCACCGTGGGTGACCGGGTCGAGTCCGTTGCTGCCGAACAGGGCATAGGGGCTGAGCGCCGCGATGCCGAACAATCCCTGCTGCAACCATGCCCTGCCCGCCTCGCTGCCGCCCAGCAGCGCCGGCAGTAGCAGGGTGTAAGTCCACACCGCGAAGCCGCTGCCCAAACCCCACAGTGCGCCGCGATAGCTGCCGCCGCGCCAGACCATGCCGCCCACCACCGCAGGCGCAAATTGTGCGACCGCAACGAACGACAGCAGACCGATTGCCGACAGCGTGCCAGGGCCGCTGAACAGCCGGTAATACAGCCAGGCGACCGCGATCAGCAGGATGATGGCGATACGGCGGATGCGCTTGAGCAAACCGCTCAAATCGCCGCGCGCCGACAGGCCCAGACGCTTCGAGCGCAGCAGCAGCGGCATCACCACCTCGTTGCTTAGCATGGTCGAGAGCGCGATGGTTTCGACGATGACCATGCTGGTCGCCGCCGAAAACCCACCCAGGTAGGCCGCCAGCGACAGCAACTCATGGCCCTCTGCCAGCGGCAGCGCCAGTACGAAGGTATCCGCCGCGGTGCCGGCAGGCAGGTGCAGCAAGCCTGCTGCGGCGATCGGCACCACAAAGGCACTGATCAGCACGATGTAAAGCGGAAACACCCAGCGCGCCCTTTGCAGATCGCGCGGCGAGTTGGACTCCACCACGGTCACGTGAAACTGCCGTGGCAGGCAGACGATGGCAATCGCCGCCAGCAGCGTTTGGGTCCAGAAACCGGTCTGCCAGCTGCCGTCGCTCAGCGGCTCGGTCAGTTGCGGCAGCGTCAGCGCCTGGGCATAGGCATCGCCGAAGCCGTCGAACACGCGATAGCAGACATAGAGGCCCACCGCCAGAAACGCCGCGAGCTTGATCAGCGACTCGAAGGCGATGGCGAGCACCATGCCGTGGTGGCTTTCGCTGGAGAGCACCTGCCGGGTGCCGAACAGGATGGCGAACACCGCCAGCAGCACGGCAATGAGCAGCGAGCTGTCGACCCAGCTCCGGGACGCGGCATCGACAGCACCCGTCCCCACCAGCACCTGGAAACCGAACGCCACCGCCTTCAGTTGCAGCGCGATGTAGGGCACCACGCCGATCACCGCGATGACGGTGGCGAGCATCGCCAGCCGCTGGTGCCGACCATAGCGCGCGCCGATGAAGTCGGCGATCGAGGTGATGTTGTGGCGCTTGCTGACCGCGATGATCCGCGCCAGCAGGGGTGCGCCGAATACGAACACCAGCAGCGGGCCGAGATAGATGGGCAGAAAATCCCAGCCGCTGCCAGCAGCACGGCCGACGGCACCGTAGAAAGTCCACGAGGTGCAATAGACCCCGAGTGCAAGGCTGTAGACCCAGGCCTGCCACTCGGGCTTGCGGCCCTGCTGCAGCGCCCTGGCGCGGGCGCGATCCCCGTGATGGGCGATGCCGAACAGCAGCGCCACATAGCCGGCGGAAATCAGCAACAGCGCCCAGCCTGGAAGCACCTTCTCTCTCCTCGGTGGTTCTGCCCCCCAGCCACCCATCCGGCAGCTCCGGCGATTAGACCAAAGTCGCAGCGGCCATGCCGGCGGTTGCGACCAAAGTCGCGTTCCGTTCGGGGGGCTCCCGCTCCTAGAGTGCTGCACCCGCCACCCGACACCCGCAGTCCATCATCCCGAGGAGCAGACATGAGCAGTCCAACCGCCGTTTTTGGCCAGCCGCAAGTACACAGTGATGCCAAGCGCCGCAAGGTGATTTTCGCGTCCTCGCTGGGTACCGTTTTCGAGTGGTACGACTTCTATCTCTACGGCTCGCTGGCGGCGATCATCGCCAAGCAGTTCTTCTCCGGCCTCAACGACACCAGCGCCTTCATCTTCGCGCTGTTGGCGTTTGCTGCCGGCTTTGCGGTGCGGCCGTTCGGGGCACTGTTCTTCGGCCGCATGGGCGACCTGCTCGGCCGCAAGCAGACCTTCCTGATCACCATTCTGATCATGGGCCTGTCGACATTCCTGGTCGGCATCCTGCCCAGCTACGCCTCGATTGGCGTGTTTGCTCCCATCGCGCTGATCTCGCTGCGGCTGTTGCAGGGCCTGGCATTGGGCGGTGAATACGGCGGTGCGGCAACCTATGTGGCCGAGTACGCCGACCCCAAGAAGCGCGGTCTCGCCACCAGCTGGATCCAGACCACTGCCACCGGCGGGCTGTTCCTGTCGCTGCTGGTGATCCTGGCCTGCCGGCTGTCGCTGGGCACCGAAGCCTTCGAGGCCTGGGGCTGGCGCATTCCGTTCCTGCTGTCGTCGGTATTGCTCGGCATCTCGGTCTACATCCGCCTGCAGCTCGATGAGTCGCCGATGTTCAAGGAGATGAAAGAGCATGGCAAAGGCAGCAAGGCGCCGCTGACCGAGGCGTTCGGAAAATGGAAGAACCTGAAGATCGTGATCCTCGCGCTCTTTGGTGCCACGGCCGGCCAGGCGGTGGTCTGGTACACGGGACAGTTCTACGCGCTGTATTTCCTGACCCAGAGCGTGAAGGTGGACTCGACAACCGCCAATCTGCTGGTCGCGGCCGGCCTGTTGATCGGCACACCGTTTTTCATCTTCTTCGGCTGGCTGTCAGACAAGGTCGGTCGCAAGCCGATCATCATGGCGGGCTGCCTGATCGCCGCACTCACCTACTTCCCGATCTTCAAGGCCATCACCCACTACGCCAATCCGGCGCTCGAGGCTGCGGCCGCAACCTCACCGGTGACGGTGGTGGCCGACCCGGGGGAGTGCAGCTTCCAGTTCGATCCGGTGGGCAAGCAGGTGTTCAATTCCTCCTGCGACGTCGCCAAGAGCTTTCTCGCCAAGGCCGGCATCCCTTACGGCAACGTCGCAGCACCTGCGGGCACCGTGGCGTCGGTGAAGATCGGCGAGACGACCCATGCGAGCTTCAACGGAGTGCCGCTCGACAAGGCCGCGTTCAAGGAACAGCAGGGGGCTTTCGCCAAGAGCGTGGGCGATGCACTGGGCACGGCGGGCTATCCCAAGAAAGCTGATCCAGAGACCATCAACAAGCCGATGCTGATCGTGCTGCTGTCGATCCTGGTCATCTACGTGACGATGGTCTACGGCCCCATCGCGGCCTGGCTGGTGGAGCTGTTTCCCACCCGCATCCGCTACACCTCGATGAGCCTGCCATATCACATCGGCAACGGCTGGTTCGGCGGCTTTGTGCCGACCATTGCCTTTGCGCTGGTGAGCCTGCATGGCGACATCTACTACGGCCTCTGGTACCCGATCGGCGTCGCCTTGATGACGCTGGTGATCGGCACCCTGTTTCTGCCGGAGACCAGGGGCAGGTCGCTGCACGACGAGTAGATGCCGTCATTGCTGTCGCAAGGCCCCGGACTGGTTCCGGGGCTTTTTTGCTGGGCTTCTTGGTTCGACCTTGGTCGCATTTCGATGCCGCTGCCGATCCCGCACAATCGGAGTCGAATACAACGCACCGTAGAGGACGAGCCATGAGCAGTACAGACCAGGGTATTTCATCCGTGCTGGCGGAGACCCGCAGCTTTCCGCCCTCCGCCGCGTTCGTCGCCAAGGCAGGCCTGAACGCCGACGGACTGGCGGCGCTGCATGCCGCTGCCGCCAGCGACTACATCGGCTTCTGGGGCGACCTGGCGAAAAAGGAGCTGGCCTGGCAGACGCCGTTCCGCACCGTGCTCGATGACAGCGATGCCCCCAATTACCGCTGGTTCACCGATGGCAGAACCAATGCCTCGGTGAACTGCCTCGACCGCCATCTGGGCGCGCGCGGCGACAAGATCGCGATCCGCTTCGAGGCGGACCGGGGCGGCGCACGCACCCTCACCTACAAACAGTTGCACGCCGAAGTCTGCAAGCTCGGCAATGGCCTGAAATCGCTCGGCGTGGCCAAGGGCGACCGCGTCATCATCTACCTGCCGCATACCCCAGAGGCGGTGATCGCCCTGCTCGCCTGCGCCCGCATCGGAGCCACCCACTCGGTGGTGTTCGGTGGCTTTTCGGCCAGCTCGCTGAAAGACCGCATCGAAGACACGGGGGCGAAGTGGATCATCACTGCCGACGGCAACTCGCGCGGCGGCAACGCTATCGACCTCAAGAAGACCGTTGATGAGGCGCTGCTGAGCGGCTGCAAGACGGTGGAGAAAGTGCTGGTGCTCAAGCACAGCGGCAGCAGTGCGGCCATGCAGGCAGGCCGCGACCTCTGGTGGCACGAACTCGTCGCCACGCAAAGCGAGCGTTGCGAGCCGGAATGGGTCGAGGCCGAGCATCCGCTGTTCCTGCTCTACACCTCCGGCTCCACCGGCAAACCCAAGGGCATCCAGCATTCCACCGGCGGTTATCTGCTGGGTGCGCACCTCACGGCGCAATGGATTTTCGATCTCAAGGAGGACGATGTGTTCTGGTGTACGGCAGACGTCGGCTGGGTCACCGGCCACAGTTACGTCTGCTACGGGCCCTTGAGCAACGGCGCGACGGTGATGATGTTCGAGGGCGTGCCCACCTACCCTGACGCGGGCCGGTTCTGGAAGATCTGCCAGGACCATGGCGTGACGATTTTCTACACCGCCCCCACCGCCATCCGTGCCCTGATGAAGCTCGGCGACGACTGGCCGAAGCAATACGACCTGTCGAAATTGCGGATACTTGGCAGCGTCGGCGAACCGATCAACCCCGAAGCCTGGATGTGGTACCACCGCACCATCGGCCACGAGAAACTGCCCATTGTCGATACCTGGTGGCAGACCGAAACCGGTGCCGCGATGATCTCGCCCATCCCCGGTGCCATGCCCACCAAACCCGGCAGTTGCACCCGCCCCCTGCCCGGCATCTTCTGCGAAATCGTCAACGAGGCCGGCGAGCCGGAGAGGGGTGCGGAGGCCGGCGGCTATCTGGTCA
>JBKJJE010000145.1:0-2861 GCA_046598075.1 Stagnimonas sp.
GCAAGCTCTACTCGCCGGGGCCTGGGGGCTATACCGATTATCCTGCGCTGGCCGACCTCGCGGCGGAGATAGCCTGAGACCCCCGGCCGCCGCTGCGGATCACAGCGGCGGCCGGCTTCAGGGTGCTGGCGGATCGCCGATGAAGCCGGTGACGTACTCCGCCACCAGCGCCGCATATTCCGCCACCGGCAGCGCCTGCGGGTTTTCGTTGAGGGCCGCCGCCAGCACCTGCTGCTGAAAGCGGTTGAACTCGGCGACCACCAGCGTCTGTGCAGCAGGGTTGGCCGCCAGCACCGGCGGTCTGCGATGGTGGGTGGCCTGTTCGTAGTCGTAGGCAAGGCCGAGCGCGGTCGGTTCGTCCCATCTGCGGGCCAGGATCTCGATGCCTTTCGGCACGCCATCGGCAGTGAAGCCTGTCGGTACCACCACCGAGGGCATCTGCGTGGTCGAACCGAAATCGCAGGTGCGCGGCGAACTGCCGGGGCGGATCAGCAGGGCATCCAGTCGCACGGGCCTGCCGTCGCCGGTCTGGTAGTCGTCCATGAAGGCCTGCACGTAGTCGCGGGTGTCGGCATGTTGCTTCAAGATGGCCGGATTCGGGCCTGCTTCGGGATCGCTCGGCACTGCTGCGCCGACCAGCGCGTTGGCAACCGGGCCGACCAGCAGGGTCTCGAAGATGCCATCCGTCGCCAGGCAGCTGTTGCTGCCGGCGTTGCTGCTGGTCATGCAGCGGCGTGGCGCGCGACTGCCGTTCTCGCGCTCGAAATCCCTGAAGTACTGGTTCCACTCGAAGTGCATGGCGCCGGCGCTGGCGCTGACGAAATCCGGCAGCTGCACGTCGTAGACCTCCGCACCCAGTGCGCGCATGGCGTCCATCGCCGTGCGCAGCAGCGCCAGATGCTCGCCGCTGCCTGCCGAGTTCACCGAACCGAACTGGGTGACGAAACCCAGCTTCCTGCCCTTGAGGCCAAACCGGGTGCGATCCAGAAACAGCGTGTAATCGCCCGGCCGCTGCGGATAAGCCGCATTGCGGTATTCGAGTGTCTTCGGGTCACGTGGGTCCGCCCCGGCCATCGCCGAGAGGGCGAGCGCCACGTCGCGCACCGTGCGCGCCATCGGGCCCGGCGCGTCGCGGGCATGGGTGAGCGGAAACACGCCGTGCTGCGACACCAGGCCGACACTGGGCCTGACTCCCACCAGACCATTCACCGACGAGGGATAGCGGATCGACATGCAGGTATCGGTGCCGGTGCCGATGGCGGCAAAGTTGCTGGCGATGGATGCGCCACTGCCACTGCTGCTGCCACCGGGATTCTGCGAGGTGTCGTAGGGATTGCTGGTCTGCACGCCGCGGCCGCTGGTGCCCATGACGGTGAAGGCGAACTCATCCTGGTGCGCCTTGCCCAGAATCAGTGCGCCGGCGCGGCGCAGGCCGGCCACGGCGTTGGCATCCACTCCTGCCTGATGGCCGAGCATGGAGTAGCTGCCGGAAGTCGAAGGATGGTCGAAGGTGTCGTAATTGTCCTTGAGTAGCATCGGCACGCAGTGCAGCGGGCGCTTGCCGATGCCCTCGGCCGCGTAGAGCGCATCGAGCGCCTGCGCTTCTTCCAGCGCCTTCGGGTTGATCGCCGAGACCCCGCGCACGGGTGGCCCGCCTGCCTGCGGAAAGTCGTTGATGGCGGCAATGCGGTCGACATACAGCTGGTAGAGCGCCACACAGCTGAGCGGGCTGCCGTCGGCCTGCGTCTGCTGGCCTGCAAAGCCGGCGTGGATGTCGGCGACGGTGGCCTCGACCAGCTCAAAGCGTTTGGGCGCCACGGGCGGCGTCGCCGGCGGGGCGGCTGGTGTATCGGCAACGGCGGTGGCGGCAGTGTGGCTGTCGCCGCAAGCCGCCAGCAGGGTCGGAAGTGCAAGACAGAGCAACAAAGCAAGGGAATGGCGCATGGCAGACCGGCAGTAGAGAGGAACCCCTGCTGGACGCGCAATCGGCATGCCAATCAATTTGAAATGTCGCCGGGTAAACGCTTCTTCATAAAAGGCGTTTAGTAAACGGGATCAAAAAATGAAAGGGACCGAAACAATGAATGAGCGCACTCGCCTCGCGTGGCCTGTTGTCAGTGCTGTGCCATGCCTAGCTCTGATCTTCACTGCGCTCTGCCTCACCGGCTGCGGCGGTGGCGGTGGCGGCACGCCTTCCGCCTCACCTGCACCCGCGCCGGCTCCAATCCCTGCGCCTCCTCCTCCAGCGGGCAATACGGTCTGCGGTTCGGCCTTTCTCGGCAATGCCACTGCCCAATTCAGCTCGACGAATTGCAGCAACAGCCTTTGCAGCAACACCGGCGCGCCGAATGCCATCGACAACAATCGGGATACTGCGGCGGTGATGAGTTTCAGTGGCCCGAGCGGCACCATGATGCTGACAGCGACCACCCAGCCCGGTGTCGTGGTGCCTGCGGGGAAAATGGCGGGCGCGCTGATTGCCTTTGCCTCGCAGACGGCAGTGTCCACCCGCTTGAGTTTCTCCACCTATCTCGATGGTGCAATTCAGGAGAGTGGTGGCGGTTTCGATAACGTGCTCAGTCCATCGACCAGCACGACACCGAACTTCTATCGGTTTCCCAATAGCAAACCGTACAACCGCATCGACGTCGTGGTTGAGCAGTCCGGCAGCGTTACCACGCAGATCTTCGAAATATGTAGCGAGTAGGGCGGGGCGCTACTTCAGCTCGGCCGAACTCTTACCGAGCAGACGCCGCGCGATGATCAAAAGCTGGATCTGCTGGGTGCCCTCGAAGATGTCGAGAATCTTGGCGTCACGCGCCCATTTCTCCAGCAGCTCGTCTTCGCTATAGCCGGCCACG
>JBKJJE010000094.1:0-7514 GCA_046598075.1 Stagnimonas sp.
CCACACCCCGGCCGGGCCGGGGTGTGGAACGGCGGTCCGCTAAGGCACACTAAGCGGTCTGCTTACCGCCTGTCGTTGCCATGTCTGATCTCATTGCCGAACACGTCTCCGACAAAGTCGTCCGCCTGCGCCGACGGCAGGATCTGGCGTTCCAGCTCAAGCAGGAATGGCCGCCCGCCGGCGACCAACCGACCGCGATAGCCGGGCTGGTGCAGGGCCTCAACGATGGCCTCGCCCATCAGACCCTGCTGGGAGTGACCGGCTCCGGCAAGACCTACACCATCGCCAACGTCATCCAGCAGGTGCAGCGGCCCTGCCTGATCATGGCGCCCAACAAGACCCTGGCGGCACAGCTGTACGGCGAGTTCAAGGAGTTCTTTCCCAACAACGCCGTCGAGTACTTCGTCTCGTATTACGACTACTACCAGCCCGAGGCCTATGTTCCTTCGAGCGATACCTTCATCGAGAAGGACTCGGCGGTGAACGAGCACATCGAGCAGATGCGCTTGTCGGCGACCAAGGCGCTGATCGAAAGGCGTGATTGCATATTGATTGCCAGTGTCTCCGCCATCTATGGCCTGGGCGACCCGGAGAGCTATTTCAAGATGGTGCTGCACGTGGTCAAGGGCGACCGCCTGCGTCAGCGCGACATCATCCTGCAGCTCACCGCCATGCAGTACACCCGCAACGAGGTGGTGCTGGAGCGCGGCACCTACCGGGTGCGCGGCGAGATCATCGACATCTTTGCCGCCGAGAGCGACGAGGAGGCGATCCGCATCGAGCTGTTCGATGACGAGGTGGACAGCATCTCGATGTTCGACCCGCTCACCGGCGAGGTGAAGAAGAAGCTGCAACGCGCCAGCATCTACGCGGGCAGCCACTACGTGACACCGCGCGAGCGCACCCTGAACATGATGGAAACCATCAAGGTCGAGTGCCAGGAGCGCATCAAGTATTTCCAGAGTGTGAACAAGCTGATCGAGGCACAGCGCATCGAGCAGCGGGTGACCTTCGATCTGGAAATGATCCAGGAGATTGGCTACTGCAAGGGCATCGAGAACTACAGCCGCTATCTTTCCGGCAAGAATGCGGGCGAGCCGCCGCCTTGTCTGTTCGACTATCTGCCGCCGGACGCGATCGTGGTGCTGGACGAGTGCCACGTCACCGTGCCGCAGATCGGCGGCATGTACAAAGGCGACCGCGCCCGCAAGGAAACGCTGGTGGAGTACGGCTTCCGGCTGCCGTCTGCGCTGGACAACCGGCCGCTCAAGTTCGAGGAATTCGAGCGCATCGCCCCGCAGACGATCTATGTGTCGGCCACCCCGGGACCCTATGAGCTGAAGAAATCCGATGGCCAGGTGCTCGAACAGCTGGTGCGGCCGACCGGTCTGGTCGACCCCGAAGTGGAAGTGCGCCCCGCCACTACCCAGGTGGACGACGTGCTGGGCGAGATCCGCCTGCGCGCCGAAAAGCAAGAGCGGGTGCTGATCACCGTGCTCACCAAGCGTATGGCCGAGGACCTCACCGATTACCTGGGCGAGCACGGCGTGCGGGTGCGCTACCTGCACTCGGACATCGAGACGGTGGAGCGCAGCGAGATCATCCGCGACCTGCGGCTGGGCGTGTTCGACGTGCTGGTCGGCATCAACCTCCTGCGCGAGGGTCTCGACATCCCCGAGGTTTCGCTGGTGGCGATTCTGGATGCCGACAAGGAAGGCTTCCTGCGCAGCGAACGCTCGCTGATCCAGACCATCGGCCGCGCCGCGCGGCACCTGAACGGGCGCGCGATTCTCTATGCCGACAAGATCACCGAGTCGATGCGGAAGGCCATCGGCGAGACCGAGCGTCGCCGCATCAAGCAGGTGGCGTTCAACCAAAGCCACGGCATCACTCCGCGGGGCGTGCAAAAGAAAATCCAGGACGTGATGCGCCTCGGCTACGAGACCCTGCCGGAAGAAAAGCGCAAGGCCGGCGGCGCGCGGGCGGTGGCCGAAGCCGCCAGCGACGCCGCCGTCGATTTCAGCGATCCCGGCAAACTGGGCCGCGCCATCAGCAAGCTGGAGAAGGAAATGAAGCAGGCTGCGCTGAATCTGGAGTTCGAGAAAGCCGGCAAGCTGCGCGACCGCATCCGCCAGCTGCGGGAGCAGTCTCTGCGCTCGGCGGTTGCCTAAGCACAGGTGGGGCAGTATCCTTCGCGCCCTTGAGAAAGCATTTGGGCGTGTAGCTCAGTTGGTTAGAGCACCACCTTGACATGGTGGGGGTCGTAGGTTCGAGTCCTATCGCGCCTACCAAATGTTTTGCGAGAAAACGATCAAGCAGCCACGCGGCTGCTTTTTTCGTTTCTGGGTTTGAAAGCATTTGCTCTGAAAGTCGCCAGCCCTTCGTTTTTCGGCGCTGTCGACCCCATTCGGCAAAAGCCTGACCGCGTCACCTCGATCGCGTCAGGCTACGTTAACCCCCGAACCCAAGGATGCGCCTCCACCTAAACATAAAAAGGCATTCATCATGAATATCAAACCTCTGGCTGCGGCGCTGCTGTTGTCTGTGAGTGGGCTGACGATGGTCGGCTGTGCTTCCAATGGGCACGAACGCAGTGTTGGTGCAGTCATCGACGACGCCGAGATCACTACGAAGGTCAAGGCAGCCTTGCTGGCTGAGAAGGATGTCAAATCGTTCGAGATCAAGGCCGAGACGTTTGGCGGCGTGGTTCAGCTCTCAGGCTTCGTCGACTCGCAGTGGCAGATCGACAAGGCCGCGCAGGTTGCTTCTGCCGTTGAAGGTGTCAAGTCGGTCAAGAACAATTTGATTCACAAACCCAACTAGGGCGTGGCATCAATTGAATGCTCGCAGCCACCATTCGATTGATGACGGGACTTAAGCAAGCGCCTATTGTCAAGATGGCTTAGCGAGTTCAAAGCCTCACAAGGTCACGCCAGATCTCCGAATATCTGGCGTGATTTTTGGCTTCAGCGCCCGGCCTTGCCTTCGGTCGCAAACTTCTGCAACTGCTGCGGGTTGAAGTACTTGGGGTCTTTTTCCCAGTCGTATTCGATCAGGCTTTTCTCTTCGTTGGTGAGGTTGATCGCGACATAGCGGCGCGATTGCAGGTCGTAGTGAACCTGCACGCCGTTGACCACCACCGGCACATTGGCAAAGTTGATGCTGTGGCTCTCCGCGGTGCGCCAGAACTGGCCACGCTCGTCGTAGATGTCCTGCAGGTGCACGATCCAGCTGTCTTCGTCGAGATAGAAGGTGCGCTTCTTGTAGCGGTGGTTGAAGCCCGGCTTCACCTCCGCCTCGATCACCCAGGTGCGATGCAGCTCGTAGCGGGTGAGGTCCTGGTTGATGTGCCCTTTCTGGATGATCTGTTTGTACTTGAGCTTGGGGTCGTAGAGCCGGTAGCTGTTGTAGGGCATCAGCACTTCTTTCTTGCCCACCAGCTTGATGGTGTAGCGGTCGAGCGGGCCGTTGAACATGTCGAGCTGGTCATGGGTGACCAGGCCATCGAACAGCGGGTTGTCGTAGCCGACCTCGCCGATGCGCCGCACCCGCTGCAGGCCAGGGTTGAACTCCCAGACGCCGGTCTGCTCGGCAATGCGGTCGATGGGTACCCGCACCAGATCTGCCGTACCGGCCTTGTTGGGCGGCGACAGCGTCTTCACCAGCAGATAGAGGTTCTGGTTTTTCAGTGTCGCCAGCGTGGTCTTGGGGTTGTTGTAGATGTAGGTGAGCTCAAGGTAGTTGCGCTCTGCGGCCCAGCTGCCATCGGCTTGGGTCGGGATGATGACGCCATAACCGCGAAAGCCCTTGGTGTTGTAGCGCATGATGTGATTCCACATCACCTCGGTGCCGTTCTTGGGAATGGGAAAGGGATAGCCCTGCGCTGCACCGCTGAATCCGTAGCCGGAGTTGGTCAGCTCAACGCCGGTCGCGTTGTTCCTCGTCGCATCCAGAAACCACTGTGGATAGCTTGCCGACCGCCGGCTTGGGTACACCGGCATCCGGTAGTCGGCAAAAGTCTTGAACAGCATTTTCTGGCCTTCGGTCAGCAGGCTTTCGTACTGCTTCAGGTTGCCGGTCGTGATGGTGTATAGCGGCTTGTCGTCCGCGAAGGGGTCGGTTCCGCGGGGATAGGCCTTCTGCGGCAGACCGCCCTCCCAGGCCGGGATGGTGCCCGCCTTGTTGCCTGCCCTTTCGGCGCCCATCGGGGTGAGTGTGGTCCCCAGCTTGGCGGCTTCATCGGCACTGACCTTGGCGAGTGTGTTTGCGCTCATCAGCAGGCAGAGCATTGCAATGAATATGCGTTTCATGGGTTCTCCTCGAACCGGATTTTCTATTGGATCGCCATGCCGCCGTGAGGTTTCATCGGCAAGAACTTGGAGCACAGCCAAGCGAGTGCAGGCAGCATTAACAGCGCCCCTAGAAGATTGGCCGTAAACATGAACACCAGCAGCAGGCCCATGTCGGCCTGAAACTGCAAGCCCGAAAAAAGCCACATCGCAACGCTGACGATGAGGGTGAGCGAAGTGAACAGTACCGCCTTGCCAGTCGAGCGCAGCGCCTGCTTGTAGGCCTCTGCCAAGGTGAAATCGCGGCCGAGGTAATAGGCCAGCACGCCCCAGAGATAGATGCCGTCATCCACACCAATGCCGACGCCGAAGGCTGCCACGGGCAGGGTCGCCGCCTTCATGCCAATGCCGACCAGCGCCATGAAGCCATAGGTGAGCAGCGAGCACAGCACCAGCGGCACGATGATGCAGATCACGCTCGCGAGGCTGCGGAAGGAGAGCCAGACGAAGATGAGCAGGGTGAGATGTACCCAGACGATCACCACCCATTCGCGGGCTTCGATCTCCTCGTTGGTGGCGGCCATCACCCCGGCGTTGCCGCTGGCGAGTGCCAGGTGCAGGCCTGCTTCCTGCGCCCGCGGCTCGAAGGCCTTGGTGGCGTCGATCACCCGCGCCAGCGTCGTCGCCTTGTGATCGGCGGTGAACACGAACACCGGCATCCTTGAGCAATCGAGATTGGCCATGCCAACTGAACTCGGCACCCGGCCCACCAGCGAGGCGAGCACATCCTTGTTGCGGGACAGCACCTTCCACTTTGGTGCCTGCTCGTTGTAGAGGCCGCGTACCTCGCGTGCCAGCGTCGGCAGGGCGGCGGCCAGCGTTACGCCCGGGGTGTTCTGCAAATGCCAGACGAAATCGTCGAGCGCCTGCATCGCCGCCCCGTCGAGGCAGCCGTATTCTTTTGCTTCGACGATGACCTTGAGAATGTCCACGCCGAAGGAGAAGTTGCCAACCACCACCGCCGAGTCGCGGTTGTAGCGGCCATCGGCCTTCAGCTCCGGCACGCCGATCTGTGCATCGCCGATGATGAGCTTGGGATACATGTAGACCGCCCAACCGAGTGCGACAACGCAGGCGATGAGCAAGGGCACGGCCGCTTTCGGCGTCGCGAACACGGCGATGCGCCGCCACACCGCTTCGCCGCGCGCCTGCCGCATGTGATGTCGCTGCTTGAAGGTTTCGAGGTCATCCACCTTCACCCAGCTGAGCAGGATCGGCAGCAGTATCTTGTTAGTAACGATAATTGCCGCCATGCCCATCGCCGCGTTGATCGCCATCTCGCGCACGATGTCGATCTGGATCAGGGCGAGCGTGGCAAAGCCGATCACGTCGGTGATGATCGCCACCGTGCCGGGGATGGCGAGGCGGCGGAACGTCTGCAGCGAGGCCGCGAGCGGCGTGCAGCCGTGTTCGGCCACCTCGTTGGCCCAGCCATTGACGTATTGCACGCCGTGGCTGACGCCGATGGAGAGGATCAGAAAAGGCACCAGGATGGCGAACGGATCGAGCCCGAAGCCGGCGAGCTTGAGCAGGCCCAGCTCCCACACCACGGCCACCAGGGCCGCGGCGAGCGGCAGCAGCGAGAGCCGGAAGCTGCCGCAGAACCACCACAGCAACAGCACGATGAGCGCCATCGCCACGAAGAAATAGGCCACCACCTCAAGACTGGCGTCGGTGACATCGCCGACCACTTTCGCGAAGCCGATGATGTGGACGGAAAGGTTGGGCGCGTAGTCGGGATTGGCCACGGCGGTGGCGGTGACCTCGTCGCCGCGCAGCAGCACGGCATCGCCTTCGGCCGTCTTCTGCTCGGCCTCGAAAGTTTGAAAGCGCAGTTTCCAGCCGTACTCGGTATAGCCGCGCCAGACCAGCGCGCCCGCCTGAAAGGGCGGCTTGTCGGCCTTGAGCCGGTATTCCCACATGGTCGGTGACTGGATGCGGTTGCGCAGCTGGTCTTCGAGCTGTCCCGCCAGGCGCCGGTAGTCGAGTTTTTCGCCGGTGGTCGGATGGTGTTCGAGCAGTTCGGCGACGATCATCGCGCCGTCCTGGCCGGTGGCGACATAGCGGCCGACGATGCCGGCTTTCTCGACGTGATCCTTCACCTCGCGCATCGCCTCCGGCGAGGGCGTGAAATTGCGCGGCACGACATTGCCGAGATTGATGCCGCCCTCGACGATCTCGAAATAGGTGAGGTCGGGAGTGAACAGCGAGCTGACCCGGGTGCGGTCCACGCCCGGCAGAAAAAACGTCGCATCGGTGAGTTTCTTGAAGCGGTCCAGAAACTCCGGCTCGTACAGCTGAGAGCCATCCTTCTTCATCAGCGCGACCGAGATCAGATTGGCCCCGCCAAAAGCCTGCTCGTATTCCTTGAATACCTTCATGTACGGGTGCGAGAGCGGAATCTGCTTCTCGAATCCCGCATCGGGCTTGAGCTGTGCCGCCTGCCAGCCTAAGAACAGCGTGAGCAGCGCCAGCACTGCAAAGGTCAGCCTGCGCTGCGCATAGATCAGTGGGATCACCGCCCGCAGAATCATCTCGCCGATACCCGGCTTGGGCACTACGCTGTTGTTGCTCGCGGCCACGCGGTCTCCTCTCGTGAGTTCTTATGGGCCTAACTTAGCGCCTGAGGCGCTGGGTGCAAGCTGAAGTGAATCAGCGCACGCTGGCTTGCACCGCAGTCCAGTCGAATGCCAGCGGCTGCACCGGCCAGCTGCCGGCCTCGGCGATGGCGGTCTTGAGCGTTGTAATGCGCTCGGCGGTGGCAGGGTGTGACGAGAGCATCGCCGGCGGGTTGAGGCCTTCGCTGTCCTTGCCGAGCGTCTCGAACATCGCCACCATCCCCTGCGGATCGATGGCAGCCGCTTTCAGCACAGCGAGACCCCGCGCATCGGCATCGCGCTCGGCATCGCGCGAGTAACTGAGCTGAGAGAGGCTGGCGGCAATCTGCGCGATGCCGGAGACATCGCCGAACACCATGCCGAGGGCCGCCATCGTGCCCAGCGATTGCGCCATTGCCCGCAGCGAGTGCCGCTGCTCGCTGTGCTGCACCTCGTGGGCGAGCACGCCCGCCAGTTGTTCCGGTGTCTTCGCGGCTTCGATCAGGCCGGTGTGGACCACTACGGTGCCGCCCGGGATGGCGAAGGCATTGATGCTTGAGTCGCGCGC
>JBKJJE010000199.1:0-5374 GCA_046598075.1 Stagnimonas sp.
ATCCGGAATGTGCATCTTGCGATAGGTGCCCGCCAGCGAGCCGTCGGCTTCGAGCACCACGGCGGTGTTGTGGTACAGCCCTGGCGCCCGGCGTTCGAACAGGCTGCCGACGATGACCAGTTTCAGCTCCTTAGCCAGCGCCCCCAAGCACTCGGTCGAAGGGCCGGGAATGGGTTCGGCCAAGTCGAAAAGGTCGGTGGACTCGTGCTGGCAGAAGTAGAGCGAGGTATGCAGTTCCTGCAGCAGCACCAGTCGCGCCCCGCCTGCGGCGGCGGCGCGGATGCCCTGTTCCGACATCTTCAGATTGGTGGCACGGTCAGATGTGCAGGGCTGCTGGACGATGCCGGCGCGCAGTGTTTTATGGCTCACGTTCAGATTCCTTCGACCGCAGGGATTTGCATGGTGGCGCAATGCAGGCTGCCGTACTGGTTGATGAGCGCGCGGCAGTCGAGGCCGATGACCTCGCGGCCAGGAAAATGCGGCTTCAGGCGGTGCAGGGCTTCGGCGTCGGTCGCGCGGTCGCCATAGGTGGGTACCAGCAGCGCGCCGTTCAAGATCAGGAAGTTGGGATAACCGGCCGGCAGCCGTTTGCCGTCCTCGTCGTGAATGGCGGGCGGCAGCGGCAGCGGCAGCAGGGTGTACGGCGTGCCATCGGGCTGGCTTAAGTGCCTTAGCTCGTTTTCCAGCAGCTTCAGGTCGTCGTAGTGCGCATCGCTGCGGTCCTCACAGGCCTGATAAGCGATAGTGGTCGGGTTGCAAAATCGGGCGATGGTATCGACATGGCCATCGGTATCGTCGCCGATCAGATCGCCGTGGCTCAGCCAGAGCACGCGGGTCACGCCGAGTCTGGTTTTCAGCTCATCCTCGATCTGCGATCTGGACAGATGCGGGTTGCGGGTGGGGGCCAGCAGGCAGCGGCTCGTGGTCAGCAGCGTGCCCTCGCCATCGACATCGATACCGCCGCCTTCGAGCACGAGATTTGTGGATTCGACCGGGGCAAGGAAAGCGCCGAGATTTTTCAGCTGCCTGGTCAGCGTGTTGTCGAGTCCGGCATCGAACTTGCCGCCCCAGCCGTTGAAAGTGAAGTCCAGCAGCACCGGCCGGCCATCGCGCAGCACCGTGATCGGCCCGTGGTCGCGCGCCCAGACGTCATTGCTGCGTACCGGGTAGAGCCGCAGGCGGTGGGCGGGCGCACCTGCGGCGACCAGGTCGGCGCGCAGGCGGCCAAGGTCCTCCCCGGTGCCGATCAGGACGTCCTGACAGCGCGAGATGGCAACCGCGAGTTGCACAAAATTGGCGCGCACCTCGGCAAACCAGTGCTCGAAGTCGCCATCGGCGCGCGGCCAGGTGAGCTGTATGGCGGATTGAGGCGCCCATTCGGGCGGCAGAAAAGTGCTCATTTCGGTGTTATCGGGGCTCTGAAACGAATCGGGGCGCTTGCGCGCCCCGTTGCGAGGGTTTGAGGGCGTTCGCCCCTGCGGCCGGCACCTTGCCGGCTAGCGCGGGATCGGTTGCAGCTCCTCGGTGCGCTGCAGTGCCGGCGGCCGGCCGGGTACGACGGCGTCGACGACGTGATCGTGCTCGAAGAACACCGAAAAGCCGGGGTAGTCCCAGCGGGTGATGGGGGGTTGATGCCTGGAGCTCCCGCCAACCGGAGCGTATTTCTTGGACGGGCTGCCAAAGCTGTGCAGTACGGCCTTCATGGTGCTGCCCTTGTAGGGCTTGCTGACCGGAGCGCCGTTGTCGGCGACCGGCATCTCGAGTACATCGGCGTAAGCAGCGGGCAGGCTTGGCAGCAGAATGGCGAGGGCCAGGAAGATCGGACGCATGTCGGCTACTCCGCAAGAAGGAATTGTTGGATCGCGAATACTGTAGCAGCGTTGTTTTCCGCTGGCGCGAACCGTGTTGACACTGTTCAAGCCGGCCCCTATCATCCGCGACCTCAAAAAACGGGCCGGTTCGCTGGCCCGTTGTTGTCTTCAACGCTGCCCACATCCGCCAATGCGCGTGGGCGGGACTCGCAGCACCTCACGCCGACCAGTTTCAGGATACCCGTGCCAACAATCAACCAACTCGTGCGCGATGGGCGCACCAGCAAGGTCTACAAGAGCAAAGCTCCTGCTCTGACCGGCAGCCCGCAAAAGCGCGGTGTCTGCACCCGCGTCTACACCACGACGCCGAAAAAGCCGAACTCCGCTCTGCGCAAGGTGTGCCGCGTGCGCTTGACCAACGGCTTTGAAGTCACCAGCTACATCGGTGGTGAAGGTCACAACCTGCAGGAGCACTCGGTCGTCATGATCCGTGGCGGCCGCGTAAAAGATCTTCCCGGTGTCCGCTATCACACCGTCCGCGGTGCGCTGGACGCATCCGGTGTCGACAAGCGCCGCCAGAGCCGTTCCAAGTACGGCGCCAAGCGGCCCAAGGCCGGCGCTGCGCCCGCAGCTGGCAAGAAAAAGTAAGGATAACTAGTCATGTCACGTCGCCGCACCCCCGAAAAACGCGAAATCCTGCCCGACCCGAAATTCAAGAGCGTCGTGCTCTCGAAGTTCATGGCGATGATCATGGAGGACGGCAAGAAGGCCGTCGCCGAAAAGATCATCTACGGCGCCCTCGACCAGATCGCCACCAAGCGCAAGACCGACGATCCGGTTGCTGTCCTGCAGACCGCGTTCGACAACGTGGCCCCCGCCGTCGAGGTGAAGTCGCGCCGCGTCGGTGGTGCGACCTATCAGGTGCCGGTGGAAGTGCGTGCGGTTCGCCGCAACACCCTGGCCATGCGCTGGCTGGTCGATGCGGCCCGCAAGCGCGGCGAGAAAGGCATGATGGATCGCCTCGCTGGCGAATTACTCGACGCTTCGGAAAACCGTGGTGCTGCCGTCAAGAAGCGCGAAGACACCCACAAGATGGCGGAAGCCAACAAGGCCTTCGCCCACTTCCGCTGGTGATCCCTCGGTGGGGCGGCCCTGGAAATCCGGTGCGCCACCCCCACTGTTCCACCTCATGACAGCTGTAGCGATCCGCGGCCCTAACAAGCTGCGGATTGTCATTTAAAGGTCGCAGTCTTTTCGATGCGATCCATTCAGCAACCCGACCAAAGAGTTCCTTATGGCCCGTGTAACCCCCATCAATCTGTATCGCAACATTGGCATCTCCGCCCATATCGACGCGGGCAAGACCACCACGACCGAGCGCGTGCTGTTCTACACCGGGGTCAACCACAAGATTGGTGAAGTGCACGATGGTGCCGCCACCATGGACTGGATGGAGCAGGAGCAGGAGCGTGGCATCACCATCACCTCCGCTGCCACCACCACGTTCTGGAAGGGCATGGCGGGCCAGTTCGAAAATCACCGCATCAACATTATCGATACGCCCGGGCACGTCGACTTCACCATCGAAGTCGAGCGTTCCATGCGTGTGCTCGATGGCGCCTGCATGCTGTATTGCGCCGTCGGCGGGGTGCAGCCGCAGTCCGAGACGGTCTGGCGCCAGGCGACCAAGTACAAGGTGCCGCGGCTTGCCTTCGTCAACAAGATGGACCGCATGGGTGCTGACTTCTACAAGGTGGTCAAGCAGATCAAGGAAAAGCTGCGCGCCAACGCGGTGCCGATCCAGATTCCGATTGGCGCCGAGGAAAAATTCGAGGGCGTCGTCGATCTGGTCAAGATGAAGGCCATCATCTGGAGCGAGGCCGACAAGGGCATTACCTTCACCTATGGCGAGATTCCGGCCGATCTGGTTGAGACCGCCAATTTCTGGCGCTCGAACATGATCGAGGCGGCGGCAGAGGCCAGCGACGAGATGATGAACAAGTATCTCGAAGGCGGCGAGCTGACCGAAGACGAGATCAAGGCCGGCCTGCGCAAGCGCACACTGGCGCTCGAGATTTTCCCGATGCTGTGCGGCTCCGCGTTCAAGAACAAGGGCGTGCAGGCCATGCTCGACGCGGTGGTGGAATATCTGCCGGCGCCGACCGACGTGGAAGCCACCCAGGCGCACGACGTCGACGACTACGCGCAGATCATCGAGCGCAAGGCCGATGACAGCGAGCCGTTCTCCGCGCTCGCGTTCAAGATCATGACCGACAAGTACGTCGGTGCGCTCACCTTCGTGCGCGTCTATTCCGGGGTGCTCAAGCAGGGCGACAGCGTCTACAACTCGCGTAGCGGCAAGACCGAACGTATCGGCCGCATCGTGCAGATGCACGCCAACGAGCAGAAGGCGATCAGCGAGGTGTTTGCGGGTGACATCGCCGCCTGCATCGGTTTGAAGGATGTGTTCACCGGCACCACGCTGGCTTCCGAATCGAAGCCCGTCGTGCTTGAGCGCATGATCTTCCCGGAGCCGGTGATTTCGCAGGCCGTCGAGCCGAAGACCAAGGTCGATCAGGAGAAGATGGGCATCGCGCTGTCGCGCCTGGCTCAGGAAGATCCTTCGTTCCGCGTCAAGACCGACGAGGAAACCGGCCAGATCATCATGTCCGGCATGGGCGAGCTGCATCTGGAAATCCTGGTCGATCGCATGAAGCGCGAATACGGCGTGGAGGCCAATGTCGGCGCGCCGCAGGTGGCCTACCGCGAAACCATCCGCAAGTCGGTGGAGCAGGAGGGCAAGCACGCCAAGCAGTCCGGCGGCAAGGGCCAGTTCGGCCATGTCTGGCTCCGGCTGGAGCCGGGCGAAGTCGGCTCGGGCTACGTGTTCCAGAACGAGGTCGTCGGTGGCGTGATCCCGAAGGAGTTCATCCCGGCGGTGGACAAGGGCCTGAAGGACGCGATCAAGAACGGCGTGATGGCCGGCTATCCGGTGGTGGACATCAAGATCTCGCTCACCGACGGCAGCTACCACGAGGTCGACTCCTCGGAAATCGCTTTCCGTCTTGCCGCCAGCATGGCGTTCAAGGAAGGTTGCGCCAAAGCCAGCCCGGTCATCCTCGAGCCGATCATGTTGGTCGATGTCGAGACGCCGGAGGACTACATGGGCGACGTCATCGGTGACCTCAACCGGCGCCGCGGCATGATCTTGGGTGCGGAAGACAATTTTGGCGCCAAGCTGATCCGCGCCGAGCTGCCGCTCTCCGAAATGTTTGGCTACTCCACCTCCCTGCGCAGCATGTCGCAGGGGCGCGCGACCTACTCCATGGAGTTCCTGAAGTATCAGGAAGCCCCGCGTCACGTCACTGAAACGCTGGCCAAGAAAGCCAAGAGCTAAGCGACAAGCCGTATCTCACCAACTATTGATAGACAAGCACAAGGAATCCCAAGATGGCCAAGGAAAAGTTTGACCGCAGCAAGCCCCATGTGAATGTTGGCACCATTGGTCATGTGGATCATGGCAAGACCACCACCACGGCTGCCTTGACCAAGGTATCTGCTGA
>JBKJJE010000054.1:0-10947 GCA_046598075.1 Stagnimonas sp.
CCGTCGGCGAGACTGCAGTCGCCCTCGATGACCACGCCGACATCGATGAAGACATCTCGCCCGCAGCTCAAGGTGCCACGCAACTCGAAGCGCGAGGGGTCGGCGAAGGCAACACCCTCGCGCATCAGTGCGTCCGCCTGGCGGCGCTGGAACACCCGCTCCTGCGCAGCCAGCTGCAGGCGGTCGTTGACGCCCTCCACTTCCGCCCGGTCGAGCGCCCGCACTGCGGTCACCGGCACGCCGTCGCGCACCGCAAAGGTGACCACGTCGGTGAGGTAATACTCGCCCTTGCTGTTGTGATTGCCGATCTCCTGCAGCCAGGGCTTGAGCAGCCGCGCCGGTGCGGCCATCAGGCCGGTGTTCACCTCCCGGATGCAGCGCTGCGCCTCGGTGGCATCGTTTTCCTCGACGATGCCGGTCACCGCATCCTGAGCGTTGCGCAGGATGCGCCCATAGCCCCTGGGCTGGTCGAGAGCCACCGTGACGATCGCCAGGCCCTGCGCCGCCGCCGCCAGCAGCTCGCGCAATGTTTCAGACGAGACCAGCGGTACGTCGCCGTAGAGAATCGCGACCAGCGCGTCGTCGGGGATCGCCGGCACCGCCTGCAGCACGGCATGGCCGGTGCCAAGCTGCTCGGCTTGCGTCGCCCATTGCACAGGCGCGCTGGCGAGTGGCGAGCTGGCAAACCACTGCTTCACGGCCTCACCGCCGTGGCCGATCACCACATGGCAAGCACTGGCGTCGATCTGCTGCGCGGTGGCGAGCACATGGCCGAGCATCGGCATGCCGCCGATGGCATGCAGCACTTTCGGCAACGCCGACTTCATGCGCGTGCCCTGGCCAGCGGCGAGGATGATGACGTGGATATTGGACATGGTGGTGGCTCGATCAGCGGATACAAAAAAGCCGCTCTGACAGCGGCCTTGATTGTGCCTCGCGGCAACGGGCGATGTTTAGCCGGAGGTCTTCTTCAGGTCCTGGATGAACTTGAGACGGGCGGCAGCCTCGATGAGTTCTTTCTGGGCTTCGACCAGATCGATGTCCTTCTTGGCATTGGCCAGCATCTCTTCAGCGCGCTGCTTGGCAGCCTGGGCCTGCGCCTCATCCGCATTCTCGGCGCGCATGGCCGAATCTGCGAGGATGGTCACCAGCTGGGGCTGCACTTCCATGATGCCGCCGCCGACGAAGATGGCCTGTTCGCCGGCAGCGGTCTGCACGCGCACTGCGCCTGCTTTCAGCTTGGTCAGCAGCGGCGCGTGACGCGGCAGGATGCCGATCTCGCCAGTGATGGCGGCGGCGTAAACCGCCGTCGCCTCACCAGAAAAAATCTGGCCTTCGGCGCTGACGACTTCGACCTGGAAGGTAGACATGTCTTGGTCCGATCCGGCTTAGAGCTTCTTGGCCTTTTCGATGGCCTCGTCAATGCCGCCGACCATGTAGAACGCCTGCTCGGGCAGATGATCGTAGTCGCCGTCAACGATTCCACGGAAGGCGCGGATGGTGTCTTTCAGCGACACGTACTTACCGGGCGAGCCGGTGAACACTTCGGCGACGTGGAAGGGCTGCGACATGAAGCGCTGCACCTTGCGGGCGCGATACACGGCGCGCTTGTCGTCTTCGCTGAGCTCGTCCATGCCGAGGATGGCGATGATGTCTTTCAGCTCTTTGTAACGCTGCAAGATGCCCTGCACGTCGCGGGCGATCTGGTAGTGCTCGACGCCGATGACGTTCGGGTCGAGCTGACGCGAGGTCGAGTCGAGCGGGTCGATGGCGGGGTAGATGCCGAGAGCGGCGATGTCACGCGAGAGCACGACCGTTGCGTCCAAGTGAGCAAACGTCGTGGCAGGCGAGGGATCGGTGAGATCGTCGGCCGGCACGTAGACGGCCTGGATCGAGGTGATCGAGCCCTTCTTGGTCGAGGTGATGCGCTCCTGCAGCACGCCCATTTCTTCGGCGAGCGTCGGCTGATAGCCCACGGCGGAAGGCATACGGCCGAGCAGTGCCGACACTTCGCACCCGGCGAGCGTGTAGCGATAGATGTTGTCGACGAAGAACAGGATGTCGCGGCCTTCGTCACGGAAGTACTCGGCCATGGTCAGGCCGGTGAGTGCGACGCGCAGACGGTTGCCCGGGGGCTCGTTCATCTGGCCATACACGAGGGCCACCTTGTCGAGCACGTTGGAGTCTTTCATCTCGTGATAGAAGTCGTTGCCCTCGCGAGTGCGCTCACCGACGCCTGCAAACACGGAGTAACCGCCGTGCTCCTTGGCGATGTTGTTGATGAGCTCCATCATGTTGACCGTCTTGCCGACGCCGGCGCCGCCGAACAGGCCGACCTTGCCGCCCTTGGCAAACGGGCAGAGCAGATCGATGACCTTGATGCCGGTTTCCAGCAGTTCCGTCGAGCTGGACTGGTCTTCGTAGCCGGGGGCGGCGCGGTGGATTTCCCACTTGTCGTCGCAGGCGACAGGGCCGGCTTCGTCAATCGGGTTGCCGAGCACGTCCATGATGCGGCCGAGCGTGCCCTTGCCGACCGGCACCGAGATTTTTTTGCCAGTGTTGGACACCGACATGCCGCGCTTGAGGCCTTCCGACGCGCCCATGGCGATGGTGCGGACGACGCCGTCGCCCATCTGCTGCTGCACTTCGAGAGTCAGGCCTTCTGACGCAATGAAGAGCGCGTCGTAGATCTTCGGGATCGCATCGCGCGGAAACTCAACGTCTACGACGGCGCCGATAATTTGGACAATTTTGCCAGTGCTCATTTGCTTTCCTTCAAGCGTTCCTAACCACAGATTTCACAGATTTCGCAGATTTGGATTGCAGGGATGAAACGTTTTCATCTGTGTAATCTGAGTAATCTGCGGTTGAATGTTGTTGATTCCTAAACGGCTGCAGCACCGCCGACAATCTCGGAAAGTTCCTTCGTGATCGCCGCCTGACGCGCCTTGTTGTAGACGAGTTGCAGCTTGCCGATGATCTTGCCGGCGTTGTCGGTGGCACCCTTCATCGCAACCATGCGAGCCGACTGCTCCGACGCACCGTTTTCGACGATGGCCTGATACACCTGCGCCTCGACGTAGCGACCGAGCACGTAGTCGAGCAACTCTTCGGCGCTCGGCTCGTAGAGGTAGTCCCAGGCTTGCAGCAGGCCGTCGGATTTCACCGGTTCCAGCGGCAGCAGCTGGGCCAACACCGGCTTCTGCATCATGGTGTTGACGAACTGGGTCGAGCCTAAGATCACGCGATCAACGCTGCCGTCGCGATAGGCATCGAGTGCCACCTTGATGACGCCGACCAGCTGGTCGAGCTTGGGCGCATCGCCGAGCTTGCTCACTTCAGCCAACACGGTGCCGCCAAAACGCTTGAAGAACGACACGCCCTTGCTGCCGATGGCGATGTACTGCACCTCGGCGCCCCGGTCCTTCCACTCTTTGGTGGCGCGGGTGACGGCACGGAACATGTTGACGTTCAGGCCGCCAGCCAAGCCACGATCCGAGGTGATGACAATCATCAGCACGCGCTTGGCGGGACGATCGACCAGGAACGGGTGGCGATACTCAGGGTTGGCGAGTGCGAGATGCCCAACCACACGACGGATTTTTTCAGCGTACGGACGCGCCTGCGCCATGCGAACCTGCGCCTTGCGCATTTTCGAGGTCGCCACTTTTTCCATCGCCTTGGTGATCTTCTGCGTCGACTTCACGCTTTTGATCTTGGTGCGAATTTCCTTTGCGCCTGCCATCGGGCTTGCCCTTTCCTAGTGCGCTTGGGTTAGACCGCGAACTGCTTCTTGAAAGCGGTGATACCGGCTTTCAGAGCCGCTTCGAGATCGTTGTTCCAGTCGCCCTTCTCATTGATCTTGCTGATCAGCTCGCCGTGCGCGGAGTCGAGGAACTGGTGCATGCCGGCCTCGAACGCCAACACCTTGGCAACCGGGATGTCATCCATGAAGCCTTCGTTCACCGCGTAGATCGATGCCGCCATGTGGGCGACGGAAAGCGGCGAATACTGCTTCTGCTTCATCAGCTCGGTGACGCGCTGGCCGCGCTCCAGCTGCTTGCGGGTGGCCTCGTCGAGGTCGGACGCAAACTGAGCGAAAGCCGCCAGCTCGCGATACTGCGCGAGCGAGATACGAATCGAGCCGGAGAGCTTCTTGATGACCTTGGTCTGGGCCGAACCACCGACGCGCGACACCGAGATGCCGGCGTTCATGGCGGGGCGGATACCGGCGTTGAACAGATCGGTTTCCAGAAAGATCTGACCGTCGGTGATCGAGATCACGTTGGTCGGCACGAAAGCAGAGACGTCACCGGCCTGGGTTTCGATGATCGGCAGCGCGGTGAGCGAGCCGGTCTTGCCGGTCACTTTGCCCTTGGTGTGCTTGGTGACGTATTCCTCGTTGACGCGCGCGGCGCGCTCCAGCAAGCGGCTGTGGAGATAAAAGACGTCGCCAGGGTAAGCCTCGCGGCCCGGCGGGCGCTTCAAGAGCAGCGATACCTGACGGTAGGCCACGGCCTGCTTGGACAGATCGTCATAGACGATCAGTGCGTCCATACCGTTATCGCGGAAGTACTCGCCCATCGCGCAGCCGGAATACGGTGCGAGATATTGCAGGGCAGGCGACTCGGCGGCAGCGGCCGAGACGACGACCGTGAAGGCCATAGCACCCGTTTCTTCGAGCTTGCGCACGGTGTTGGCAATCGACGAGGCCTTCTGGCCGACGGCGACATAGACGCAGAACACGTCCTTGCCCTTCTGGTTGATGATCGCGTCGATGGCGAGCGCGGTCTTGCCGGTTTGGCGGTCACCGATGATCAGCTCGCGCTGGCCACGGCCGACAGGCACCATCGCATCGACTGACTTCACGCCGAACTGCACGGGCTGGTCGACCGACTTGCGCCAGATCACGCCGGGAGCCACTTTCTCCACCGGAGCGCGCTCTTCGGCATTGATCGGGCCCTTGCCGTCGATAGGTGCGCCGAGCGCATCCACCACGCGGCCGAGCATGGCCTTGCCGACCGGCACTTCGAGAATGCGACCCGTCGTCTTGACGATGTCGCCTTCCGACAGATGCTTGTAGTCGCCGAGCACCACGGCGCCGACGGAGTCACGCTCAAGGTTGAGTGCGAGGCCGAAGGTGTTGCCGGGGAACTCCAGCATTTCACCGTACTGCGCATCGGACAGGCCGTGCACGCGCACGATGCCGTCCTGCAGGGACACGATGGTGCCGGTGTTGCGCGATTCGGCGCCGGCATCAAAGTTGTGGATGCGGGCCTTGAGCAGGTCGCTGATTTCGGAAGGGTTGAGCTGCATGTCTAGTTCTCTTGTTCTTCGATTCGTTGCTGTGTCTGTGGCTAGCTAACTAGCGCAGGAGTGCCGCTTTGAGACGTTGAAGCTCGCCAGCTGCAGAGCCGTCGATCACCAGATCGCCAGCCTTGATACGCGCGCCGGTGATCAGCGAGGCGTCGATGGCCCAGTTGATGTCCACGGCACGGTTGAGCTTTTTGGTGACGGCGGCTGACAGCGCGGTTTTTTGGGCATCGCCGACGGCGGCTGCCGTGGTGATCTCGACCAGCACGCGGGTTTCAGCTTCGGCACGCAGCGACTCGTATTGCGTGACGAGCGATGCCACGGCTTCGAGACGACCGTTCTCTGCCAGGAGCTTGACCAGTGACTGGCCCTGCGCATCGAGCGCGCCTTTCAGCAGGTCGATCAGCACGGTCGCGATTTCGCTCTTACTGACGCCGGGCGCATGGATGGCTTTCGCCATCTCCGGCACCGCAACCGCCTCGGCAATCGCAGCCAGCTGCTTCGACCAGGCAGCAAAGCTCTGGCTGGCTTGCGCCAGTTCAAAGACTGCCTTGGCGTAGGGCCGTGCGAGGGTGGAGATTTCAGCCATGAGCGAGCAGCGCCTTAGATGCGCGCGGCGAGTTCGCCGATGAGATCGGCGTGCGCCTTGGCATCGACTTCGCGCTTCAGAATGGTGGAAGCGCCCAACACGGCAAGCTCGCCCACCTTGTCTTTCAGCACTTCGCGGGCCACGGCCACTTCGCGGTCGAGCTCGCCCTTGGCGCTCGCGCGGATGCGCTCGGCCTCGAAGCCAGCGTGCTCTTTGGCGGATTCGACCAGCTGCGCGGCCTGCCTGTTGGCGCCGGCGATGATCTCAGCGGCTTGCTGACGCGCAGCTTTCAGCTCCTCGTCCGATTTGGCAGAGGCATCTTTCAGCGAAGCGGTCGCGCGATCGGCAGCGGCCAGACCATCAGCAATGGTCTTGCGGCGTTCATCGATGGCAGCCAGCAGCGGCGGCCAGACAAACTTCATGGTGAACCAGATGAGAATGCCGAAGGCAAGCATCTGGCCGAACAGGGTGGCGTTGACATTCATAGCTGTATCCAGATGGGCCGCAAGAAGACGCGGCCCACTATGCGGACTGAATTAACCCTTGAGGGCGGCGAGCAGCGGGTTGGCGATACCGAAGAACATGGCCAGCGCGACGCCGATCAGGTAAGCCGCGTCGATCAGACCGGCGAGCAGGAACATGCGGCCCGAGAGCTGCGGGATCAGTTCCGGCTGGCGGGCAGCGGCTTCGAGAAACTTGGAACCCATGATGCCGATACCGATACAGGCACCCATTGCACCGAGGCCGATGATGAGACCGACGCCGAGCGCGGTGAAGGCCTGAATTTGTGCGATGAACTCCATTGCTGACTCCGTTTTTACTGTTGGGGTGAAAGGAAAGTTTTGCTGCTTAAAACTAGTGCTTCTCGTGCGCCATCGAGATGTAGACGACGGTGAGCACCATGAAGATGAAGGCCTGCAGGCCGATGATCAGGATGTGGAAGATCGCCCAGCCGGCGTTGAGCAGCACGGCAGGGATGAAGCTCAAGGTCGATGCAGCCATCAGGCCTGCAATGAGCATGAACACCAGCTCGCCCGCATACATGTTGCCGAACAGTCGCATGCCGAGCGAAACCGGCTTGGCGAGATATTCGACAACGTTCAAGAAGAAATTGGGGACGGCCAGCAACACCTTGCCGACGATGCCGTGGGCGTGGAACGGTGCGGTGAACAGCTCGGCGATAAAGCCCAAGCCGCCCTTCACCTTGATCGAGTAATAGATGATGAGCGCGAAGATCACCAGCGCCATGGCGAAGGTAGTGTTGATATCGGCGGTCGGCACGCTGCGGAAGTAGAAATGATGCGCTGCCTCGTGGCCTGCGACATTGGTGACGATGCCGCTGATGAGATCGAGCGGCAGCAGGTCCATGGCGTTCATCACGAACACCCACAGGAAGATGGTGAGTGCCAGGGGTGCTATGAAGCGGCGATCGCCGGTGAAGCTGTCCTTTACCTGACCATCGACGAACTCGATGGCGAGCTCGACAAAGGCTTGGGTGCGGGTAGGCACCCCGGCAGAGGCCTTGCGCGCCACACTCCAGAACCACAGCAGGATGCCCAGACCGGTGACGAAGCCGACGATCAGCGAGTCGATATTGAACGAGTACCCGGCGATCTGCTGCACGTTGTGCTGCAGATGATGCTGGATGTATTCGGTGAGGCCACCGCCTCCGGCTTCTGTCGCTGCTTCGCTGCTCACGATGTCGATGCGCCCGTTGAACTCTGACCCCAATTAAACAGTGTCGATACCAGCCCTGCGATAACCCCGCAGGTAAAAGCCGCTGGTGGCAACCCACCCTGTATGAGCGCCAATGCAGCGCCGCCCATCACCACAATCCATTTGAGTGCCGACGCGATGGCAAGCCGGATCAGCACCCGACCTGCATTCAACGACTGCACCCTTGCATAAAAACCGCCGGAGACCAGCGCTGCGACCGCGATCAGCAGTGCACCACCGGCAAACCCCAAAGCACTGGCGAAGCCCGCCAGGATGAACGCAACTGCCGCACCCGCAATAGCCATCAGCAAAGGCGCAGTAGACAGTCTGGCGACAAGGCGTAGGTCCATGTAACTGGCCATCGAACTCATTGTCCCGTCAGGCGACCGTTGTGCAGTGCATCAATCACAGCGATTGTAAACGCCGATGCCGGTTTTCATCAAGCATTAAGTTACGATGTGGTGCTGCCTGGCATGCTCCCGCCTGCGGCCGCCAGCGGGTTTATCGGCCCACCACGCGAGCCGAAACCCGGGCCATGAAGCTGCGTGGCAGCAGTCGCGGAAAGAGGCTGAGCAGCTTGCTGGAGGCGCCCGGCACCACCACCGGACGACCCGCTTCCAGTCCCGCCAGTGCCGCATCCACCACCGGCCGCACCTGCATCATGAAGGGCTTCGGCACGCTGTTGCGCAAACCCTCGCTGCCGGTGGCCTCGAAGAACGGCGTATCCACCGGGCCGGGACAGAGCGCCGTCACCTGCACCCCGGAGCCGCGCAGTTCCGCCCACAGGCCTTCGGTAAACGACAGCACGAAAGCCTTGCTGGCGCCATACACCGCCATGAACGGCAAGGGCTGAAACCCGCCCAGCGAGGCGACATTGATGATGCCGCCGCGGCCGCGTTCGAGCATTGCCGGCAGAAACGCGTGGGCGATATCGACCACCGCTGCGCAGTTGAGCGCGATCATCTCGGCATCGCGTGCTGCCTGCTGCCTGGCGAAGGCGCCTGCCGAGCCGAAGCCGGCGTTGTTGACCAGCAGATCGACGTCGAGCTTGAGACTGGCGACTTTCGTCGCCAGCGCCGCGCCGCTGCCCGGCAGGCCCAGGTCGGCGGTGATCACCGTCACCTGTCGCCCGCTATCGGCATGCAGTTTCGCCGCCAGCGCGTCTAGCTTGTCCTTGCTTCGGGCAACCAGAATCAGGTCGTGGCCGCGTTCGGCTAGGGCTTCGGCAAACGTCGCGCCGATGCCGGAGGAGGCACCGGTGATGAGGGCAGTTGGCATCTTGGTTTCCGGTTCAGCGCAGGGCCGCGAGCATGCGGTCGAGATCGTTTCTGGATTTGAACGCGAATGTCAGCGTGCCTGCACCCCGCTCGCCCTGGCGCAGCTTCACGGCCAGGCCCCACCTGCCCGCCAGCTCCGCTTCCAGCGGCACCGACAGCGCCGGTTTGCGGGCGGATGCCCTCGGCTCGGCATGCACCATCGCTTCCAGTTGCCGCACCGACAGCTGCTGCTGCACTACCAGCCTGGCGAGCTGCACCTGCCGTGCGCCCGCCACCGCCAGCAATACCTTGGCATGCCCGAACGACAGTTGCCCGCTGCGCAGCAGCGCCTGCGGCTCGGTTTCGAGATCAATCAGCCGCAGCAGATTGCTCACCGCAGCGCGCGACTTACCCACCGCGGTCGCGCAGGCTTCATGGGTCAGTCCGCATTCGTCGATCAGCCGCTTCAGGGCTTCGGCCTCTTCCAGCGCATTGAGGTCGGCACGCTGGATGTTCTCCACCAGTGCTATTGCCATCGCCGCCCGTTCGTCGAGCTCGCGGATCACCACCGGGATCGTCCTCAGGCCGGCGGCCTGCGCCGCCCGCCAGCGCCGCTCGCCAGCGACGATCTCATAGCGATCGATGCCGGCCGGCCGCACCACGATGGGCTGCACCACGCCCTGCGCCTTGATCGACTCGGTCAGCTCCGCGAGTGCCGCCTCATCAAAATGGCGGCGCGGCTGGTGCTTGCCCGCCATCAGTTGCGACAGCGGCAGCTCTTTCAGCAGATCGGCGGATTCGACTTCGGTGGCGCTGCCTGCCGAACCCAGCAAGGCATCGAGACCGCGGCCCAGACCCCGTTTTTTGACTGACATAGTTCGTCCTAGGCCAACTTCAATTGGCCGCAATCATGCCGCCGCAGCACCTCGCCAGCCAGCGCCAGGTAGGCCTTGGCTCCAGCGGACAGCGCATCGTAGGCGATGATCGGCTGTCCGTAGCTGGGCGCTTCGGCCAGCCGCACGTTGCGCGGGATGATGGTGCGGTAGACCTTGTCGCCGTAGTGCTGGGTGAGCTGTGCCGACACCTCATTGGTGAGGTTGTTGCGCGGGTCGTACATGGTCCGCAGCACCCCTTCGATGTCGAGCTTGTGATTGATAGCCTTGCGGATCTTGCCGATGGTGTCGGAGAGGGCTGCCAGGCCCTCCAGCGCGTAATACTCGCACTGCATGGGGATCAGCACGCCATCAGCGGCGACCAGGGCGTTGATGGTGAGCTTGCTGAGTGCCGGCGGGCAGTCGATCAGCACATAGTCGTATTGGTCGGCAATGTCGGCCAGCACGCTCTTCAGGGCAAAGTCGCCGACCGGCTGCTCGCGCAGCTTGATCTCGGCCTCGGTCATGTCCAAGTTTGCGGGCATCAGCCAGAGATTGAAGGCAGGCAGGTGCTGGATCACCGCCTCCGGCCGGGCTTTTTCCAGCAGCACGTCACGGGCAGTGAGGCGCAGCGCGTTTTTATCCACGCCCACACCCATGGTGGCGTTGCCCTGCGAGTCCAGGTCCACCAGCAGCACGCGGCGCTTGGCGGCGGCGAGGCTGGCGGCGAGGTTGACGGCGGTGGTGGTCTTGCCCACTCCGCCTTTCTGATTGGCAACAGCAATGATGCGGGTCATTTTTTGGCTCTGGCGATCACTGCGTGTCGCGCTTCGTTCAATCCCGGCACACGCAGAGCGTGCACCGCGACAATCTCGACATCCGCCGGGATGGCGGCCTGTTCTTGTGCATCTAGTTTGCCCTTCATCGCCATCCAGACGCCATCGGCCGCCAGCAGATGCCGGGTGTGGCTGAAGAAATCGCCCAGACTGGCGAAGGCGCGGCTGGTGACGAGATCGAAGTCCGCGCCCGCCGGCAGGGCTTCGACCCGGCCTTCGATCACCTCGAAATTGGCGAGACCGAGGCTGCGCTGCGCATGGCGCATGAAGCGCGCTTTCTTGCCGTTGCTGTCGAGGCCGGTGAAATGCAGCGCGGGTGCCGTGATGGCGAGCGGGATGCAGGGCAGGCCGGCACCGGCACCGAC
>JBKJJE010000126.1:0-6956 GCA_046598075.1 Stagnimonas sp.
CTCAGCAAGGTCTGGATTCTGCGCAAGCTGCTGCATTCGATGGACGAACTGGCGGCCATGGAATTGCTGTTTGACCGTCTGCGGATGACCAAGACCAATGGCGATTTCTTTGATTCGATGAAGCGCAATTAAGGCTGCGAGCCGCTTGCTAGGGCCCCACGGCAGTGGGGCTCGCAAACAAAGCGAGTAGCCGGTATTCGGGTTCGGTATCGATTAGTACGCTGCAAAAAAAACCGCGCTTGAGGCGCGGTTTTTTATTTGTGGACCAACCGATCAGATGGTGATTCCTGCCAGCGAGCCGTGCTTGGCTTTCCATTCGGCAACCCAGATCGGCGAGCGGCCGCGGCCCGTCCAAGTTAGGGCGCTGTTCTGGGGATGACGGTACTTCGGCGCCACGCTGCCGCGCTTGGTCTTGGCCGCCTTGGGTGCCGCGGCGCTGGCGCCGGCAAACCTGACCTCCAGGCCATATTTGCGGGCAATGGCGAGAATGTCCTGCTTGGCCTGGTCCTTTTCGGCCGACTGGCGGGTTTCAACCTCGGCCGCAGCGCGGTGCTGGAGGGAGAGCAGTTCATCGAGCGAGAGTTTGGAGAGTTCCGTCATTTTGTTGTGAATCTGGAAAAAGCCTTTATCGGCAGCATCATTCTGACTTGGTTTTTTTGTAAATCAACCATTCTGCAATTATTCAGATGCGTCCTTGATTCGGAGTGCCGGTCAGGCCTGAATGGCGCAACAGCGCATCGACCTCGGGTTTGCGCCGCCTGAACTCGATAAAACTCTCCATTGCCGGGCGCGAGCCACCGGCAGCCAATATCGAATCCCTGAATTGAATGCCGGTCTCCTGAGTGAATCCTGATTCCTCGAATGCGGCAAAGGCATCCGACGACAATACCTCGGCCCATTTATAACTGTAATAACCGGCGGAATATCCGCCGGCAAAGATATGGCCAAAACTCCAGGGCATCCGGTTGAATGCCGGTGGATGCAGCACCGCCACCTGCTGGCGCACCGCCATCAGGGTGTCGAGGATCAGGGCGCCCTGCGAGGGATCAAAATCCCGGTGCAGGCAGAGGTCGAACAGCGAAAACTCCACCTGCCGCAGCGTCGCCAGCCCCGACTGGAACTGCCGATCCTGGCGCAGCTGTTCGATCATCTCATCCGGCATGGCGGCGCCAGTCTGCCAGTGGCGCGCAAACAATTTGAGGGTGCTTGGCTCGTAGCACCAGTTCTCCATGAACTGGCTGGGCAGTTCGACGGCATCCCACTCGACGCCGCGAATGCCGGCCAGCGCCCCTTCGTCCACCTGTGTCAGCAGATGGTGCAGGCCGTGGCCGAACTCGTGGAACAGGGTAATGACCTCATCGTGGGTCAGCAGGGCCGGCTGGCCGGCAGCCGGCGGCGTGAAGTTGCAGACCAGATAAGCCACTGGCAGCTGCAGGCCCTGGTCAAGCTTGCGACGGCCTGCGCATTCGTCCATCCAGGCGCCGCCCCGCTTGGTTTCCGGGCGCGAGTATGGGTCGAGGTAGAACGCCCCGGTGTCGCGACCTTCAGCATCCTTGAGCACATAGACGGACACTTCCGGGTGCCAGGTCTCGACACCCGGCAGCGACTCGATGCGCACGCCGAACAGATGCAGTGCCAGATCGAAAAGGCCCTGCAAAACCTGCGGAAAGGGGAAGTACGGACGCAGCGCCTCGTCAGTCAGGCCTAGCGTCTGCTCGCGCAGCTTTTCGCTGTAGTACGGCACATCCCAAGGCTGCAGATCGCTTACGCCGTCGGCTGCCGCCAGCAACCGCAGCGCGGCCAGCTCGGCCTCGGCGCGTGGTCTGGCGCGCGTGGCCAGTTCCAGCAAGAAGGTTTCAACGGCGGCCGGGGATTCGGCCATCTTGGTCGCGAACGAGAGTTCGGCAAAGTTGGCAAAGCCCAGCAAGCCGGCCAGTTGGTGACGCGTGCTGAGGATTTCTGCCATCAGGGCGCTGTTGTCGTACGCCTTGTCGTGCGGCCCGGTGTCGCTCGCGCGGGTGGCGTAGGCGGTATAGAGCCGCTCGCGCAGGGCGCGGTTGTCGGCGCGGGTGATGACGGCGTCATAGCTTGGATAATCCAGCGTCAGCAGCCAGCCATCGAGATTCCTGGCCCTGGCTTTTTCGTGCGCCGCAGCGATCGCGCTGGAGGTCATGCCCGCCAGCTCGCCAGCCTGCGTCAGGTGATGGCTGTAGGCCTGCGCGCCGTCCATCACGTTTTCCTCGAACTTGGCCTGCAGCTCCGACAGGCGCAGCGACAAGGCCTTGAAGTTCGCCTTCTGCCCGGCGGGCAGGGCAATGCCGGAGAGATGAAAATCCCGCAGCGCGTCCTGCACCAGTTTCCTGCGGCTGGCGCTGAACCCTGCAAACGCAGGGCTGGCGGCGATGTGCTGATAGGCACGGAACAGAGACTCGTTCTGCGACACTTCGACGCCATATTCAGTGATTTTCGGCAAGGCGCTGTTGTAGGCGGCGCGCCACTCCGGGGTGCTCCAGACGCCAAACAGGTGGGAGAGGGGCCCCCAGCTGTGACCGAGAGCGTCGCTCATCACTTCCATCGGTTCGATCAGGGTCTGCCAGCTGGGATCGTCCTGCTTCAGCAGAGTCTCCAGCCGACTGCGATTGTCAGACAGCACCGCCTCCAGAGAGGACAGCGTGCTGTCAGGCCTGAGGGTCGAAAAACGGGGGAAAAAGAGCATGGCGGTGCCGGGTGCTGGTGGGAACATAGGTGCTTGAATCATGGTGACCGGTAGTCAAAGCACAAGGCTCTCCGGGCAGTTTTCGGCGTCCGGATAATGTGCAGATGCAGCGACCTCGCGCCAATCGGGGCGGGAGTTGCTCCGGCTTTTCGCGCTGGCGCGACGTTTCATCAGAAGGCAAACATAAACAGATGGTTGAACCGCATCGCCCGCAGCATCCAGGGGAAAAAAGCCCAGTTCATGCCGCATTCAGAGACCCGAGATTTACTGGTCGCCGCTGAAAATTGAATGCAGCCGGGTCATCGTCCAGCCAAGCCTTATCAGAGCTACAAAAACACTTTATCAGGGCAACTTCTGGTTTAAGCTATTGGCTCCCTTCGGAACAGTCTCAACGCCCTCCCCAAGGCATTCATCCCCACCGTCTCCCCAGACGGTTTTGACTGTTCCGCTTAAGCCCTTCGGCAACGAGGGGCTTTTTTTTGCATGTGCTGGGCATCGGCGAGCTGAAGGTGAACGTAATGACCTGGCGCGCCTCACTTGGAGATGAACCGTGGCACTGAACCGGTGGCTGAAGATGACGCTGAAGATTAGCCTGATCCCGTTGATGACGGGTCTTCTGTCTGGCTGTTCCGGGCAGAAACTGCTGAATACCATGACCCTGGGCACTGGCTACAGCCGTGCCAGCAACATCGTTTTCGACGACGTCACCGGCTTGAAGGCCGATGTCTACACCCCCACCGGGGCGGCCAACGCGCCGATGGTGGTGTTTTTCTACGGCGGCCGCTGGAGCGAGGGCAGCAAGGACCTCTACGAGTTTGCCGGTGCAGCACTCGCCAAGCAGGGCTTCGTCGCCGTGGTACCGGACTACCGCCTGTATCCCCGGGTGAAGTTTCCCGCCTTCGTCGAGGACTCCGCCAAGGCGGTGCGCTGGGCGCGCGACAATGCCGCGCGTTATGGCGGCGACCTCAACCGCCTGTTCCTGATGGGTCACAGCGCCGGTGCCTACAACGCCGCGATGCTGGCGACCGACGAGTCGTATTTGAAGGCGGTCGGCGGTTCCCGGCAATGGCTGAAAGGAATGATCGGGCTGGCCGGTCCCTACGATTTTCTGCCGTTCACCGACGACGACATCAAGGACATGTTCGGTCCGCCTGATCGTTATCCAGCCACCCAGCCGATCAACCATGTCGACGGCCAGAACCCGCCGATGCTGCTGATGCACGGCGACGACGACACTGCAGTGTTCCCCAAGAACACCCGCAACCTCGCCAACAAGATCCGTGCCGCTGGCGGTCCGGTGGAGACGGTTTTCTACCCCAAGCTCAGCCACAGCTGGATTGTTGCCACGCTGTCGACCGCCTTGCAGGGACAGTCGGACGTGATGCGCTACAGCAAGGATTTCATCCTGCGCAAAAGCGGCCTGAAGCCCGATGTCGAGCCGACTCCGGAAACGCTGCCCCGCTAGAGGACTAGATCAGCGTTTCGCTCATGCGGGAGCGTGCGTCGAACTGTACCGACGGCCGCTCGGGATTCTCTGCCCTGATCTTGAGGATTTCCGGCATCAGTTCGAGGAACAGCTCCGCCAGACGCGGATCGAAGTGCTTGCCGGCCTGCTCGCGGATGTAGGCGACCGCGTTCTCGACTGGCCAGGCGGGTTTGAATGGCCGCTCGCTGGTCAGCGCGTCGAACACGTCCGCAAGGGCGACGATGCGGCCGACCAGCGGGATTTCCTCGCCCTTGAGGCCGCGCGGATAGCCGCTGCCATCCCATTTCTCGTGGTGGGTGAGGGCAATGCGGCGGGAAATCTTGAGCACCGGCGCGTCGTGTTTGCCGATGATGCCGGCGCCGATGCCGGGGTGCATGCGCATCACCCGCCATTCGTCGGGAGTCAGCGGCGTCGGCTTCAGCAGGATGCGATCGGGGATGCCGATCTTGCCGACATCGTGCATCGGTGCCGCCAGCAATACCAGTTCGGCCTCGGCCTCGGAGAGGCCCGCGGCACGGGCCAATAACTGGGCGCTGCGAGCCATCCGCTCGATGTGGCTGCCGGTCTCGTCGTCCTTGAACTCGGCGGCGGCACGCAGGCGTTTGACCAGTTCGGTGTTGGCGGCGGCGACCTCCCGGGTGCGGGTCTGGATCAGCGCGGCCAGCTGGCGCTTCTGCACGTACAGCTGCTGGTGCAGGCGCAGCCGGGCGAAAGTCACGGCCGCATCGAAGGGCATGCGCAGGTAGTCCTGTGCGCCGGCATCGAACGCCGCCAGCTCCTGGGCGGAATCGGCGGGCGCGTTGAAAAACAGCACTGGCACGAAGCGCGTCCGCAGATTGGCCTGCAGGCGGCGGCAGACGGCGGCGGCGTCGAAATCATCGTCGGCGGCACTGTAGAGAATCAGCTCCGGCGGCGGGTCGAGAAACTCCACTACCGCACTCAGCTCGACACTGCCGATGACCAGTGCGTTGCTTTGCAGGCGGGCGATGATGGAGCGCACGGTCTCGATGTGCGCACCGGATTCGGACACCACCAGGATGGTGGTCTTGCGGACTTCCGAAAACGCCACGGACTCTCTTGCCGGCAGACTTTCGCCAAGGCCGGCCTCCAAGCTCCTGCTCAACTCCGGTTCAAAAATCATATCGACTCGTGGGTTCCATCCTGCTGCTGATTCAAGGGGCTCGCTGGCTGGACTTGCCTGCCGTCAGCGCAAGCAGCGGGTTGTCACGTCGCGGCCTCGGCCGCAAAGAACGTGGCGTCTGCAGTGTGCTGGCCAGGCCGGAGCGACCGCGCTGATCCCGACGGAAGGCTGATCCTGCCGGTTCAAAGGCGAGGCCGCTGCCGGTCACTGGCGGCGGCAATCGGAAGGTTGCCGAAGGCAGGCAGACCGGCAGAAGTTCATTCAAGCGATCGTTCACCTGCAAGTCCCGACCTGATCATTGCCCGGCGCATCCTGAGGTTGAGCAACTCCACGGCCACTGAGAACCCCATGGCCACGTAGACATAGTTCTTCGAGAAGTGCTGATGCAGGCCTTCTGCGATCAGCACGAAGCCGATCATCACCAGAAACGCGAGCGCCAGCATCTTGATGGTGGGATTGGCCTCGACGAAGCGGCCCAGTGGGCCGGCGAAAAACATCATCGAGATCACCGCGATGACAATCGCGGTGATCATCACCGGCAGGTTGTCGGTCATGCCGACGGCGGTGATCACCGAGTCCAGCGAGAAGACGATGTCAAGGATCATGATCTGCACGATCACGCTCATGAAGCTGATCCCAGTTTTGCCGTCCCCGGTGGAGTCCTCGTCACCGTGCTCGGCACCTTCGAGCATCTCGCGGATTTCCACCGCCGCCTTCCAGACCAGGAAGATGCCGCCGAAGAACAGGATGAGATCACGGCCGGAAACCCCGAAATCTCCGAGGTTGAACAATGGCGCGACCAGTTTGGCGATCCACGCCAGCGACACCAGCAGCAGGATGCGGGTGCCCATCGCCCCGGCCAGACCGATGGTGCGAGCCCGCGCCTGTTGATGGGGCGGCAGCTTGGCGGCCATGATCGACAGGAAAATGATGTTGTCGACACCCAGCACGATCTCCAGCGCGGTGAGGGTGATGAGGGCGAGCCAGAGATCAGGGTCAGCGAAGTTCACGGGACTGTTGTTTGCAAATGCCGGGCCAAATGCCCTGCGCGCATGATAGAGCAGGAGGCGGCCCTCGGCCGCGCATGCAGTGGTTTTTACCCGCGAGCCGCTGTCACGGGACTGACGCCAAACCGACACGCGCGCGTTAAGCCGTCCCGCAATACTGCGCGCCATCGCCACCCACAGGAGTGATGCCATGCGGATTGCCTACGGCGTGATGGGATACGGGCGCGGCCACGCGATGCGGACCCTGAGCGTGCTGCCCGCGCTGATGCAGGACCACGAAATCACCGTGTTCACGGCCGGCGATGCCTACGAGGTGCTGGCGCCGAAGTTCCCCACAGTGCGCATCCCCATGGTGGGCTACCGCTACAACGCCAGCGGCCGGCATTCGACGGTGAAGACCGTCATCGAAAACCTGTCGCCGATCGCCGACCTGATGCTGCAAGGGCACGGCATGGAGCAGGTCGAGCGGGAGTTCCTGCGGCGTGGCATCCAGCTGGTCATCAGCGATTCCGAAGCCTGGTGCCACAAGGCTGCGCAACGCCTCAAGATTCCGCGCATCAGCTTCGACCATGTCGGGGTGCTCGCCTACTGCAAGTCGCACTTTCC